>JAUHWU010000040.1 GCA_030427065.1 Gammaproteobacteria bacterium | reverse complement strand
GGCTGAGCATTTTTCTGACGGGTTTTTGTCTTTTACTATGCGCAAATTATTGCTGATTTTTTTTCTGTTGCCGGGACTTGATAATGAGGTTTTTGCGCAATATTCAGTAGCCGCCAGCATTCGGCCATTGCAGATAATTGCAGCCGCCATAACGCATGAAGTTTCTCAGCCAATGCTGGTAATGGATGGCTCGCAGGATCCGCATCATCCCTCGCTAAGACCCTCCCAACGCCGAGTAGTGAACCAGGCAGATATTTTTATCTGGATTGGGCCGCAACTTGAAACGGGTATGGGGGCAATAATTGGCGAACTGGACGCGCAGGTAGTGACGGCCATAAATCTTGATGGACTGACAATATATCCACTTAACACCAGTATCGATCCCCATATCTGGCTTGATACCCGCAATGCCGGGATAATTGCAGAGGTTCTGGCTGCAAACCTGGTTCAACTCGATCGCAGCAATGGACAACGCTATTTACAAAACCTTGAGCATTTCACAGATGGATTGAAAAGCCTGGAGAAAGAGCTGAGAGAAACAATCGATCCTGACAGCTTTCCAGCCTTTGCCGTATACCACAATGGTTATCAATATTTTGAAAAACAGCTGGGAATTTCTCATCTCACCAGCTTTACTGATAATGAGGAGGTTCAACCCGGAATAAGGCGTGTCATGGAAATAAAGTCCGTGCTCAATGAAAGCAATGTGAACTGTATTGTGATTGACCCTGCAGTAAATTCAGGCAACCTTCAAAACCAACTGGAACGTGATACCTTGCGTTATATTTCTGTTGATGTACTTGCCCATGATATCCCCTTGACAAGGGATGGGTATTTTCAGTTTATGCAAAAGCTGGCAGCAGGTTTTGCTACCTGTCGTGAGTAACTGCAATCTGCATCTGCATATCGCGGGTTAAACCTGCAAAAACCTTATTGTCCAGGAAAGCCGAGCAACATGACCAATAACAATCCACTCATACTCGTTGATGGTTCTTCCTATTTATTTCGGGCTTTCCATGCCTTGCCCCCGTTAACCACCAGTAAGGGGCAACCCACCGGTGCTGTTAAAGGGGTCATAAATATGATCAGGAGCCTGATCAATGCCTACCCTGACAGCTATGTTGCCATTGTGTTTGATGCCAAGGGAAAAACATTCCGTAATGATATGTACAGCGAGTACAAGGCGAATCGCCCACCCATGCCCGATGAACTGCGTAGCCAGATTGAGCCTATACATCTCATTATCAAGGCGATGGGTTTGCCGCTGATAGTGGTAGACGGTGTCGAGGCTGATGATGTAATTGGTACCCTGGCGCAAAAGGCCTGGGAACAAAGTATGCCAACTTTAATATCAACCGGGGACAAGGATCTGGCGCAACTGGTTAATGAACATGTCACTCTGCTCAATACCATGACCAATGAAACACTGGATATTGACGGTGTAAATACCAAGTTTGGTCTGCCACCGGAAAAAATTATCGATTATCTCGCTTTGATGGGCGACAAGGCTGACAACATTCCAGGCGTTCCCGGCGTCGGGCCGAAAACTGCGGTGAAATGGCTGGATGAATATGGTTCTCTGGACGGGGTTATCAAAAACGCAGAAGCCGTAAAAGGAAAAATTGGTGAAAAACTGCGTGATAACCTGGAACAGCTGGCACTGTCCCGGGAACTGGCCACCATAAAACTGGATGTCGAACTGGATTTCGGCCCCAAAGACCTTGTTCATGAAGAGACCAATAAACCTGAGTTGCTGGCGCTTTATAAACAAATGGAATTTCGCTCCTGGATCAAGGAGCTGGAGGGGGAAGGCGTCGAGGCACCAGAATTACAGGGGGGGGAGCTGGAAGATGACAGCAGGGGCGATGATGCTAAAATACCCAACCCTGAAACGGTCGAGTACGAGTGCATCCTGGACCAGAAGTTGCTGGAACAGTTTATTGCCGATGCTGCCAGGGCAGGACGAATCGCCATTAGTGTTGAGACATTGGGCGGGCATTACAAGGAGGCAGAAATCATAGGATTATCTTTCTGCTGTGAACCCGGAAAAGCCTTTTATATTCCCCTGGCACATAGTGGACTGGATGTGCCGGAACAATTGTCCAGGGATAGAGTAGTTGCCCTGCTAAAGCCGCTTCTGGAAGACAATCACCTGTTTAAAATTGGTCACGACCTGAAATTAATTTCTCACGTATTGAGCAATTATGGTATTTCGCTGCGCGGCAGGCGCTATGACACCATGCTGCAATCCTATGTGCTGAACTCGGTTGCGTTCAAACACACCTTTGATCGACTGGCCTCCCTTTACCTGGAGCAGGATAAAAAGACTCTTGAAGAGATGTTGGGCAAAGGTAGAACAAAAATCAGTTTTGCCGAGCTTGAGCTTGAAAAAGCTACTTCCTGGTCCGCGGAAAATGCGGATTTCTGTTTTCGCTTGCATCAGGTGCTGGACAGCAAACTAAAACAAAATGTCCGGTTGGCAGAGGTATATCGCTATTTCGAAATTGCCCTGGTTCCGGTGTTAAGTCGTATGGAAGATGCTGGTGTCAGCCTGGATACTGGTGCGCTTGCCAGGCAAAGTGTTGAGATTGCTGAAAAACTTCAAAACCTGGAAAAGAAGGCCTACGAGCTTGCGGGAGAAGAATTCAATCTGGGCTCTCCAAAACAGCTGCAGCAAATTTTTTACGACAAACTGAATTACCGGGTCATCAGTAAAACCGCCAAAGGGCAACCTTCCACCGCTGAGCCCGTTCTACAGGAGTTGGCCATGGAATACCCCTTGCCGGAAGTAATTCTCGAACATCGTAGTCTTAGCAAATTGAAGTCGACTTATACGGATCGTCTGCCTCGGGATATAAATTCGAACACGGGGCGAATTCACAGCAATTATCAGCAAGCTGTGGCTGCCACCGGCAGATTGTCTTCAACAGAGCCAAATCTACAAAATATACCCATCAGAACCGAAGAAGGTCGCCGCATCAGACAAGCCTTTGTCGCTGACAAAGGCAAGGTATTGCTGGCAGCCGATTATTCCCAGGTTGAATTGCGGATTATGGCGCATTTGTCTGGCGATGAAGGGCTCTGTGAGGCATTTTCCAGGGGGCTGGATGTCCATCAGGCAACAGCCAGTGAAATTTTCTCAGTCCCCCTGGACAAAGTGGCGCCGGATCAGCGGCGCAGTGCCAAAGCGATCAATTTTGGGTTGATTTACGGCATGTCGGCTTTTGGTCTGGCGAAACAGCTGGGCATTGGACGTGCACAGGCCCAGGAATACGTTGAGCGTTACTTTCAGCGTTATCCGGGAGTGCGCAGATACATGGATGACACCCGTATGCTGGCCAGCGAGCAGGGTTATGTGGAGACACTGTTTGGAAGACGTTTGTACCTGCCGGATATCAAGGCGAGCAACGGCATGTTACGCAAGGCGGCGGAAAGGACAGCGATTAATGCCCCCATGCAGGGAACCGCCGCAGATATAATCAAACAGGCAATGGTGGATATAGATCACTGGCTTAAAGTAGCGAAACTCGATGCCATGATGATTATGCAGGTGCATGACGAGCTGGTTTTCGAAGTGGCAGAAGAGGATCTTGAATTACTGGCTGAGGGAGTCAGGTTTCGTATGGTGTCATCAGCTTCACTGAATGTGCCATTGGTGGTGGATATGGGTTCTGGAAAAGACTGGAATACGGCTCATTAGTATTTAACGCTGATATTTTCATTGTGTCTCTGCCTGAACAGTAAAAAAATTCAAATTTTTTTATCCTTTTTTGAACTATTGTGAAAACAGTGGGTCAATTACTACAGCAGGAAGGTTTTCTCCCCGATTTTTCCTTCCTGCTAAAGAAGATATATCTCCTGGTTAATAGGAGCGCGTTGGGCCCTAACTGTTTCTCCTACAGTTAGGGCCCTTTTAATTTGTGGCCTTTAAGTTAAGGGTTTTAACCTTCAGCTTTCAGCCGTTGTTTCAGGGGTTTTTACGACAGGAGGGCATAACCAGGTTTGAAGCCGCCCCTTTAAAGCTCCTGCGCCTTCATGATTGAGCGCTGAAAACAGCTGAATTGAAATCATGTCGCCGTAGCTGGCCAGTTCTCTTCGGGTCTCAAGCAGGACTTTTTGTTTGGCTCCGGACTTTAGTTTGTCACTCTTTGTCAGCAGTATATGCACTGACATTGGGGCCTGGGCACACCACTCAATCATCATTCGATCAAAATCCTTCAGGGGGTGGCGGCAATCCATCAACAGGACCAGCCCGCGCAATGATTTACGTTCCCTGAGATAAGCCTCCAGTTGTTTTTGCCATTTGGCCTTTACCGCCGGAGGCACCTTGGCATAACCAAAGCCCGGTAGATCGACCAGGAATTTGCCCTGCGCCACCTGAAAGAAATTCAGTAATTGCGTACGCCCAGGCGTTTTACTGGTTCTGGCAAGCTTGGTTTGGTCGGTTAATGCATTGATGGCACTGGATTTACCCGCATTGGAACGACCCACAAAAGCGACCTCATCAGCATTATCTTCCGGACACTGGGATAAGGTACTGGCACTGAGCAAAAAACTGGTGCTGGTAAAATCTAGTCTGTTGGCCTGCGGATCCGCATTCATAATATGGCATTCTGTTTGGGGTTAAGTGATGGCTTAAGGTATAATCGGGCGGCCTTTGTCGGCTGTGAATTGTAACAGCACTGATTCACTAATGCGTAGTTATAAGATTTGACTGTATTGGGTGATCTGGAAGCAGGGCGTAACATGAAAATACCCTGTATTTTTATATCTGGATTTGATCGAATTGCGCCAAATGGCAGTAAGTAATAATAGAACTTGTTAAACGTCCCGACTGGAAACTGAGAATGAAGAATACCGCAGTAAACACGACTATCTTTTCTAACACATTATTTTTAAAGACAGCAGTAGCGGCAGCCATTGTTTTGCTTGCCGTGTTTGCTCCATTGCAGACCTTTGCCCAGGGTGACGCTGCCGCTGGCGCAGAGAAAATCACTGTATGCCTGGCCTGTCACGGGCAAGATGGCAATATGAGCCAGCTTCCGAATGTCCCTAAAATAGGCGGACAAACAGAAAAATATCTCTTAAAACAAATGCATGACATCAAGACTGGCCTCAGGGCTGCGCCATTGATGACAGGTATGCTGAATGCACTCAATGATCAGGACATGGCAAATGTGGCTGCTTATTACGCTTCCCAGCCCCTGGCACAAGGTGCAGCAGAACCGGAAAAAGTGGCTCTGGGTGAGACATTGTACAAAGCCGGGATTGCTGAAATTGGTGCTGCGGCTTGCTCTGCCTGCCATTCACCAAATGGGGAAGGCCTGTCATCTGCTGGCTACCCTGCATTGAGTGGACAAGATCCAGCTTATACTGAATTACAGCTCAAGGCTTTCAGGTCCGGTATGCGTAATAATGACGATGCACAAGTAATGCGCAGTATTGCGGCACGCTTGAGTGACGAAGAAATTGCGGCGCTGTCCTCCTATGTCTCTGGATTGCGGTAATTCAGCTATAGTTAAGGCGCGTTAAAGAATACTGGCAAACTTCGAGTCTGGTGAAATTAGGAAAAACAGCGAAACATCCTTCTTCAGCCTGCCTTTTTCTGGACCGCTTATGGCATACTCGACCTGATATAAGATAAAAGCAAGGTCAAAGGAAGGTCAAAAAAGGCAAAAGGAAGATAAACGACAGATAAGCAGCTCTTCAATCCTTAACTGGAGAACTAATGTCTTACCGTTTCTATAAGTAATATATAGAATACAGATCACGCAAGAATACACCGAGGGAGAGAGACCCAATGAAATTATCCACTAAATTACTGATGACCTTGGTACTGGCTCTTAATGTAGCCGCTACCGCTGTGGCTCAGCCGGCCCTGTATGTTGAAGGTACTCACTATGAAATCATCGCTGAGCCGGTCAGAACATCAGACCCCAACAAAGTCGAAGTGACTGAAATCTTCTGGTATGGCTGTCCACACTGCTATGCCTTCGAGCCACTGATCACCAGCTGGGAAGAAAAACTTCCTTCTGACGTCGCTTTCGTGCGCAGCCCTGGTATGTGGAATGGCACCATGGAAATTCATGCACAGATTTTTTACGCAGCAGAAGCACTTGGTGTTGCAGAAACTATACATCCAATAGCGTTTAGTGAGATTCACCAGCGCCGTAATTACCTGCAATCCGAAGAAGCTGTTAAGGAAATGTTTGTCGGTGCAGGCGTAGCCTCTGATGCTTTTGACAAGGCGTGGAAATCCTTTTCTGTTTCCAGCGCCGTCAAACGCGCTGGCACACGCATGAGAGACTACGGTGTTCGTGGTGTTCCAAGCATGGTGGTTAACGGTAAATACCTGGTGACAGTAGGCGGCCCCGTCCCTACCCAGACTGAGCTTTTAAAGATTGTTGATTTTCTGGTGCAAAAGGAAAAATCCAGCAGTTAACTTCCTCCGATCGCTACAAAGACAAGACGCCCATGCTTCGCCAGCATGGGCGTTTTTTTTATGGTAGTGCCGCAAAACCCCGAAATTCGACACACTTTAGAAAATTTCCCAGTAAATTTAGACGCTTAGCGTAAAATATTCAGAAAAAGAATAAACTTTTTAGTAGACCCTGGTGTCATAGTACAGACCTGCAACCCTGATTTGCCTGAGAGGCATAGCAATTACTAGGGAGAGGACGGGAAATAACCTATAATTCAAGGTTTTAGATAAATACTTACTATATAACCCCCTATTTAAAATATGAAGCTGGCTATACCATTGCTTGAAAAAATCCCGCTACAGGAACTGAGCCTGAAAGTTCAGTCATTGTTGCCGTCCGGGCGCCATACAGAAAGCCTGAAACGGGTCGATGCCAGCCTGTTGCTTTTTAACGATACCCTGATAAACACGGAAAACGGCCGGACAGAAAACGTTACGATCTCAGCAGACGAACCGAAAGAGCAGGCTCTGGCAAGGGCGGCCAGGCGTTTATTGCCCGCCAATCAGGATAATCGGCACATCCTGTTGTTGTTACCTACTTCTGAATTTGCAGCCACGTCTTACCAGATGCAGGTAATGGGCGAGAAAATGATACGTTCAGCGCTGGAGTTACAGTCACACAGCCTGATACCCGCTTATGACGAAAAACTACTCCTTGCCGTGAATGCTAAAAATACCGAAGGGGTTGCTTTGTGGTTTAGTGAAAAGCAGGTAAATCGCCTGTTTCGTGCCTTTGAAGAGCAGGGCATGTTTCTCAGCGCCATCATGCCGCGGTCACTGGCATCGCTTGAAAAAACTGAAGATGGTGACAGAAGTATTCTTGTTAATGATGAAGAGGGTAGCAATATTTCATTATTACAAATCACTGGTAATACCATCAGACGATTGTTGACAGTTAACAAGGCAGACCTGGACCAGGAAGTCTTTGCCAAGCAGTGGGAAATTGAGATCAGCCAGTTAAAGGCTGATGCTTCGCAAAATATGAGCTCACTGGAAGACTGGATTGCCATTGGGCAGACAGTTAATCCCATCGTTGATTATTGTTTTCTCCCCGCCGGCGCCATTGAAGAAGAAAAGAAAATTAGTCTGGCCCGAAAAAGTAAGGCGGCACTGGCGGTTGCAGCCTGCATTGTACTCCTTCTTTTCGCGCCGTTTGTTTCGAACTGGATGACATTGCGGGACTTACAGGCCGAACTTGCCCGTGTTGAAGAAATGTCCATTGAGCCGAGAAGCCTGCAGGCCTCTATCTTTGACATGGATGAGGAATGGGGGGCGTTAGAAGAGTATCCGGATCAAAAAGTAGCCCAGGTTTTGATTTCCCTGAATGATGTCGTGCAAAGTTCATTGACCTCATTTTCAATCAATAAAGGGGTGGTTGATATTAGCGGATCAACTAATGACCCGGCTTACCTGGTTGAATTACTGGCGCAAAGGGAAGAATTTTTCAACGTGGCTCAAAGTACCAATACTCGAGGTGGCGGCGCTCAATTCGGAATTCGTATGAATCTGAGCAGTACCGATTTCGAAGCCTATGAAGAAAAGTATCCGGTTATTTCCCAGGGGCGATAGAAAAGTAAATGAAGGCCATATTTAGATAAAGATGAAGAATAACGATAAAAAACTGATTGCGGTTGCAGGAATTTTATTTCTGCTGGTAGTTATTGTAAGAGTCATTCCATTATTAAAGGAATCCTACAATGAAGACCTCCAGGAAATTGAGTTTCTGGAGCAACGTATTGCCCGTATGCGCTCCTTGATAGAAGAAGCGCCTTTTATAAAAGATGACGAAGCAGCAAGGCGTGAAGAAGTTGCTGCTCTGGCAAGCTGGACATTCACTGGCCAGGATCCGAATCTGATTGGTACCAGCGTACAACGCCAATTACGTCAGGCAGTTGAAGAAGCCGGCGTGTTGCCTCGCTCATATAACACGCCAAGAATCGCCGAGGCGGAAGGTTGGCTATTGATAACCCAGGAAATGGACTTTGTTATTGAACAAAACGCTATTCTGCAATTTCTGGACTTACTGGAAAATTCCAGGCCCAGATTGCATGTAACAGAATTCAGTATCAACCGTAATCGAAGACAGTATACCGGCTCAATAACAGTTACCGGTTTCAGCAAAAAATCCTTTGGTGGATAGTTAAACGCTTATTGATGGCAAGTTAATGGTTAGGTAGATGGAAAACACACAACTGACATTACCTGTTTTTAGCCAGCTTCTGGAACCGGAAGGGATGGCTCCTGCGCAGAATTTTAAAGATTCCTGGGAGCTGGTTTGTAATAAATTGCCGAGTATCGAGAGCCGCGCAAAGGTCAGGTTCGTGATTGGTGAGCAGGTACTGTTTCGCATTGGCAATACAGATGAAGTCGCCCGCCTTACCAAACATTGGCGTGCGGAACTTTCACCTGAGATTGCGGATGCAGATGATGCGTTTGTTTCCGGGTTTGGAGATGATGATGCATTTTCAGATATGGATTCCGAAGCCCCCATAATTCGCCTGGTAAACCATTTGTTTGCGCGTGCCTTGGATTTAAATGCCAGTGACATACACTTTGAGCCCACTGAACATTATCTGGAAGTGCGTTGTCGGGTCGATGGCATCATGACTCGTATCGAAAAGCTGCCAATAAAAATTCAGTCTGCGGTTGCTTCGCGATTGAAGCTTATGGCAAAACTTGATATCGGTGAAAAACGTTTGCCCCAGGATGGAAGAATTGATTATCGAATTGGTGATCGTGACCTGGATATGCGTGTCTCTACCTTGCCAGGTGTACTGGGTGAGTCGGTAGTACTGCGTATCCTTGACCGCAGTGATCTGAATATTGAGCTTTCCGAGCTCGGTATGCCGGAGAAAATCCTGCAGGATTATTCGCGGGTAATTTCCCAACCCCATGGTCTGATCCTGATTACCGGCCCAACCGGCAGCGGAAAGACCACCACCCTGTATGGCACGCTGGAAAAAATTCACAATGAAAGACAAAAAATAATTACCGTTGAAGACCCGGTGGAATACCAGCTTGATGGCATCACCCAGATACAGGTGAACGCCAAGATTGGACTCGACTTTGCTTCAGGCCTGCGCTCGATTGTGCGCCAGGACCCGGACATTCTCATGATCGGAGAAATTCGTGATCATGAAACTGCAGAAATCGCCATTGAGTCTGCTCTTACCGGCCACCTTGTATTCTCCACTTTGCATACCAATGACGCCGCGGGCGCGGTTACCCGAATGCAGGATATGGGGGTTGAAAGCTATCTCATCAGTTCAAGTTTGCTTGGCATACAGGCGCAGCGTCTGGTGCGCAGGATTTGCACTGATTGTGTCGAAGATACCTCGCTGACAGAAGATGAAGCCAATGTTCTGGATGTGAAAAAAGAGGATTATCCATCAATAAAACGCGGAAGAGGTTGCGAACGTTGTGGCGATACAGGTTATCGGGGCAGGGTTGGTCTGTATGAGCTTTTATTGATGACGGATGAAATCAGGCATTTGATCACCAGTGGTGCAGATGCCAACGTGATCAGGAAACAGGGTATCAAGGAAGGCATGAAAACACTTCGCGAAGATGCCCTTGATAAACTCAGGTCCGGAATGACTACCCCTGAAGAAGTGGTCAGGGTAACCCGCGCCATATGAGTGTTAATTATTACCAGTATCAGGCCTGTGATGCCCAGGGCAATATAACCAGCGGTCAGCTCAGTGCGGAATCGGAACGTGAAGCCATAGCGATGTTGCAGGCCAGAAAGCTGGTCCCGGTCAAGCTCAACGCAACCTCCAGGCAAAGTTTGCAGCGGTCGGGTGGCAAAAAAATTAGCACGGCTGACCTGGTGGACTTCACCAGCGGCCTTACTACTTTGATAGAAGCGCGGATTCCTATAGACAAGGCACTGCAGCTTCTGGAAGGCATCACCGCAAAAGAGCATATGAAACGTCTGGTAGTTTCATTAAGACGGGATGTTAAAGAAGGAAAGAGCCTGGCAGATGCGATGGAATCAAGGCCTGATGTTTTTTCAAAACTCTATATCAATATTATAAGAGCTGGCGAAACAGGCGGTATTCTTGACCAGCTGCTGCCGGACCTGGGTAATTTTCTGGAAACAGCAGAGGAAACCAGAAAGCAGATTATTTCAGCGCTGACTTATCCGATGGTGTTACTTATTACCGGTGTGATTTCAGTAGTTTTATTGCTGGTATATGTTGTGCCGCAGTTTACAGCCATGTTTGAAGATGTGGGATCGGAAATACCGGCTTCTGCAGAATTCCTGTTAAACCTGAGTTCTGGTTTGCAAAATTTTGGCTGGTTAATCGTGCCTGTGGTTTTCGGGATAATTTCCTGGTGGCGTTGGCTCGGGGCCGACAAACAAAGAAAAAGACAAAAAGATGCCTTCATGCTGCGCTTGCCCATTGCCGGAAAGTTACTGCTGAATCGTGATGTGGCAATTTTTGCCAGAACGCTTGGTGCATTACTGGGCGCAGGAATTCCATTAATCAGGGGCTTGAGAGTTGCCCGTGAAGTAATAAGTAATGAGGAACTGATTCATCACCTTGAGGTCGTAGAAGAGGATGTTCGCAGTGGTGCCGGCCTTGGTATATCACTGGAAAAGACCGGGATGTTTCCAGTCTTGTTGCATCAACTGGTGACTGTCGGGGAAGAGTCAGGCAGAACCGGCCCCATTTTGAAAAAGCTGGCAAAAACATTTGATGCCAATGTAAGAGATGACGTGGCGCGACTGGTCAGTGCTCTGCAGCCTGCTCTTATACTGTTACTGGGCATAGCCGTAGGTGGAATAATTATTGTAATGCTTTCCGCGGTGTTTAGCATGAATACTGTGGATTTTTAACTGGAGTTAAGTGTGAATTACAAAGGGTTTTCAAATTTCTATTCATTGAGAAAGATCGCGCTCCTGGCTGTATTGTCAGCTTTGTTATCTTCCTGTGCCACCATGCAGGATAACAATGGGGCTAGCGTTTCTGCAGCTTCCCGTGCTGAAAATTCCCGTCAGAATGAAAGTTCGGCCACAGCAAACCAGAACGCCGTTTTGGTAGAAGCGTCGTCTTCGGCTCAGGGAGTACAGGGTGAACAGGAAGACCCAGGTATTAACCGGACCGGCAGGATTATTCAGCTGGGCAGGTTTGTCGAGAATCGTCCCCAGGTAGAAGTGCCGGAAGGCACGACTGTGGAACTGAACTATGAGCAGGAAGATCTGCGTCTGGTGTTTGAGCAACTGGGAGATCAACTACAAATCAATATGATTATCGACCCAACTATCGATGACAAGGTCAGCTTGCGTTCATCGCCTGACAATCCGTTGCAATATGAAGACCTGTGGCCCTTGATGCGAATGCTGGCCAGTAATGCCGGCGTTACCATAGAACAGGCGGGCAATGTGTACCGCTTTATGAAAGACAACTCCAGTATTCCGGTTGAAATTGTAATGCCCGCCTGGCTGAATGACGCCACCTCTTCAGAGGTTTTACAGGTAACACCACTGACTTATATTTCGGTGGAAACAGCGGTCCAGTTATTAACGCCCATGTTGCAGCCTGAAGGCACTATTGTCAGCCTTGGCCAGGCTAACCTGATTGGCTTAAGTGGCAGCCCGCAGCAATTACAGCGGGTCAACGCACTTCTGGATATTATTGATGATGACCCGTTCCAGAATCAGGGCATTCAGTTATACGAATTACTTAATTCCCAGGCTGCAGAAGTCGCACTGGAGTTAACCAATATTCTTGCCTTGATTGATGGTGAGCAATCCTCTTACCAGGTCCTTGGACTTGAAAGAATAAATTCTGTTCTGGTATTGGCGCCGGCCAATCGCGGCTTTGAAGAGGTGACGCGCTGGATTCGTTTGCTGGATGCAGAAAGCCAGGAACAGGTAGAACAATTATTTTTTTACAAGGTTAAAAACCTCAGTGCTACAACCCTGGCGCAGACCTTGACCAATGTTTTTCAGCAGAATGAAGAAAACCGGGTCACTGTGGTCACTGAAGCCGAGGCAAATACAGCCACCAGCGAAAGTGACTCAGCTACAGACGCTGCACCGGAAGAGGCGACGGCTCCCGCACAGGAAGGGGTTGTTTCAGCAAATATTTCGGTCACCATTGTTGCGGATGAGGATACCAACAGTCTGCTGGTACGCAGTACACCACGGGATTACCGGCAGTTACTTACCACTATTAATAACCTCGATACGGTGCCGCCGCAGGTTCTGATCAATGCTGTTATCGGTCAGGTAACCCTTACCGATGATAATGAATTCGGGGTTGATTGGGTGCGCATTTCCGAGAATGCCAATACCGGAATAGTCAGCTCCAGGTTTCTTCCTGCTGCCGGGCTGATTCAGAGTAATGGCTCAGCTGCGACGGGTTCCGGCCTGGTGATGTCCCGAACATTTAATGATGGAACCTCCATTATTGATGCTACCTTGAATGCCATCTCCCGGGATAATGAAGTCCGACTGCTGGCGCGTCCTACTATTCTGGCAACCAATAACCAGGAAGGAGAGATTAAAGTCGGTCAATCAGTACCGATTGATCAGGGCCAGACAATTACCGGTCAGGGTGCGGTGACGTCGAATGTCGCCTATCGGGATGTCGGTATAGTACTGACTATTACCCCGCATATTAATGACGATGGTTTTATCAACCTGGAAATTTTCCAGAGCCTGTCTTCCATTGAAGATGGTGCCGGCGGTGTCCAGGGCAATCCTATTTTTTCCAACCAGGAAATCACTACAACAGCTGTTGTCGCGGATCAATCAACCATTACCCTGGGTGGCCTGATACAGGAAGATGATACGGATTTGAACACCGGTGTGCCTGGCTTACAAAGAGTACCGGTACTGGGGGCGCTTTTTTCCTATCAGCAGAACCGGTCAGTGCGACGAGAATTGTTTGTCATACTCAGACCTCAGATTATCAATGGTGATGAACGTGATGCTCAATTGATGCGTCAATTCAGGGACAGTTTCGATAATGTTGCCGCGCTTTTTGAAGAAGCAGGCTTATAGGTAGATTAAACAATTATAGAATCTGTCTGAAGAAAAAGTTTGGCAAGTATGTGGAGTAAAAATATGAATAAACGAAATGGATTTACCCTTATTGAGCTGTTGGTCGTCATGGCTATTCTCGGTATGCTTGCGGCGCTGGTTGGTCCAGCCCTGTTTGGTAACCTGAGCAAGGGCCAGCGAACGACAGCGGCTTCCCAAATCAGCAATCTTGAGTCTGCACTGGATACCTATCGTTTGGATGTTGGGAGTTATCCAGATAGCTTGAGAGGCCTTGTTGAAAACGACAGTGGCAGTCAGCGCTGGAACGGCCCGTATATCAGGGACGATGAAGTGCCTTTGGACCCCTGGGATAATGCCTATCATTATGAGGCTAGCGGTAGAGACTTTACCCTGATTTCCTATGGTGCCGATGGGGTGCCGGGCGGCGAAGGTGATGACGCCGATATCGGGAGATAATTCTCTTATCCTGCAGTCTAGGCTTATGAAGCAACAAGGGTTCACACTGCTTGAACTTCTCATCGTCCTGAGCATTATTGTGCTCGCCTCAGCCATTATTATCCCCAGCATAAGCGGCACTGAAAGTAATGTCCTGGCAGCCCAGATCAGACAAACGGCTTCAGCGTTTAACTATGCGCGCAGAATTGCCATAGTTAAGGGTGCGCCCCAGGTCGTTACGCTTTTCCAGATGGATCTTGAGGATCCGGACTACCCGGAAATCAGAGGGGAAATTATCCAGAAAGCCGGTGTTCCGATACTTGAACAATATGAAGCAGAAATTTCTTTTCAGGCAGACATTAATGAAGAGCCAGAAGTCAGGGATATCATTGAGGTGATATTTTTTCCTCAGGGGGGAAGCACCGGAGGCATTCTCAATTTTTCAATGGCAGACTTGAGCGGCAGTGTCCGGGTTGATCCCCTTACTGGCAGGGTGAGTATTTTCTATCCCGGTGAAGAGACTGAGGAAGCCTTTTGACCATGAGCAGAGCTGACAAAATAAAAACAGTTGCCCGGCTACCCTGTCATCACAGCAGTGGGTTTACCCTGCTTGAAGTCATGGTGGCGATGACGATTACCGGCATGGCAATGGGCGCGCTTTTCGGTGTGATTGCGGGTAATAAAAGACTCGCATGGCGAGCTGAAGAAACGCTGGTAAAAACCATGCAGGCCAGAAGCCTGATCAATATTTCCCAGCTTAATGATGAACAGGGCGAAGTGTATATAAATTTCGAAAATGAGGATTTGTTAATTGATTCGGGCTATGAACTGGAAGTCCCGAGCAGAAAAACCCAGGCCACTACCGGGGCATTAAGACAATACGAGGTTATTGATGAGTTTGGTGAATTAATCACATCCGGTACCTATTGGGTAGAACTGGATTTACCGGAATAGATGGCGATGCATCAGTCTGAAAAACAATCCGGATTCACCCTGCTTGAGATCATGATGTCCATGACATTGACAGCTATGCTGCTGGGGATGTTAAGTGCCGGGCTCTACTCTGTTGTTAATGACTGGCAGAATGAAACCTCGGTACTTGATGAAACGCTGGATCAATCGCTGGTATTACTTCAGATTGAGAGAGCGCTGTTCGCGGCATTTCCCCACAGCTATATTGACCGTGACAGGCTGGCCCGTTTTGTCTATTTCTATGGAGACGAAAATGAAATGCGCTGGGTATCCACGGTATCGCCCCAGCGTCGAACGGGATTGACTGCATGGCGACTGGTATCAGATTTTCAGGAAGGCATTCAACTTACCTTGTCACCGGCTTACAGTGACAACCCTGATGCGCGCTTTGATGAGTTGGAAGCAACCACTATTCTGCCAAACTTCACCGCAGTGTTTCGTTACCTTGTACAAAGAAATGAAGATGAAAAAGAGTGGCTTGACGAATGGATTGGGGAGGAAATGCAGAGTTTGCCCATCGCCGTGCACATAGTTTTTACTCCTATTGATGATTCACGTAATGAAGAGCCAATAGAGATTCTTGCGTCGATTAAATCGTTTAAACATGAAGATATACAACCAACCATACCGCCAATATGATTAAAGCAAGGCAGCGCGGGTCTGTGATTGTCGTTACTTTGTGGACAATCATCCTGCTTACCATCCTGATAACAGTAATTGCCGGACAGATAAGGCTATCTTCCCGAGCTGCCCTGTATCATCAGGAAGAACTTGATGACTGGGCTGCTGTCATCTCTGCAATTAATCAGGGTGAGATGGAATTAATGCTGGAGCGCATGCCCCGGCCTCCGGAAAGTCTGGACGATCTTGATGAAATTAACAGAAATCCCTTATTTAAATTTAATGGCCAGCTTCTGGAGCTCAATTATCCTGCCAGAGAAGGAATCGCCGTAAGAATTTATGATCATGCCGGAAAAATAAACCTGCGCGAAATTAGCCGTCCCAGAATGCGGGCATTACTTGAGAAGCTGTTGGGGGAAGATGCAGATACTGAAATTGATGAACTCATAGCCGCATGGGGTGACTGGGTAGATCTGAACAACAATGCGGGCATTAATGGTGCGGAAGAAGAATATTACGAATCCCTTGATAACCCGTTTATTCCCCGCAATGGCAAGCTGGAAACTGTCGAGGAGATTCTGCATATAAGAGGGTTTGATGAAGTGTTTGCAGATATTGATCTGGATGCTGCGTTTACACTTTATACAGATGAAGAGCTGATTAATCTCAACCTGGCCACTTTTGAGGCAATGCAGTTACTGCCAGGCCTTGATGATGAGTTGATTGGTGAAATTCTCGCCTTCAGGCAAAACAATGAATTCAGAGGCAATGGCGATATCGCGCAAATCGTGCCGGCTGAAAATATGGCAGAGTTGAGACCCTGGCTAAATTCCAGAAGAACCAGTAATTTCTATACAATACTCGCCTATAAAAAACAGGTTTCTGAAGAATACCCTTTTGATGACGGTGAGTTGATGGAAGTGGACGTGAGCAGTACAGCATTTGCCGAGATTGTCAGTGTGTCTTCTGCCACTTCCCGGCCGACAATCCTGAAAGTGAACCCCTATCAAAATATCCCCATCCGACCGGTAATAAGAATTGATGAAGAGTTTCCAGAGTGAACCTGATCAGCACGTATTTTAGAAATGTCATTGACGGACTGGTGACGCCATTGAGATCGGTTTATAAAAACCGCTCCCTGTATTCAATTCTCGTCAAGCGGGATATTGTGAACAGGACATCAGGCACAGTGTTGGGAAAACTCTGGCCCCTTGTTCAGCCTACACTGCAGGTACTTGGCTACTGGTTTCTTTTTGATATTGTGTTTGCCATGCGTGCCAATCGCGGGCCAGATTACCTTGAGTATTTATTATCAGGCATGGTTCCCTGGCTGTGCATCGCTGAAATTCTTACTCGCTCTACCATGATGTTTCGCGAATTCAGTTCTTTATACAGGAGAAACCCGTTTCCACTGGAAATACTTCCTGTGCTTATCATGACTATTCCGTGCCTTGTATTTGGCACGGTCTATTTCATTCTTAATTTACTGTTGGGTGGTCCTGAAAAAGCCATGCTCTCCCTGCTGGTGATGCCCATGCTGATGCTTTGGTTGTTACCTCTTTGTTTTTTGTTACCGGTACTGGGATTGTTCATCAAGGATTTCACCCAGGCGATTCCGTTTTTGTTAATGATCACCATGTTTCTCACCCCGATTCTTTATTTTCCCACCATGCTGCCGGAAAGCTTCAGGCAGTTTATCTGGTTAAATCCGTTTTCGGATTTAATGGCAGTAATACATGGTCTGGTTCAGGGCAGTGAATATACCTGGTTAAATCTGTGTCGTCCCTTTCTCATCTGGTTTTTATTATTAGGTCCAGCCTGGCTGATTTTTCGTCGCAGTATTCCCCATATTCGGGAGGTGTTGTCATGACCAATGCTGCCATCTCGTTACATGAAGTCTCTAAATTCTACAAATTCTATGAAAAAGAAATTGACCGGATTAAGGAAATTCTGAGCGGTAAGCCACGTTATCAAAAAATTCATGCCCTTAAGCCAGTCTCTTTTGAAGTGGGCAAAGGAGAAGTGCTGGGCGTGATCGGACAGAATGGGGCGGGCAAAAGCACTCTGCTGAAAGTGCTGGCAAAAACCATCGTACCATCCACAGGCGAAATACAAATCAATGGCCGTATTGCTGCCTTGCTTGAGCTGGGCGCAAGTTTTCATCCTGAAATGACCGGCCATGAAAATGTGTATTTGAGTTGCGCTATTCAGGGCTTAAGCAAGAAAGAAATAGCGGTTATCTATGATGACATTGTGGGATTCGCGGAAATTGGTGAATTTATAAATCGACCGGTAAAAACCTATTCAAGTGGGATGTTTGTGCGTCTGGCTTTTTCTATTGCAACGCATATAGACCCTGAAATTCTTATCATTGATGAGGCACTTTCGGTTGGCGATGGTGCATTTTCGAGAAAGTCATTTGATCGCATTATGAACTTCAAGGATGCCGGCAAGACAATACTTTTTTGTTCTCACTCCATGTATCAGGTTGAAGCACTTTGTGATCGGGTGATTTGGCTTGAAAAAGGCGAAATTAAAAAAGTGGGCAGTCCGGTGGATGTCATTACCCAATACAGTGAGTTGGTTCGAATGGCCTCTCCCAAGGAAGAGTCGCTTGATAAAACCAGTGTTGAGGAAAAAGAGAATTTTCAGCATGAGGTGCAATCAGCTGGAGTAAAATCAATTCCGAGCATTGTGGATGTGATTGTTCGGGTCGGTGCAAAAGTCAGCAATGTTCATAAACTGGTCAGTGGCAATGATGATCTGGAATTAACAGTTATTTTTGATCCAGGTGAGGGTGTTCCTCTGGCCAGTGTGGCCATTGCATTTTCCGGTGGCGATGGTCGAATATTATCAAGCACAGGCAGTGTCCATGATGGGGTGGTCTTGTCCCTGAACGAAAAGGGTCAGGGCGTTGCCAAGGTGGTGTTTCCAAAACTGGCGCTGCTCAGAGGCAATTACTATCTCGACATTGCCCTGTTGTGTGAAAAGGGCATTCACCTGTATGAAACCATTCGCCGGGCTGCTGAAATTCATGTGGAGCAGAAGGGTCTGGAGCGCGGCTTTGTGGTATTACCCCATCGTTGGGAATCCACAAATGACTGATGGACTTTACAGTGATTGACAGCTCAAACGAACTAATACCAGTTTCAGAATCAGGCCTGGTGGTTCGTGTTGCTAATAAAGAAGACGCGCCAGCGGTCTGTCATTTATTTAAAAAAATATTTCAGCAGGAAATGACACATGAGCATTGGCGCTGGAAATATGATCGGTCCTATAGCCGGGAAATCGTTGTCTATAAAAATGACGAGCTGGTAGCGCACTATGGGGGTGTAGGGTTGCAGGTGATGCTGGATGGCAAAGAAAATACAGCGATTCAAATCACCGACCTCATGGTGGATCCTGCCGTAAGAAATACAGTCAGAACGGCCAGTCCTTTTTACCTGTCCGCGAAATATTTTCTGGAAAACTTTGTCGGCTATAAAAATCCTTTTCTACTGGCTTATGGTTTTCCCAGTGAACGAGCGATGGGCTTATCAGAAAAACTGGGTCTTTTTGGGCCGGTTGGCAAAATATGGGAATCAAACTGGCAGGTAAAGCAAACTGAAAAGTTTTTAAAAGGAAAAATTTTTGAGCTTAATGAGAATAATTTTCTGCGGTTTGAAAAAAGTATAAACCGGCTATGGATAAAAACCAGTCAGGCATTGAATAAAAATTATGTCTGTAAAAAAGATGCCGATTATTTTCAATGGCGTTATCTGAATCATCCATCAAAACACTATTTACTTTATCTGGTTGAAAGCAGAATGACACGAAAGCCGAAAGCGCTATTTGTTTTAAAGCAGGAAAACAATAAATGCATGCTAATGGATATACTGATCAGATCCCTGGACATAGAATCAGTAATCGGCCTGGTCATGAATATTTGCACTCAACAGCAATGCGCACAATTATCTACCTGGCACAGCGATCTCTTTTCTACCCTTTTTTCTGTCCATGATTCAAGACAGAAAGAATTGCCTATTATTATTCCTGCCAACACGTGCTCGACAGGGCCTGAACCTGATACCCAAATCAACAAGTGGTGGTTCATGCCGGGAGATACTGACTATTTATGATTAATGAAAATCAGATAGTGCCTTATACCGATGTGCCCCTTCCGGTGGAAGAGGGTCCCTGGCTGGTTTTTGCGCCCCATGCAGACGATGAAACTTTTGGTATGGGCGGCACGCTGGCAAAAGCAACAGCGCAGGGAATCCGGGTGCATCTGGTGGTTATGACAGATGGTGCCCTGGGTGGGCAAATAGAGAATCTTGCCGGGATCAGACAGGTTGAGGCCTGTAAGGCGGCTGAAATGCTGGGGCTGGAAAAACCGGTATTTCTGAACAACAGGGATAGAGAGTTAACGTGTAATGCTGATTCAATTAATCAGGTGCTTGGAGAAATACAGCAAGTCAGTCCCGCAGCGGTGTTTTTTCCAGGTGTTTTTGAGCTTCATCCGGATCACAGGATGACAGCGTTAATTGTCTGGCAGGCACTGCAGAAAATGGGAGAAACCAGTATAAAACCAGTGAGTTACGAGATTCTGGTACAGAGCCCCGTGAATCAGCTGGTAGATATCACGACTTATATAAGTACCAAGAAAGCTGTGATGGAGCTGTATGAGAGTCAGTTGAGAGAAAATAGCTATATTGATATTGCCATGGCCATGAACAGCTTGCGTTCCCTGACCCTGGGCCCTGAAATCAACTATGCGGAAGGGTTTTATAGCTATGATCAAAGTCAGTTAAAAAACGATTTGATGAGTATCATGACAGATAAAATAGGCAGTTATCTGGAGCATTAAATAAGGTACATTCAGCTTAAAAATAAGGGAGAAAACAGGCTGTTTTCAGCAATAAATTCTTCCCAAAAGTGAAGCCTTATACCTTCTGCCCAAAAAGCTGATAATACAGCACTAAAAAACGATATTTTTTATAAAGTTACATGCTCAAATTTGTAAAATTTTCCCAAATTAATAAATAACCTTACCTTTCGCTTACAAATTGCTGTTTTTCTTTAATTTTGTGTTGATTTATTGCGATGAATGTGAAAAATAGCGCGTGACAAGTCACAGTCTTGAGAAAGACGGTTGACATGCGGCGTGCGTGTAGGCATTATTCGCCATCGTAGGCCTATTACAGAAGCTATTAACCGGGGTTGTTCCCCAAACTTTAACCAGAAATTGGGGTTAACACCCTGTTAATTTTTATTGAGCGCGCTCAAGGAGAGCTTGATATATGAATAAGAAAATTTTTGCTACGGCGCTTTTTGCTATAGCAGCTTTCGTGAGTACGGGAGCTTCTGCAGCAATTACCTACGGCGATTCCGTCGTAAGTAGTGCCCAAACTGCTAACGCACTCGTTAATCCGGGCGGTACGTCCAGAGCTAATGACCTAACAATCCAGGCGGGTAATGGAACTGATATTCCTGCTGATTCTGAGATTATTATCAGGCTGCCTGCTGGCCTGAACTTCAGTGGGGCACCAACCTATGCGGTTACCGCTGCTACTCCTACTCAGGGTTTAACTCTGAAAGACAATACCGAATTCGGTGACCCGACTCTGGGTGAAGATGTAGGTGTTGAACTTTTTGATACCAATGCAGACGGCGGCATGGACCGTGCAGTAGTAGTTGTATCTGCGGCTGCTATAGCTGGTGATACATTGACTGTTTCTATAAATGTTGTTGCTAACTCTGATGCAACTGTTGGTACCAAGATAGCCTCTATTATTGTT
This sequence comes from Gammaproteobacteria bacterium, assembly GCA_030427065.1. Lineage (GTDB taxonomy): Bacteria > Pseudomonadota > Gammaproteobacteria > Pseudomonadales > Pseudohongiellaceae > Eutrophocola. The sequence continues at coordinate 1,034 of JAUHWU010000040.1, read as the reverse complement.
AATGGTGGCCTGGCGCAGACCAGAGACGTTGTTGAAGTAACTAATGATGTGCTTAGTGGCATAGTTAGTGCTACTGGCAGTGAGTTAATAACTGTCGATCAAAAAGTACAAACAAACGTTGATGTAACTACACCTGCTTTTGGTGTTGTTATTCCTGCTGGCGCCAAAACTGGCGATACACTGACATTAAACGTTGCGGGTAAAGTGCAGTGGGTACCAGGTACTTCTACACTGACAATTGTTGAAATTTATACTCCTGTATCAGTAATGCCTTTGACTGGTTCTGCTTTAGTGACTGGTTCACCTAGTGCACCTATTGCTGGAGCGACAAGCACAGTGACATTAACTGTTGCCGGTGCACCTCCTGCCGGATTTGCAAACGACGTGATTGTAGCGTTGGAGTTAAATAAAGCTACCTTGTTGGCTGGTTCAGCTGTAGGTAACTATGGTTTAACAGCTGCAGGTACTGCTGGTGTTACTGGCACTGCAAATCTGTTTGCAGTTAAGGCAAATGGCTCCTCTGCTGCGCTTACGTCTACTGCCAAGTTAACTACACTTGTTGCGGGTAGTTCTGCACCGCAGTCGATAGGCAACATAGTCATTACTGAAAATTTTGACCTGGATGCATTTACTGCAGCTACTCCAACTATCACATTGACAGCTGGAACTGGTCTTACTTTTGCTACTAGCACACCTACAATTACAGATGGTGGTGCTGCTGGTCCGGTAGTAGCTACTCTGACTTCCAGTAATACCGTGATGAATATCACTTTGGGCGCAAATAATGGTCCAACTCTGACAGTTACTATTAGCGGAATTAACGTAACAGCGAAATCCACTGCTTCAGGTGATTTGTCTCTTACAGTTACTGGTGCTAATGCTGCAGCACCGAACAGCACTTTCGCTGTTGCGACTGCGGTTCCTGTTGGCACGGTTTCAGTCACAGGGCCAACAACTCTGACTAAAACAGGACCCGGTGCTACTACAAATACTGTCACCGTTACCCTTAAAGAGACTACTTATGGTGCAATCAG
>JAUHWU010000039.1 GCA_030427065.1 Gammaproteobacteria bacterium | reverse complement strand
AGGCTTGAATGGCATTGTTATGGTAGTTGTTTCTTTCACCATACACCGTAATCAGCTCGTCCCGGGTTGGTTGCACCGCACCGGTTTCATCAATGGCGCGACTCTTCAGAATTGCAGGCCCGCCATTCCAGCGCCAGGCCATTCGGAAACGGGTAAAGGCTTTAGACAGCACGGGTTCGGTTAATGCGGCCTCGCCCCAGGTTTGGCCACCATCAGCCGACACTTCTACACGTGAAATTTTTCCGCCACCAGACCAGGCCACGCCGGTTACTTCGTATAAGCCGGGCTGTTGCAGACTCAGCCCTGAAGACGGACTGGTGATCAGTGATTTAACCCCCATGGGGAAGGTAAGAATTTTGGCTTTTCCACCCAGCAGCACATCGGTGTAATGAGAGGTCTCATCCCGCGTCATGGTTGGTGCGGCATTGACTTTCAGTCGACGCAGCCATTTCACTGACATATTACCTTCGTAACCCGGCAGGAAAAGACGCATGGGATACCCATTGCCTGGCCGCAGACGTTCGCCATTCTGATAAAGCGCGATAATGGCATCGTCCATCATCTTTTCCAGGGGCACACTGCGACTCATGGCAGCAGCATCAGCGCCCTCTGCCAGCACCCACCCAGCGCCCGATTTAACGCCGGCTTCATCCAGCAAAACAGACAGCGGAACACCGGTCCATTCACTGCAGGATACCAGACCATGCAGCGCACCAAGTGGCGCCTGCTGAGGTTCAGGATTCAAATTACGGCCACTGTTGCCGGAACATTCCAGAAACTGAATTCGCGTCACGGTGGGATAACGCATCAAGGCATCCATGGAGAATGTCAACGGACGATCAACCAGACCATGGATTAACAGTTGATGCTGATCAGGATCGATATCGGGTATGCCGCTATGATGACGCTCAAAGTGCAGGCTGTTGGGGGTAATGGTGCCATGCAATTTTTCCAGCGGGGTAAAAGAAACTCCACTTCCGACGACTCCCGGCGTGCCCCCCACAATTTTCTGCACATGCTGCTCATACTGCGATGGCTGACCATAGGGACTCATGTGTGCCCCGGGCGCTTTCATCCATGGCGGAATTTCCAGGGGTGCAGCACTGGCAGGCATGGCGGAAAGCAGGCCCATACCGCCAAGAATGCTGGCACCGCCGGTTAAAAACAACCTGCGGTGAACAAGTCCATTGCCGGCGACGTCTTCAATTTTGTTAGTAGTGTGTTCATTGGATTTCATAGTAAACCCTCATGTTGTGCCTAATCCCTTTTTTATTATCTGAAGAAATTCCGCACGTACTGAATTCCTTCCTGTTTATTACCTCAAGAGGAAATTGATATAACCGTATTATCTATGCAGGGTCAAATAGTGCACCGCTCATTCTGTTAAAGATCGCTATAGGTTATGACTTTGTGTTTTTTTATAATTAAACACTTTCTACCCGCTGACAGCGTTATTGACTGGCCTAATCAACAAAAACTTGATGCTATTCAATTTTTAACAGCATATAGCTGGCGATAATTAAAAGACTCTCTATCTATAGCTTGACCTATAGCCTGGCCGAGCCACGCTGCCCGATTGCAGTGGTCAATCGTGCTACGATTTATTGATAAATACGCCAACAGGTAACAATCATGGAAAAACAACGCGCTGGCAACACTGCCTTGCAAGCCAGAAAAAACAATGGCCACAGCCTGTCACTGTTTACCCTGTTTGGTATCGAGATCCGGCTCGATATCAGCGTCATAATAATCTTCAGCCTGATCGTGTACAGCCTGGGCAATGGAGTCTATGCCAGCTGGCATCCGGACTGGACACCAACCGTGGCCTGGGGTACTGCCCTGTTATCCGGACTGGCATTCCTTGCTTCACTGCTGGCCCATGAACTTTCTCACTCTGTGGTCTCCCAACACTTCGGTATACCGGTGCCACGAATAACACTGTTTCTTTTTGGTGGTGTCGCTGAAATAAGCCGTGAACCCGATCGCCCCAAACACGAGTTTCTGATTGCCATTGCCGGCCCTCTAATGAGCCTGATTATCGCCCTGGTCTGCAGTAACCTGGCATTTTACATGGCTGGTGACATGACAATGGCTGACACCATAAGTGCAGGTGATATAAGCGTGCTTGCCAGTTTAGGCCCCCTGGCTACCGCACTGTTCTGGCTTGGCTCCATTAATATGTTGCTGGCCATTTTCAATATGATTCCCGGATTTCCAATGGATGGAGGGCGGGTTTACCGTGCCATCATCTGGGCTGTTACCGGCGATCAGCTAAAGGCTACGCTATGGGCCTCCAATGTTGGCCGCTACTTCGGCTGGTTTCTAATGGCTATGGGGGTTATGGGGCTCTTGCAGGGACAGGGAATTGGCAGTTTATGGTCGATACTGATCGGCTGGTTTTTATCAAACCTGGCTACCCTGAGCTATACACAATTAGTCACTGACCGGGCACTGGGTGGTTTCAAAATAGCAGACCTGATGCGCACACATTTCGAAACAGTTGATGCCGCCATGCCTTTGCCAGAGTTTGTCGATAATTATCTGTTGCGCAGCGGTCAGCGGCTCTGGCCTGTAACCCGCAATGGAAAATTAGCAGGGACAATCGGGCTCGCCCAGGTCAATCATCTACCTAGAGAAAACCGGTCCCATCTCACACTGGGAGAAACGATGAGAACTTTAGACCATATTGATTATCTGGAACCACAGACGCGAGCCAACGATGCTGTCAATATTCTGGTCAGGGCCGGAGACGAACCTATACTGGTGGTAGAGAATGAAAAGGTACTGGGGCTGGTTCAGCAATCCGATATTGCAAGGTGGATGTTACTGCATCAATTCACGGCCTGAGCCTGCAAGCACAGGCCAGCTGGGGAAAGAAACCAGCTTTTTTCATTTTGATTTTTGATTTTGTTGCTGTGCCACCTGCTGATAACTAGCCCCTATTCCAGCAAGAAACGCTGCAAACGCTGATTTAACAGCTCATTTTCCAGCTGCAACTGTTCTCTTTCCTCTATCAGCTCAATCACCAGAGCGACGGCAGCCCAGTTCAATTTCAAATCCCGGCGCAGACGCACAGCACGCCTCGCAATACTTACCATGGTCAGATCAAACGCCCATTCAGCGGGTTTCTCTCCTCTGGGTTCCACGATGCCATGCTCAACCAATTTTATAAACGTGTCCCTGGGTAGCTCTACTGCGTCGCACACAGCATTCAAATCCAGCTCAACAGCGTGATCATTCATAGTCATATCCTGGCTCAAGTAGTTAAATCACTACGGGGATTAAACGCGGATTTACTCGCCAAAGCCTTCCATAGCTCTTTGCATTCAGCGTCAGTTTTATCAGGGATCACAATCTTCAGTATCACGTAAAGATCGCCTTTTTCTTTCCTGCCAACAAGCCCCCTGCCTTTGATGCGCAGCCGACTTCCGCTTTGGCTATCGGGCTTTACAGAAACTTTTATCTGCCCGGTGAGTGTCGGGACTTTAATTGAAGCGCCCAAAACCGCTTCCCAAGGCGTCACAGGAACGGTAATGGAAAGATCATTTCCGATGACATCGAATAGCGGATGCGGAACCAGTTTGATTTTAAGGTACAGATCACCTGGCGGACCTTTGCCAAAACCTGGTGCGCCCTGGCCCTTAAGCCTGATACGCTCCTTATCCATCACACCTTTGGGAATTTTGACTTTCAGGGTTTTCCTGACGTCTTCGGTGCGCCCGGATTCACTGTAGTGGGGCAGGTTATAGGCTATGGTTTTCGTTTCATCGCTTAGCGTGTCTTCGAGGAAAATTGGCATATCGATTTCAATATCCTGGCCGCGTCTGGAAAATGTGTCCTTGCTGCCCGCACGGCCACGCCTGGTTCGGGCATCATCTGCTCGATGTCCAAAATGCGCCCCGAAAATGGATTCAAAAAAATCGGAATAATCGCCTTCTGCGTACCCGGCAGCTTCACCATGCTGCCAACCAGGTGGCGGTGTAAACGGTTCTCCCTGGGCTCCATATTTACGCAGCTGATCATATTCGGCACGCTTTTCATCACTACCCAGCACTTCATAAGCCTCTGCGACCAGTTTGAACTGAGCTTCCGCATCATGCACTTTACTGACATCAGGATGATATTTACGAGCCAGTCGGCGATAGGCAGTTTTTACGGCCTTTTTATCATCGTCAGGCTTTATTCCAAGAATTGCGTAATAGTCTTTAAATTCCATAATTTTGCTCGAGATACCTTTTGAATGGCAAGCCACCACATTTACAAGATATTTGATTTACCCGCTGAAAATAATGCTCTAAATCAAATAGTGTTCAGCATTCCCTTGAAATTTGTATTTCAGATTACGAAAAAATTACAAAGAAATTACGCCGCCTGCCCTTTGCTGATGGATTCCTTACACAGGCACTCATTAAGATTCACTGCACGTTAACTCCGGGTGATGCCATGTTTAATCTACCTTTCAGAATCGGTTCCTTCATCATGCTTATGTGGGGCAGTATCATGCTGATTCCAATCATGGTAACCGGTGGAAATCTCTGGGAGATCGGTGTTTTTGTGCAAAGCGCCGTGTGTTGTTACTTCCTGTCATGGCTATTAGGCAGACTGAGTAGTGACTACCAGGTAACCATGGAACCCAGACCACTGTTCCTGGCCACCTCTATCAATTGGCTCCTGATGTCCTTTACTGGCGCACTGCCTTATGTCTTCTCCATGCCCGGACTGGACTTTAGTGATGCATTGTTTGAAAGCATCTCCGGCGTCACCACAACCGGGTCAACGGTTATCACTGGTCTGGACAGCTTGCCCATGAGCCTGTTGCTATGGCGCTCCATCACCCAATGGGTTGGGGGTATCGGTATCATTCTGATGGCAGTAGCCGTACTGCCCTATCTCAAGGTTGGCGGTATGCGACTGTTTAAAACCGAGTCCTCGGAATGGGCACAACTGGATTCCGGTCATATTTATAAAGTAGCAAAATATATTTCGCTGACTTATTTCACTATCACACTACTTTGTTATCTGGTTTATCTGATACTGGGCATGGACTGGTTTGATGCACTCAACCACTCACTATCGACCGTCTCCACCGGAGGCTATTCAACACATGATCAGTCCTTTGGCTTTTATCAACAACCATCGATGCTTATCGCTGCCAGCATTTTTATGATTCTGGGTGGTTGTCCATTCTTTCTTTACATCAAGAGTATTCAGCATCGCTCGAATGATGTTTTCAGGGATGTTCAGGTGCGCCTGTTTCTAAAACTGATTCTTGTTATGGTGACACTGGTCTGCGTAGCACGCTTACTCAGTCCTCATAGTGAGGGTGCCTGGTCGATTTTTGCCAACTCTACTTTCAATATAATTTCTGTTATTACCACTACCGGGTATGCCAGCCAGGACTATTCTACCTGGGGCAGTTTTTCCCTTTTGATTTTTGCCTTTCTTACCTTCAGTGGGGCCTGCTCGGGATCGACCTCGGGGGGGATAAAGCTATTTCGTTTTCAGTTACTATATATCTATGTAAAAGAACATCTAGTAAGTGCCGTGCACCCTAAATGCATTCAGAGTCGGGAATACAATCACCGGCCAGTCAGTGAAGAGGTTCTGGTTTCCTCACTGGCATTTCTGTTTTTTGTGATGTTGTCATGGTTCGTTTGCACCATGCTGCTGGCCGCCTGCGGACTTGATCCGGTGACAGCAATCAGTGGCGCCTTAACGGCACTGATGAATGTGGGTCCCGGGTTTGGAAACACCATCGGCCCGGCTGGCAATTTCGGCGCACTACCGACACCGGCAAAATACATACTTTGCGGCGCCATGCTGCTGGGCAGGCTCGAGTACCTTACTCTGGTAGTAATTTTCTCCAGAGAATTCTGGAAGTGGTAATGCAACGAAACAAAACTCTTTCTACCGGAATACTTTACTGGCTTGGTATACCTTCACTGGTTACATTGGCAGGCTATCTTCCTGGTGAACTCGCCACGCATTCCACCTTACTGATTCTTTATCTTTGCTCGGTACTCTACTGTTCGCTGCAGGCCGATCAGAATGCCGTTATAGCCTGCGCCTTTGTCAGCTTTTTCATGTTCAACTATTTTCATACTGATCCGCAGTATTCCCTGCTGATGCACAATCTTAATGAATTTATTTCATCACTGGTTTTCGTCGGATTTGCGGCACTGGCCGGCAGCATCTCTACTCGCATCAAGTCCCAGGTCATCAGCCTGGAGCGGCAAAAGGAATTTCTGAATGCGCAAATAATGCTGGCGCACAAGTGTCAGGATTTTAGCGAGGAAGTTGAAATCCTTCCGCTTCTTAATGATATCTCCAAAAATATTTTTTCCAGCAAAATACGTTTTATTCTTGAGCCCACGGATTCGTTCGCAGGCGCGAACCATACTGGCTTTCATCTTAACTGGCAGACACCAACGGCAGGCTCGCTGGATGCGGATACGGAAGCCATGCTGATTAATCTGAAGGAACAGGTAAACAGTGCCTTTGATCGCATGAGTGTCAGAAAGGCGCTAAAGATAGTCGAGAGAAAAGGTGATGAAGAGAGACTTCGCTCCGCGCTGCTGTCATCAGTCTCCCATGACCTGAAAACACCTCTGGTTACCATGATAGGAGCGGCAACCTCTCTGCGCGACCTTGATGCATCATTAAGTGCCAACGACAAGGCTGAACTGGTAAACTCGATAATTGGTGAATCGCGACGCCTTGAAAGCTATATCCAGAACCTGCTGGACATGACCCGCCTGGGACATGGCGAATTACCGCTGCACAGGGACTGGGTGTCCATCAATGAAATTTATCATGTGGTGATGAAACGTATCAGCCAGCAGTTTCCAGACAATCATATTCAGCTGAAAGCCCGCAAATCCCTGCCACCATTAAACGTTCATGCCGCTCTGATCGAACAGGCCTTATTCAATGCCTTTGAAAATGCTATCAAGGCAGGAGGAGAATCCTCAGAAATTCTGGTCGATGTGAATCAGGAAGATGACAGGATTGTCATTTATATTTCAGATCACGGTCCTGGTCTGCCGCAATCCGAATGGGAAGCTGTCTTTGATCAGTTTTATACTTTCAGTCAGGGCGATTGTTACGAAAAAGGAACAGGACTTGGACTGAGCATTTGCCGAAGTATATTCAGGGTTCATATGGGTGATGCCCTTATAGTAAAGCCCAAAGCAGGCTTCAATCACTGCCTGAAGCTAGAGCTTCCCCTGAACATTCAAGGCAAGAATACGGAAAAATCCTCATGAAAATTCTTATCATTGATGACGAACCACAGATAAGGAAATTTCTCAGCATAAGTCTTGCCTCACAGGACTACACAGTAATCACTGCGGAAAACGGCCAGAAAGGGATCTCACAGTCTGTACTGGCTGAGCCAGACCTGATTATTCTGGACCTTGGATTACCTGACATGGATGGCAAACTGGCACTGCAGCAGATCCTGAACGAAAAGTTTGTGCCTGTTATCGTACTGTCGGTGCGTACCTCGGAGGCGGAAAAAGTAGCAACCCTTGATATGGGCGCCATCGACTATGTTGAAAAGCCATTCAGCGTCAACGAACTTCTTGCCAGAATTCGCCGTGCTACCAATACAAGCAGCATAATCTCAAGGCAAAACATAATTTACGATGACAATCATCTTAAAATCGACCAGGAAAGCCACAAGGTGTACCTGGACTCACAACTGGTCACATTGACAAAAAAGGAATGGGCTGTCTTGATCCGGCTTATGGACTCCCCGGGACGACTGGTAACCCAGGCCAGCCTGTTACAGGAAGTATGGGGAAAATCCCATCTGGAAGATACGCAGTACCTGCGAAATATCATTCTCAAGTTGCGACAAAAACTGAAAGACGATGCTGCAAGCCCCCGTTACCTGGAAACAGAACCCGGGATTGGCTACAGATTTATTGGCTCAACTGAAAGCACCTGAAACCATTTCTGCAGCATTACCCTGTTCATCGTTCAGTTTAGTCAAACCAGGTTTTTTCGCCTATTCCTGCCCTCCCCGTTCCATATTTTAAACACGTGATACTTAACTTTTGGAACATACTTTCCGTTACGTTCAATTGATTAATAATTGTCGGTAAAAAAACAGGAAAACAGTGAATACATATTTTGCGTAAGCAACCTGCATGTGGCATTATTTGGGCACTTTTAATTTTTCGCGCCATTAGATTCGCATAAGCGAACGACGAAAAATTTAGATTATGAATTACGGACTGAAGAGGGGGGAGCATTTGCTATTGCTCCAGTTTTTCCGTAACACCCTGATTTCAGTGCGTTATCGCTTAATCCACAAGGGGGGATTCACGCTATGGAAATCAGGAACAATAGATTTTTGCCAACTGCGGGTACAGTGGCACTTGTGCTGGTTACTCTCATCTTAAATATAGAACCCGCTGCTGCTTCCGGCAAGATTGCTGACGCAGCTCGATCTGATGACTTTGATCAGGCCAGCGAACTGATCAATAGCGGCGCTGACATTAACCTTCCCGAGCCAGACGGTACTACTCCCCTGCTCTGGGCTGTCTACAATTCCTCTTCCGAACTGGTTCAGTTGTTGCTTGATGCTGACGCTGATCCGAACATCCCCAACAAGCTTGGTATTACCCCTTTACTGCAGGCAAGCCGTTATGGTGATGCCGGTATGATTACTATGTTAATCCGCAGCGGCGCCAGTCTTGTCGTCACCGGGCTCGGTGTAGAATCGCCGCTCATGGCCGCCGCCCGATCCGGCAACGCCCAGGCAGTAAAAGTCCTTCTTGAGGCTGGCGCCAATCCAAATGCCAGCGAACCCATTGATAATCAGACTGCCCTGATGTGGGCAACAGCCGAAGGACATCTCGATGTCGTCAGGATACTTCTTGATGCAGGCGCCGATCCCAACATGCAGGCGCGTGTATCCGAGCTGACAGAACGTAAAAATGCCGACTTTCCATCAGGCGGCTTTGCGCCCCTGCACTGGGCAGCGCGCAACGGCGACGAAGCCATGATCAGAACCCTGCTTGATGGCGGTGCAGACATTAATGTCAGAAACGGTGATGCTTCCACACCGATGATGCTGGCTATCGTGAATGATCGTTTTGACATTGCCGCACTACTGCTGGATCTGGATGCTGACGCCAATGATGGCTCCCTTTATTTTGCAACCGAGATGCGTGATGCCACCACAGACTGGCGCGCCCGGGATGGCACCATCTTCCGGGCCGACCATCCGAATGAACTCAGTGCCATTGAGCTTACCCTTCTTTTGCTGGAAGCGGGCGCTGATCCAAACAAACCGTTTATTGGCCAGATGCACAACGCATCAATGTGCTGTGACACCAAGTCCAACATGACACCATTCTACAGGGCGGCAAAAGCAGCGGACATCGCTGGCATGACCATGATGCTTGAGCATGGCGCTGATCCCAACTGGAAACCGGCAAGTGAGACCAGACAGGTAGGTATCGACGGTGAAGAAGAGATCGTCAGCCGCTCTGCCCTGATGGTCGCTATTACCGGTGGCAAGGGTGTAGGTATTGCGGGCGGTCCCAATGATTTACGCAATGGTCCGCCTCCATTCCGTGAAGAAGGCGTGCGTGATCCGGTTCAGGCAGCCAAACTTCTTCTGGAAGCCGGGGCCGATGTCAGTGTTAAAGGACCTGATGACCTTACCGCTCTTCATGTTGCCGCCAATGCCGGCCAGCTCGACATAGTCCATGCACTGGCTGCCCATGGCGCATCACTCACCGCAAAGAACAAAAATGATCAAACTCCACAGGAACTGGTGGAAAACACCCCACCGAAGAAACCTACACCCGGTTTCTACTTCGATGCACCGCCCGCTTCACAGGAAGAGATTATTGCCGCACTAAAAGAGCTGGCCGGCATGACTGATCAGGGACGTAGTGCAAGATGAAGATAAAAGCCTTTACAACAAGCGTCTGTATTACCGCTATAAGTAGTACATTAGCGATGGCTGTTTGTGCGGCTGATAACCATTCAGCTTCCCAAGCGATGCTCGCTGATCAATGGTCAATGATCGATAACTACTGCACCGATTGCCATAACTATGACGAATTCAGAGGTGGGATTTCACTTGAGGGTCTTGGACCTGAAAATGTGCATGACAACCCGGAGGTTTGGGAAGAGGTCCTGCGCAAACTCAAAATCAGTGCAATGCCTCCACGCAAGCAAGAGCAGCCAACGAAGGACCAGAGACAGCGATTCATAGCGGCCCTTGAACAAACACTGGATGCCGCCGCCAATGAAGATCCCTATGCAGGACTAACCACCATTCACCGGCTCAATCGCGCTGAATACTCCAATGTAATACGTGACCTGTTCGGTCTGGATCTTGATCTTACCGAGCTGTTACCCAGTGACGGTGGTGATTTCGGTTTTGACAATATTGCTGATCTGCTACGCACCTCGCCAATGTTGCTGGACCGGTACATGACAGTGGGTCTTAGAGTGGCTGACATGGCACTGGGTAATCCTGATGCCTCGTTAAATACCACGACTCATAAAATACCCTTTGATACCTCTCAGGACAAGCACCTCAGAGGCCTGCCTATAGGCACCCGAGGCGGCATTGCGACTACCCATTATTTCCCTGCTGATGCTGAATATATCTTTGCTGCGCGCCCTCTTAACGGAGTGGCAGAGGGCTATTTCGGGATTGAGGGTCACGACCGGCCTCATGAATTCCTGGTTTACATTGATGGAGAGGTTGTCTACTCCAGCGAGATCGGCGGCCCCGAGGATCATAAAGTCAGTGTTGAAGACGGCTATGTTAGCGTGATTCCGATTATTGACCGGAAATTGACCTCGCCGAAAATTCCCGTTACCGCAGGTCCCCATGAAGTGATCTTTACCTGGCGTGAGCGCGTTTCTGCCGAACAGAACTCATGGCAGCCCTCCTTGCGTGCCTCACTTGAAATTCATAACCCCTCAGGCATGCCAAGATTGGAAGAAGTTCGAATCGAAGGTCCCTATAATGCAACCGGCGTAAGTGACATGGCGACCCGGGATCGGGTTATGACCTGCCAACCGGAATCAGTTGCAGAAGAAGATGCCTGTGCAAAACAAATACTTTCCAAACTGGCCAAACGTGCATTCCGACGGGCAATAACAGAGGATGATATAGCCGCGCCTATGGCCTTTTATAAAAATGAACGCGCCAGCGGAGGTGACTTTGACCAGGGTATCCGCGCTTCAGTGGCACGCATGATCGTCAGTCCGTTTTTCCTGTTCCGCGTCGAAACTGATGCCGCTGACACGCCGGATGGAACCGATCAGATGGTTGGTGGCTATGAACTCGCCTCGCGGTTGTCGTTCTTCCTCTGGTCCAGCATGCCCGATGATGAATTGTTTGAGCTGGCGGAAACTGATGCGATCAAGGATTCGGACACGCGCGCTGCACAGGTAGAGCGCATGCTGGCAGACCCGCGAGCCGAGGAATTCGTGAAAAACTTTGTCGGACAATGGTTACAACTCCGAAATCTGGAAATTCGTGCGCGTCCTGACATAAAGATGTACCCGGACTTTGATGACAACCTGCGCAAGGCATTTCGACAGGAAACTGAAATGCTGTTTGCCAACGTACTGCGCGAAAATCGCCCGGTTCATGAACTGCTCACTGCAAACTATACCTTTGTTGATGAGCGTCTGGCGCGTCACTACGGAATCGAAGGCGTCACTGGTGCACGCTTCCGCAAGGTCAACGTCGAAGACCCTAACCGCTGGGGATTGTTTGGCCATGGCAGCCTGTTGTCCCTGACCTCGGCATCGAGCCGTACCTCGCCTATTATGCGCGGAAAATTCATCCTTACAGAATTCTGGAACAATCCTCCACCGGCCGCGCCAGCCAACGTGCCGGCGCTGGAAGCAAGCGCTCCGGTTAATCGCCCATCAACGGTTCGTGAACAGCTTGAGAGACATCGCGCCGACCCGGCCTGTGCTGCCTGTCATGACTTTATTGATCCGGTGGGCTTTGCTCTGGAAAATTTCGATGTAGATGGTTCCTGGCGCGACACAACACGTGAAGGTCTGGAAATTGATTCAACGGGCATTTTACTTGATGGAACGCCCGTGAACGGGCCGACGGCACTGCGTAATGCGCTGCTGGCGGATCCTGAACTATTTGCCAGTACTGTTACTGAAAAGCTACTGGTATACTCTTTGGGTCGCGGTCTCATCCCGAGGGACATGCCTGTAGTCCGGGAAATTGTGAGACATGCCGCTAAAAGCGATTATAGTCTGATGTCGATAATATTGGGTATTGTGGAAAGTTATCCTTTCCTCATGCGAACCAACAGTTCAGCTTCAGATATTAACGCCATTGCAACCAGTGATTGAGCTCTGGAATTTTATTTCCGGAACCAGTCCCTAGCAAAACAAATACAGGAGAATAAGAATGTTCATTTCAAAGAAACATCTCAGCCGCAGGACGCTTCTCAAGGGCACGGGAGCCGCTATCGCACTACCTTTGCTTGATGCAATGGTGCCAGCCGCTACGGCACAATCACAAACCGCTGCAGCAGCGAAACTACGCTTTGGTACGGTCTATGTACCAAACGGTATATTTCCCGCTGACTGGCATCCGGATAAAGCAGGCAAGGATTTCGAATTCAAACGTGTAATGAAACCGATTGAGCCGTTTCGTAATTATGTCACCACGATCAGCCGCCTGAAATCACCTGAAGGCAACCAGGATATGGGAGGCATTCATATGGGAGCCAGCTCTGCGTTCCTGAACGGCGCCGGCCCACTGAGTGAAAATGGTGATTTCAATGAACTGCGTTCCAAAAAAACGGTGGACCAATACATTGCCGACGCCATCGCCGGAGATACCCCTTTACGTTCCCTGGAGTTGGGTACAGAAGACATGGGTACCTCCGCTGGAGCCTGCGATAACTATCCCTGCATGTATTTCAACACCCTGTCCTGGTATGACGATCATAGCCCTCTGCCCGTTGGCATTAGCCCGCAGGTCACCTTTGAGCGTATGTTTGGCGATCCAGGCACCCCTGAGCAACGCATGCATAGATTGCAGACCAAGCAAAGCATGCTCGACTCTGTACTTGACGAATCAAAACGTCTTGAAGGCATGCTGGGAGCAAGCGATAACGCCTTGCTGGAAGAGTACATGACCAATATTCGTCGTATCGAACTGCAGGTACAGAAACTGTCCAACCGTTCTTCCGTCATTGCCAACACCTCTGGTGGTCCGGTAGGCATTCCTGACGACTTCGACGAGCATATGAATGTGACCTATGACCTGATGCATCTGGCCTATCAGGGTGACATGACACGTGTGTTCAGCTTTTTAACCGGTCATGAGGCAAGTGGCCGCAGTTATGCTCATATCGGGGTGAATGAACCTCACCACAATGTCACCCATCACCAGAATACGGAAGAAAGTATTACCCGTTATGCCAAGATCACCACGTACCAGATGCAGAAGTTTGCTGATTTCGTTGCCAAACTGGATGCAACTCCGGATGGTGATGGCTCATTACTTGATTCCACGCTGCTGTATTTCGGCGCTGGCATGAGTAATGGCCTGGAACATGATCGTCATAACGTACCCGCCCTGCTGGTGGGTGGCGCTGGTGGCCGCATCGAAGGCAACCGCCACATTCAGGCCAAGGAAGACGAGCCTACGTCCAACCTGTTACTTGGTATAGCAGATCTGATGGGCGCAGAAATCGATACTATCGGTATAGCAACAAGTCGCTTCCTGCTTTAATTACGCTAAAAGCAATAAAAAAATGGGCCTGAAGGCCCATTTTTTTTAGTCAGATTTTCTCAGCTCAATAGCGTATCAGGGATTCAAATACACCTCAGGATCCAGATACTTTTCAAGCATTCCTGCATCATTCAAATCTGAAAAATAACCGGTAGGATCACAGGCCAACTGTTCATTCACATCCAGGTTATTGCCGCGAGCAGAGCCACGTACGCGGGTCAGAGGCGCTGTGTAATAAGGATCATGGATAGTCATCACCCTATCCATAGTCAAGCGGTCATCGGCAAAGCTGTATCGCTCAACAAGACGTGTCTGTTCGCCAGACATGGGATAACCGGTTCCATCCAACCATCCTGGCAACAGGTGCGTAGTTTCTATGACCAGCTCATCGTTTTCCCAGTGACCCACGGAAAACCCATTTGAGGTGGCTGGCGTGTCTGCAGCGGGCATCCTGCCATCCATCCAGATTCGACGCGGGGAATTATGGTCAACGTACAGAAACAGGTAATGGGTTCCTGCATCGTAAATAGTCATGTTGTAAGGGTTCCCAAACAGTCTCGGCAGGCCATAGGAGAGACAGCGCAGGGCCGGATCATCATATTTGTTAATGCCTTCATAAATAGCCCTGGCTTCAGCAGTCATGGGCATTGGCTTGGGCTCCAGATCATCCACCGTGGTACGAAACTTGTATCTATTGCTCCAGGGGCCAGTGATGTCGATCGGGTAAGCACTGTTAATGTCACCATAGCCGTAATCCGCAGCACTGAGATACTCTTCATCAACAAGCGTCTGATTGCTGTCTGACGCAGCACTGCCATAGCGCCCGCCATCAGCAACAGCGATGCCACGGATAAAAAGTTTTTTTGCCCCATTTCTACCCAGTTGCCCTGCGACGGAAACAACATCCCCCACTTTGACGCTGTCACGGTTCCAGTTTTGACCTCGCAGCGAAGTAACACTGGCTGCCTGTAGTTCCCAGGATTCAACCGAGCCGTCAGCGCTTTCCACATCAACCCGGTAGCGCACATGCGGATTACTGAAGCGCACCTGGGTTACCACACCCGTCAGTTCTGCGCGCGTATCAGCATCAAACTCCAAACCAAAGGAGTGATGTGCCTGCGCCCTGCTCATTAACAACACCATTGCCAACACAGGCAGCGTTAGCATTAACCTTAGATTGGTTATTTTCTTCATGTTTTTCTACCTGAAAATCCAGGCACTGTTGCAGCCGACAATTTCAGTTCTCCAGCTTGATACGTTTACTTAATTATTTTCGGGTTATGGCGTTACTTTCTGCACCAACCAAAAAATTCTGGCCATCCCGCAAGGCGGTAGTCAGTGACATGATGTGCTGCACGGTAATGCCGTAATAGGTGTTGTAGGACACATCCAGCGCACTGGAAGCCAGGTTCAATACCTTGGTATAGAGTCGCCCTGGTGGATTCCTGTTGCCAAAACGCGGAGCGCTTTTAAACGTCCCTTCCCTTGTCAGTTCTCCCAGTGAGACCATTACCTGGGTCATATTATCGGTAATCTCACCTTCCATGCTGATAGCAAGCTCCATTGCCGCCTGGGCTATCTGATCGGCACTGGCGTTGTCAGCTGTTACGCCTTCTGGCAAAGCCGCAATTATGGCTTGCCGGGTTGCCACATCATTGGCAATCTGGGCACTGACTGATAGCACACTCAGGGAACAGACAGTAAAAAGTGTCAACAGCAGTTTTTTTATATTCATTGCTGCTGACCTGTTAGGCTATCGATAAATGCCACCGTGTCCATATGACCCATGTCCCGGGCAAGGTCGCGGGGCGTATAGCCACCCACATCACGTACGCCAAAATCCACGCCCTGCTCCCAGGCTAATTGCAGAGCCTCATTCCAGCCTGCTTTTGCCGAACCATGGGCAACGTTTTGACCATTGGCGGCAAGTTGGTGAATATCAGCACCAGCCTCCAGTAACAGCGCCATGATCGCGGCAGCATCCGCCCCGGTTTTATAGGCACCGGAGATCGGTGTTTCCATAAATATGCCGTAAACGCGCCAGACTCCTGCTGCGGTATGGATGGGGGTTACTTCATACACCATATTGGCAATATCGATCCGCGCACCAAATTCCAGCAACAGTTTTACTGCCTCAATGTCGCCACTCTTGGCGGCATTATGCAGGGCTGTGGCGCCGCCACTGAGTACCCGGGAATCCGGACCTGCATCGGTATAGGCGCGATCCCCTCCGGAGCGGTAGGGCGGTTCTTTTTTCAGTCGCATATCCACATAGGCGCCTTTTTCCAGCAGTATCCTGGCGATATCAAGGGCTGTCAGCTTGTCTGGCGACGGCAGATCGCCACGACGGCTATTGGGAATCAGGTGAAGATCAATGGCAGAGTACAGCGGCGTTCGCCCATACCAGTCCCAGCGCTGAATATCCGCACCACGCTCTATCAGGACATTGGCAGTATCGTAATGCAGATTTTGCATGGCCATTAGCAATGGCGTGCCGTTATCAATATCCGGCAGGTTAATATCCGCGCCTGCATCCAGCAAGGCCTCTACACAGTCTTTACAGCCTTCCCTGGCGGCATACAGTAAAGCAGTGAACCCACCGCGCTGCAGGGGTTTATTGCGCGGTTCTGACGTAATCCAGCGTGGCCAGTCATGATCCTTTCCCCGAGCATCGACCTCAGCACCGTATTCCAGCAACAACGCCACCATCCGGGGTTGTTTTTGTGACGCCGCCCACATCAGGGCGGTCTGACCACCCCAGCTTTCGACAGCGTTTACATTTGCGCCTTGCTCAAGCAGGAGCCTGGCGGTTTCAGTATTGCCAGTTCTGGCCACTGCCATTAGCAGGGTCTGACCCTCTGGATTGAACGACTCTATATCACCGCCGGCATCCACCAGTGCTTTCATAATGGCGAAATCACCATGGACAGAAGCCACGGTCATGGGACTGGCATGGTAGTCATTGCTGATATCCGGATCAGCGCCCTGCTCCAGCAGATGCTCGACGAGCTCAAGGTCCTTTTGATATACCGCCCAATGCAGCGCCGTGGTGCCATCTACAGACGGCGTATTGGCATCGGTGCCGGCGGCAATCAATTCCATTACAGAAGCTCGTTCACCGGCCTCGGCGAGATCCGGCAGCGTAGCAGACAGGGCAGTACTTGCTGCCAATTGCAGACTGACAGCCGCCAGGCATGAAACAATAAATCGAAAGTGGGCTGATGGAGGAATCATGATCCTGAACAGGTCCTAAACCTCGGAGAAAATTCCAGTGCTGTTGCCCAGGGATTCAACACCGGAAATACCGGCACGTTCCAATAGCGTTAGGATCAGGTTGGCATGAGGCGTATTCGCCGCATAGCTCAGATGCTGCCCGCCTTTCAAGCGACCATTGCCGCCACCAAAAATGGCCGATGGCAGCGGGTTGGCATTGTGGGCATTGGAATCACTCATATTGCTGCCAAACAGCAGGATTGAATGATCAAGGATGGAGCCATCTCCATCTGCCGTGTTATTCAGGCGATCAAGAAACCTGGCGAAAATTTTGGAGTGATAGGTCTGGATTACCGCACATCTATCCATCTTGTCCTGCACATAGCGATGATGGGACAGCGGATGGTAGGCATCCGAGATTCCCACCTGGTTATAGGTCAGCATGCTTATTTCTGCTGACAACATCATTGACGCAACACGGGTTAAATCAGCTTCGTAAGCCAGAGCCGTCAAATCAAACATCAGGTTAATATGCTCTTCCCAGTTCCCCGGGACTCCCAAAGGGGCATCCGGAATATCCAGTCCACTGAAATCCTGTTCACCCAGTTTCTCCACCTGACGCTCCACATCGCGCACTGAATCCAGATACTCATCCATGCGCTGGCGATCAGCACTGCCCAGGCGGCCATTCAGGGAGGAAGCACTTTCGGCTACCAGGTCCAGCAGACTGAATTTCTGATTCATAATGGAATCACGTTCTCTTGCTGTATCTCCCTGACCAAACATGCGAAAAAACAATTTGCGTGGATTATGTTCCATCGGTAATGGCTGCGTTCGGGTTCTGAAGGAAATGGTGGAACCATAGCCACACCCCAGATTACTGTCACAAGCGCCGGCACTTGAGGCCTTCACCTCAGTACAAAGTTCGATAGAGGGGAATGGGGTATCCTGACCAATGGTCTGGGCGGCAATCTGGTCGGCTGAGATGCCGTAATTCGGGTCATTCTGATCAACCGTAAAGGGTGATGCACAACTTAACCAGGTACCCGGGGACGTAGCATGCACACCGGCGCCTTCGGCAGCGGTATTGCGCAGATTGCTGACAATCGTCATCTGGTCTTTATAGGCTGCCAGGGGACTGAGAATTGGCGTTATTTCAAAATCAGAGCCAACAGTGGCAGGCGTCCACTTGTCCATAATGGCACCATGGGGGAAATAGAAAAATCCCAGCCTGGGTTTAGGGGCCGCAGCGGTCTGTGCCAAGGCTGTACTGGCAGGAATCATGGCATCCAGTAAGGGTAGTGCGATTGCCGTACCCGCGCCCCGTAACAGGGTTCTGCGTGACAGGTGCTTTTTGGAAATAAACATGTGTCTTCCCCTCGATCCGCTTTCAATCCGCTTTCAATCCGCTTTCAATCCGTTATCGAACCGCGATTTCCAGCGCTTTTACTCTCTTATTTTGAACTGCCTGATAACTATACAACAATCTTCAGAGTTTATGACCCACCGTTCTGCGACACAAATAATTATTGTCGATTGACTGAATGGTTAATTTGCCAGCACCAGAGCTTCACTTTCCGCATTTTGCTTCATGCGAAACTGCTCACTGTTAACGATATTCAGTATCAGGGCCGAAAGACGGTAATCATCTCTTTCTGCTTCCCGTACAATACGTCTTACAGTTGGCATATCCTGATATTCGATACTGCGACCCAGCCCAAAGGTCATCAGTTTTTCGGTAAATGTCTGCACAAACTGGTCAGGGCGACTCAGGATTGCCTGCCGCAGGGCAACCGGGCCATCTACCGGGGTACCATCTGCCAGCACTCCGGAGGAATCGATGGGTGTTCTGGCCTGTCGATCATTGTCACGCCATCGCCCAACCGCATCAAAATTTTCCAGGGCAAAACCCAGCGGATCAATGACCCCATGACAACCGTTGCAGGAGGGGTTAACCCGATGCATTTCAAGTCGCTCTCTTACTGTTGTATATTCCTGGCCTTCCTCTATCTCTACGAAACCTTCAACATCAGGCGGCGGTGCCGCTGGTGGCGTACCCATTATATTTTCCAGCAGCCAGGCTCCACGCAATACAGGGGAGGTACGATTTGGATAGGAAGACACCATGAGTACCCCCCCCTTCCCCAGGATCCCCCAGCGCCTTTCATCATCCAGTATCACCTTGCGAAATTCTGAACCACGAATGCCATTGAAGCCGTAATGCAGGGCCAGGTTTTCATTCAGGTAAGTATGATCTGCGGTAAGCAAGTCGAGAATACTGCGATCTTCACTGAATATACTTTGCATAAACAGCACGGCTTCCTGTGTCAGGTCTGCCCTGATATTGCCGTCCACATCACGAAACAGCTTTCCATCAGGGGTAATATTTTCAAGCTCAGCCAGCCCAAGCCATTGATAGCCAAAATTATGCGCCAGATTGTCCGCACGTGGATCACTCAGCATTCTCTTAACCTGCTGTTCCAGAATCGCAGGATCTTTCAAGCCATCATCAATAGCAATTTCCAGCAGAATTTCATCGGGAATGGAGCTCCATAGAAAAAACGATAGCCGTGATGCCAGCTCCAGGCTGCTAAGCTCAAAGGTTGCCCCCGGTGGTAATGCCTCAGGAACAGGTTCAAGTCGGTAAAGAAACTTCGGATGCACCAGAATGCCTGACAAGGCAAAGGCAATACCTTTCTCAAAACCACCATCACCATAGCCGGCTTCATACATACGCATTAACAGTTCAGTATCTTCGTCCGCCAGAAATCCACGAAACGCCTCGCTGGCGAGATCTGTAATGATGCTTCTCGCACAAGTGACTTCTTCTACATCATTATCCGGGTGGCAGGAAAAGATTCTGTCGCGGCTGGGTGTTGAGCTTAATCCCGTGGCATTAACCGGGCCGTAGATTTCAAACTGCCTGAGATCAACAATGGCATCCTGACCTTTTCTTGGCGTCAGCTGCTGCAAGGGATCGTCTGATTCAGCAAAAGAGCGATGCAGAAAAAACACGGCAACCTTATGGGGACCCGCAGTAGTAGTCAGGGGAATATCACGGATTCTTGCATTGAGGGCATCCACAGCCGGGGCACGCAACTTGTCCAGTTGTTCAGCCTCTTCCATGCCGCCAATGGTTGTTTCGAAGAATTTCCTGCCATCAAGAGTGGCGATCAGAGTATTACCATGCTCCATACTGCCAACTGCCAGACCCGAAGCCATGCTGGCGATATTCAGCAGGTACTCACCATCACTGGGGAAATAATGCTCTACCACCGCCCCGCCCCGCGAGCCCAGTGGCAAGCCGTCAACATGAAATGACTGGCCAACCGGAGAAAACGAATACGGCGTGCCTGACGCACGCGCTGTCGGCGAACCAATTGCCTGTTCACTGACCACTCTGGCAGCGCCAAGGTACTGATCAATAAACGAAGGCGTTACCTGCAAGGCTGTAGCGATATTATCAAAACCATCTTCAGCGCCATCAACAGGAAGCAACGCCGCCGGATCAATATCCAGCTTTAAAAGATCCCTGATGGCATTGGCATATTCAGTTCGATTCAGGCGATGCAGCAGCTTTTCACCAGGATCAACAAATTCTCCGGGCTGATCGAGATTACCCTCCAACCATGCTACAAATTGATCGATCTGCTGATTGGCCGGTTTTTCCTGACCGGGTGGCGGCATCATTCTGCCACGCAGTTTTCGTACCACTTTTTCCCAGACCTGCGCATCAGCACTGATCGCATTGTGGTCCATCAGATCAAAGGCAAGCCCCCCGCTGTAATCATCAAGGTTGTGGCAATCAACACAATAGTCTTTAAGCAAAGCCCACTGCGTTTCTGTCTGTGCCAACAACTCTGACGGCGAGGGGATACTGCTTGCAACAGGACTCTGAGATACATTTTCCACATCGCTGTCACTGCAGCCCGCCAGCAATAGAAATGAACCCATCACAACACCTGCCCCGGCTTTTAAGGCAAGGCAAATGAAGGACTTGTTTAGAAGGACTTTGATCATGCGTTATTTTTAGTACGTTTAAATTACTTTTTTTATTTTCAATACTTTTTTAATTTTAATAATTTGCTGCGGTCTGTCATTCTTTTTAGCAGTGTTTTCTCAGGGAATATTTAATAACCTGAAATTCTGCGCATCCCGATAACGCCCCTGAAAACTCTGGAAAGCCAGGGTCATAAACAGGGTAGGGTCACCCATTTGCGCATCAAACTCTGCAGTGTGCTTTTCTGCCAGGATATCGTCGAGATCATAGCTGCTGATAACAGACCCATGTAAGCGGTCAAAAATAGTCAGATACATCTGGTTCTGCGCCTTGAGCTCATCAAGATTCATGATATTTCCCCAGGCAGGAATGATTCGGGTATTGTGATCCGGCACAGTCAGCAGTGACACGAAACTATCCAGCATGCCCCCGATATAGCCACCGGTAGTCCAGTCTATTTCGGGCCAGCGGCCGTTAGACACCAAACCGCCGGTGACGAGAACATTTTCTTCCTCAAAATAGACCCAGATATCGCCATCAGTGTGCGCATTCCAGAGAAACCCATAGTATACCGAGCGGTCACCGAACTGCAGAACGCCATCATCCCACAGCGTGGTTACAGGCAGGCCTGCTTTTGGCAATGGCGTAAACTTTTTGTCAGACCAACGTTGCCATACTTCCGTGCTCAACCAGAGCATGGTGTTTTCATGAGCAATTATTTCGACCCCGGCTGATCCCAATGGCACATTGGCACCGGTCTGTTCGCGATGCCACTGGGTATTGATCAATGCCCTGATGGGAACACCGGGAAAAGCCTCTTCAACTACCTCGCGCAAACTGTCATACCAGTCGGCATGCCCACCATCGATAAGAATAACGCCTTCGCTGCTTTCTACTGCCAGTACATTGGCATCAGGGCCCCTTACAAACAACATGCGCTCTGACAGGACAATCGTCTCCAGAGGAACAGTCTGTGCCTGCAGAGCTGACGTGAACAGCATGCAACAAGCAAGCAATACAGGCATCAGCACATGGCACTGCCTGGACTTGCTGGTTGCTGACAAAAAATCGAATAGGTTCATATTGGTTAATGTTTTTGTGCCTAGACTTGTCTGTACTGACTGTTATTTAATAAGACAAAAATAGACATGGGCCACTGCTTTCAAATTCAGGTATGCATGTGAGTATAAGGGGGGCACTTCTATTTTTATAGTTCTAAAAAAGCAAAGATAAACCATAATAAGACTAAGTCACTATATTTTATAGGATTTCTATTGACTCTATGTACATTGACCCGACTATAGGCTCACTGTGCAGACGCGTCATTCACTGGTTGGCAACCAGTAAAACAGGGGACTCAAGCATGAAACTGATAAAAGCAATTCTCACCACCGTATTTTCCATT
>JAUHWU010000195.1 GCA_030427065.1 Gammaproteobacteria bacterium | reverse complement strand
CTCACCGGTTACCAGCTGACTCGCATCCAGAAAGGCACGCACTTAATGACAAGTACTATTACGGTAGGCGATATAGCTATAGCCAATGATGCTCCCATGGTGCTTATTGGAGGACTTAATGTCCTCGAAAGTGAGGCCTTGGCGCTGGAGGTGGCTCAAACGTTTAGTGAGGTATGCACCTCACTTTCCATTCCCTATATTTTCAAAGCTTCTTTTGACAAGGCCAATCGCTCCTCTATCAATTCCTACAGAGGCCCGGGTCTCGAAAAAGGGCTTGATATTCTGGCCAGGGTAAAAGAAAGCTTTAATGTGCCGATCATTACTGATGTGCATGAACCCTATCAGGCAGAAGCGGTTGCTGAGGTCGCTGACATCCTGCAGTTACCCGCATTTCTGTCTCGCCAGACAGACCTTGTCATGGCTATGGCAAAGACCGGTAAAGTGATTAACATCAAAAAAGCCCAGTTTCTTTCGCCCCCGGAAATGGGCAATATTCTGCAAAAATTCACGGAAGCTGGAAATACCCGTTTAATGCTCTGTGAACGCGGCGCCAGTTTTGGTTACAACAACCTGGTTGTGGATATGCTTGGGTTTCCAATATTGAAGAGTTTTGGCTATCCGTTATTCTTTGATGTCACGCATTCACTGCAATTGCCTGGTGGGCAATCCAGCAGTGCCGGCGGGCGCCGTAAAGACGTCACCTCGTTGGCCAAGTCAGGAATAGCACAAAAAATTGCCGGGTTGTTTATCGAGGCACACCCTGATCCGTCAAAGGCCTTGTGTGATGGTCCCTGCGCCTTGCCACTGCACACACTGAAAGCGTTTCTTGCTCAGTTAAAAGCACTGGATGATCTGGTCAAAGGGCAGGAAGATATAGATACCGCCTAGTCTTAACTAGCCAGGTGGCAAAACAATAAAATTGAATCATTGAATCACTGAATAAGTGCAGCAATTTAAAGAGTAACAATGACAGAGATAAAAACAATTCGGGCAAGAGAAGTACTTGATTCCAGGGGAAATCCCACCATTCAGGCAGATGTGGAGCTTTCCAGTGGTGAAATTGGCAGCGCCTGTGCGCCATCCGGTGCCTCTACCGGCTCCAGGGAAGCCCTGGAGTTGCGCGACAAGGATCCGGCACGCTATAACGGCAAGGGGGTATTAAAAGCCGTTGCAGGCGCCAACAATCAAATTCAGACCTGTCTTAAAGGGATGAACGCCCTGGATCAAAGAGCTATTGATAAGGCCATGATAGAGCTGGATGGTACCGACAATAAGGGCAATTTGGGCGCCAATGCCATCCTTGCCGTCTCGCTGGCTACAGCAAAAGCCGCAGCAAAGAACCAGGGTTTGCCCCTTTACGCCTATATTGCCAGCTTACCAGAAGCTAACCCAGACGGGCTGTATTCGATGCCTGTGCCGATGATGAACATTATTAATGGTGGAGAGCACGCCGATAATAACGTTGATATCCAGGAATTCATGATTCAACCCGTCGGAGCCGATAGCTTCCATGAGGCGCTTCGCTATGGTGCAGAAGTCTTTCATGCGCTTAAAGCAGTGTTAAAAGAGAAAGGGCTCAGTACTGCGGTGGGTGATGAAGGCGGCTTTGCACCTGACCTGCCATCGAATGTGCTGGCGCTGGATGCTATTCTGGAAGCGGTTGAAAAAACCGGCTTGAAAATGGGGCAAGATATCACCCTTGCACTGGATTGCGCGGCATCGGAATTTTTTCGTGATGGCAAGTATCACCTGAGTGGCGAAGGTCGGGCCTTCAACAGTGAAGAGTTTGCGGACTATCTGGCGGGACTAAGCGATCAATTTCCAATTTTGTCGATTGAGGATGGCATGGATGAAAGTGACTGGGAAGGATGGAGTTACCTGACACAAAAACTGGGGAACAGGGTACAACTGGTGGGAGATGATCTGTTTGTTACCAATACCCGGATACTGGAAAGAGGCATCAGGGAAAACATAGCTAATTCTATTCTTATCAAGTTCAATCAGATCGGTACTTTGAGCGAAACCCTGGCCGCCATCAATATGGCGAAAACTGCCGGCTATACTGCAGTTATTTCCCATCGTTCCGGTGAAACTGAAGATACAACAATTGCTGATCTCGCTGTTGCTACGGCAGCAGGACAGATTAAAACAGGTTCTCTTTGTCGCTCTGACCGGGTAGCAAAATACAATCGTCTCCTGGTTATAGAAGAAGAGCTTGGGAGTTCTGCCGTCTACAAGGGGCGGGCCGAGTTTTTACGCTAGGCGCAGGCTCCTGAAGCATTTCATTAACAGCCCTGACCAATAAAGCTTAACTGCCGGGCAACTAATTGGCTGGATGATAAATAATGCGCATTTTGCAAGTGCTGCTGGTTTTGATAATTCTGGGGTTGCAGCTGCGACTCTGGAGCGGGGCTGGCAGTATGGCTGAAATTTCTCGCTTGAAGGACTCGATTGCTGAGCAGGAAAGTGAAAATGCAACCCTGCAAAGCCGTAATAATGAACTCTTGCATGAAGTCGAAGAATTAAAAACCGGCACCGATGCCATTGAAGAGATGGCGCGGGAGGAACTGGGTCTGATCAAGGAGGGTGAAACCTTCTATATGATTCTGGATTCTGAAGATAGCACTCGGAATCAGTCAACAATTCGAGAGCAGGATGGCCAGAGCCAGGCGCCGAGTCAGCCCCGGAACCGGCAGCCTAAGGACTAATTGGAAGGCCACTGAGCTGCTTATAAGGCCCGCCAGAATACAATGTAGTGCTGGTTATAACAGTGGTGTTTAAATACAGGCTCTTTAAGGAATTAATTACAGGGTAAAACGGTGGGGGAAACAGGAATCTCAGGCAAAACCAGTAAACCGCGTTATTGGGCAATAATTCCCGCTGCGGGTGTAGGCAGGCGCATGCAAACAGACTTGTCCCGCGCAGCTATCCCCAAACAGTATCTTGAGCTAAACGGACGCACAATCACTGAACATACTCTGCACAGGGTCTCACAATTATCCTGTCTCAGCGGAATCGTTCTGGTGGTTGGAAAACAGGATAACTGGTGGCAAGCCCTGAACATAGAGCTTAAAACAGATTTTATGACTGCAGAGGGTGGCGCGCAAAGAGCCAACTCGGTTCTCAATGGCTTGCTGTCCTTGCAGGCGCATGCTGCGGCAGATGACTGGGTGCTGGTGCATGATGTTGTGCGGCCCTGCGTAGCACTTCAGGATATGGAGAAGCTGATCAGTCGTTTTTCTGATGAAGCGGTAGGCGGCATCCTTGCCGCACCAGTGAGGGAAACCTTAAAACGGGTCAATGCTGATCTTTCAATCGCCGCTACGGTGCCCAGAGAGCACTACTGGCTTGCAGCAACACCACAAATGTTTCGATACGGCCTGCTCAGGAATGCTCTGGAAAGGGCTCTGGCAGAAAACCTGCTGATCACCGATGAGTCTCACGCGATGGAATATGCCGGTCATGCGGTAAAGGTTTTACAGGGCAGTAGTGAAAACATCAAGATTACGCAGGCAGAAGATATTCTCCTTGCGGAACAAATTCTCAAAAAGCAGGCCAGGCATGACTAACATACGCATTGGCAGCGGTATTGATGTGCATCGTTTTTCGGACACGCCGGAAATTGGCAATGCTATAGTTCTGGGGGGTGTTTCTATTCCCCATGATTATTCCTTGCTGGCACACTCCGATGGCGATGTGCTTATTCATGCACTGATCGATGCCATTCTCGGTGCCCTCGCGCTCGGTGATATTGGCAAACACTTTCCGGATACTGACGTGCGTTATAAAGACATCAGCAGCCTTTTACTGTTATCACAGGTGAAGACATTGATGTCCGAACAAGGCTGGAGTCTTGTAAATACGGATATCACCCTGGTCGCACAAGCGCCCAGGCTGTCCCCTTACATTGATCTTATCCGTAGCAGCCTTGCGCAGGCGCTCGATATGAAGATGGCTGAAATCAGTGTCAAGGCGACTACCAGTGAAGGCTTGGGGTTTACCGGTCGCAGGGAAGGCATAGCGGCTTTCGCCACTGTTCTTGTGCAGAAATCTTCTTGAGCATAGATGCCGTTAATTATTGCCAGTCCAGAGGTAAAGCCGGTCTTTACGTATTTATTGCATGACACACTATTCGCTTGATTTTCCCTATGCCCACCAGAATGAGAAACCGCATGCCGGGTTCAGGCAGCTAACGCAGGATTTTCAGGTTGAAGAAGAGCTGGGATTTCAGCTGTCAGGCAGTGGTGAGCATGTCTGGCTAAAAATTGAAAAAACGGGACTGAATACGATCGATGTTGCCCGGCTTATTGCAGAAAAAACAGCGACACGAATACAGGATATTGGCTATGCCGGGCTGAAGGACAAACAGGCGATAACCCGGCAGTGGTTTAGTGTCAAAA
>JAUHWU010000038.1 GCA_030427065.1 Gammaproteobacteria bacterium | reverse complement strand
ATTGAACCATCAGTCACATTGAAATTAACCGTGTTGGAGCTGGTCAGGGTATAACCCAGATCAACCGAACCGCTATCACCCGGGGCAAATACATAGGTGGCTGTACCATCATTAAGCGCGCCATTGCTAACCGAATTAACGCCGGCATTGGCACCTGCAACATCGGACCAGTCACCTAGACCGGGGGTCGTGGTAATGGTCAGGGTGCCAACGTAATTGGTATCAATAGTGCCATTGGCCCGCAGTGCAGAGATGGTCACCCGATTGACGGCACAGGTACCCCCTACATTATTGTGGGTGATACTGAACTGGGTAGCGATGGGGGGTGCCGGAGAAAACCCCGTAACAACATGACCAACCCGGTTAAAGTTTCCACCAGCCTCGGCAGTATCAGTGACCGTAACCAGTCCGGCAGCAGGTATAACAGACGAAAAACCGCCAAAGGTCTGCTGCCCCCCAGCGATAACACTCCATAATGGCGCCCCACCAAGGGTCGACGTCAACCAGGGCCTGACTCCCCCGTTACCGGCATGACTGATAACCAGAGCATTATCTTCCTGGGTAGTAATTTGTGTGGTCACCTGGTTTTGTGGGGGTGTATCTATATTGGTAAAATTCACCGGATTGGTATTTAGCTGCGCACCCAGACCGGGAGGAATAATCTGTTCGGCATCAATCAGGGTAATCAGGCAAACGGTTGTATCATTGCCTGCGCCACTGCCACCAAAAGCCACGTTATAGTTTCCTCCGGTATCCGGCAAAGCAGAGTCAAGCAGTCCCCATACCTCTGTCAGCATGTCAAAATTACCATCATCAAGGTATGAGCTGCCGATGGGAAGCATCGGCACCGACGACGGCCCTGCGATAGCCCCCGTATCAAAATTCGCGCTGGTTGGAAACGCAGGATTTCCTTCATTGTTCATGGATAGCAGAACGATTCGATTGCTGTTGACTGCTCGCGATGGAATAGTCACATTGCCAGTCACCGAATCCGGAAAACACTGTAAATAGGATATTGAAGGAATAAGCGTGGGACAGGTGGTAATCACAAGTTCATTATCGACACCTTCACTGAAAGTCCCGTCAGTCACATCAAAATTTACCGTGGGATCCGCCACTGATGAATAAAAACCCAGCGAAACCACGCTGAGATCAGCACTGTCAAAAGTGTAACTCGCCGCACCATCTCCGGTGCCTCTTACCAAAGTACCGCTGCTTGATCCCGGTGCCCAGAAGCCGGCGTTAATATCATTGCTGATGGTGATGGTACCGGTATAACCAAACAAGGTAGGCCCAGCCCCCACTTGTGCCACTCGAAAATTCACCGTGGCAGGGGTACAGGTATCGGTGGGTCCACTATTGGAAATGGCAAATTCATAATTCGGGCAGAAGGCAATATTCAGATCGGGATCAAAACTGGAGTTTTCAAAAATACCGGGATTATCCGCATCGACAATATCAAAATTATGCAGTCCGGCCAGCGGCGAAGAAAACGTCAGCACCACCTGACCATTATCCGCAGGATCAAAGGTATAACTTGCAGTACCATCAGTTACGCCACTGCCATTATTGACAGGTGGTGTGAGTGAGCCGTTTCCGGTGCCTGTACCCCAGGTGCCAAAGCCCGTATTGGTACTCAGGTCGATAGTGCCGGTATAAGTCGTAATGGGATTTCCGCTGTCATCTGTCGCCTGAATGGTGACATTGGTAGGCGCTGAACAATTATTCGTTGTTAAACCATGCGAGATTCGAAACTGTGTCGGCAAGGGTTCAAGAGCAAGTGATAAAGTGACCCAGCGCTGAGTGTTGGCGAAATTGGTAAAATTGACTGCCGGCGACACGCCCGGACTGGCCTGAACACTATAGGCCGCAGCGCCGGACACACTGTCGCCATTGGCATTACCTATGCCATCATCGTGACTGTTGTCCGCGGTAATTCTTGTATAACCGGCCATAAGAGTCGCTGTGTCTACAGCAATTTCGGAATCATCAAAACCACCCAGGCGCAGGATTAAATTATTATTGGAGGTTGTTGTGACCGGAGGGCTCACTGCAGGATTACTGGCCCCTCCATCTGGCGTAAAACCTACATCGCTGATTCCTGATACCCCGGAAAAATTCATAACCCAACCATACTTGGCAGCCTGTACCGGCGTTGCTCCTCCTGTTCCTGCGTCAGCTGCAGGAACATCATCAAAAGAATGATTGATGCCCGGGCCGGCCAAATCGCCGGCCACGGCAAATTTATAAAACACGGCAAAGGAAGCTGCCTGACCACCACCGCCTGCATTATCCTGATTAATCAAGGTCCAGCCTGCCAGAGGATTAACAGTATGCGATTCATCAATGGCAATGGCAGCAATCATCAAATCACCGACCACTGCGGTTGGCGGGGTAGTCAGAGTAATTTGCTGGGAAATATTTTGGCCCGGCACTTTCGTTTCTGTACAACTCTTGTAGGTGATTGGCAAGGATGAACCATCAAACCCCGGACAGCCAACTACAGGAGCCAACACGTTTAAAATATTCGAATCGGTGTTGATGCCAAAGACCGGGGAGGTAAAGCGCAGGGTATGATTGCCACTGCCAGTGATGGCCAGATCGCTATAGGTGGCCAGACCACTGCCATCGGTGATAACACTTGTAGTGCCAGCCAGACTGCCACCACCGCTCTGGATGGTTGCCGTTATCGTGCTTCCTGCAACAGGGGATCCGTTAAACAGTAATTCAACCAAAGGCTGAAGTGGAAAAACGCCTCCACTTGGTACAGTGGACGACGGTTGTTGAATAATACTTATGGCCGCAGTCCCTACATTGATAGGGGCGGAATCCACCGATACACCGGCACCCGCGGCGGTAAAGCGCAGCACAAAAGTATCCGCAGCATCTATTTGCAGATCGGTGAAAACCGCCTGACCACTGCCATTGGTTGCTACGTTTACCGTACCAACCAGATTTCCGGTGCCACTGAATATACTGGCGGTAATATTGATGCCGGCAAGGGGGGATGCACCGGCATCCTGCAATTCAATAATCGGTTGCTGGGTAAATAGCGTGGAAACCGCATTGAATTCCGACGGTTGCTGAATAATCGTAATCACAGGAGGAGTTACATTCACTACATTGGCATCCACCGAAACCCCGGAACCCGCAGCGATAAACCCAATCGTGTGATTGCCGCTGCCGTTAATAGCCAGATCAGGGAAAGCCGCCAGACCGCTGCCATTGGTAGGGACAGTAGTCGTTCCCTGCAGTATGCCGCTACCACTGGTGATAAACGCCGTAATACTAATACCGCTGATTGGTGCCGCACCATTATCCAGTAATTCAACCGTAGGCTGTTGTGCAAAAACAATATTGCTGGTTGCACTTGCCGACGGTTGGGTGTTTATGGAAATGGTCGGAGGTACTACATTGACAACATTTGAATCTACCGTCACGCCAAACCCTGCTGCGGTAAAACGAATAGTATGATTGCCTGAACCATCGATACGCAGACCTGAAAAGAGCGCCTGACCACTGCCATTGGTTGCCACCGTCAGCGTTTCAGTGAGAGTGCCGCTACCGCTAACAATACTGGCCGTGATATTGATACCGCTGAGGGGGGCAGTTGTACCATCCAGCAACTCAACTATTGGCTGCTGTGCAAAATCAACGGAACCGGTGACAAGTGCTGAAGGCTGTTGCAGCAGGGTTATGGTGGGAGGAGAGGCAATAATATCAATTGTGTTTGATACCAGTTCCTGGACTGCACCCGCTGCAACGAAACGAATGCTGTGATTACCGGAGCCGATTATGCGCAAGTCAGTAAAGGCAGCCAAGCCTGCAGCATCTGTGGTCACGGTCAGCGTTCCGCTCAATGTGCCAGTGCCACTGAAAATACTGGCAGTCACATTGACCCCGCTGACCCCGGTACCTGCGCCATTGAGCAGGCGGATTACCGGTTGCTGGGCAAAGGGTAAAGCCGTTGTGGCATTTATTGAAGGCTGCTGGGTAATGGTAAGAGTAGGAACTGTATAACGCACAATAACAATGCCGGAACCACCAGCCGCACCGGCAATCGCATCATTACCGCCACCGCCACCGCCACCGGTATTTGGAGTGCCAGCAATGGGAGGCGTGCCGGTGTTACCACCGTTTCCGCCACCGCCAAGCCCGCCTGCTCCCTGCAAGGGATCATTATTGGCATTTCCACCGCCGCCGCCGCCAGCGTAAAATGTAGGGGTTCCACTGATTGAATACTGTAATCCCACCCCGCCATCACCCGCCTGCCCACTGCTACCGGGCAGATCCTCACCCGCGCCACCGGCACCACCGCCTCCTGAAGCGCCTGCCCCACCGGGAGAGTTGGTAAAGTTTCCGCCGCGATTTCCAAAGCCAGCGGACGCAGAACCAGGCTGGGTGGCGATGCCTCCGGGATTACTTCGCGAGCCTCCACCAGAGCCACCCGGCTGCCCTTGTTCATTATTGCCGCTACCCCCGCCGCCACCCAGTGCAGTTATGGAGTCGAATGTTGAATTACTGCCATTGTTGCCTATCCAAAAACCATTGTTTGAAGGGGTGGGACCACCACCGGCGCCTACAGTGACGGTAACAGGACTGCCTCCGGTAACAGCAAAAGCAGGGTTATAAACCAGACCACCAGCACCACCGCCACCACCGCCAGCAGTACCAAACTGGATAGGCGCCCCACCACCGCCGCCGCCGCCGACAACTAGCACCTCAACATTGGATACCCCAATAGGAGGAGTAAACGTGCCACCGGCAGTAAAAGTGTGGACCCGATCTGATCCCTGAGTAGTAACAGTGCCACCTGTTCCAACCAGCGGAACAGGCCCGGGTACCTGGGCTATGACAGTTTCAAACAAAAACAATGACAGGCCAAAAGCCAGGGTGAGAAACACCCCATTGGAGATCTTTTTGGCTTTAAACTGCGACGTCATAAGTGAAAGGTAACTCTTTGATTTTCAATATAATAGCGTTAAGCAAAGCGCATTGGTATTGAATCGGTCTGACATTTTATCTGTAAGTCTGTGATTATAAACTGGGAAAAATTCATAACATGTGAGAACAGTCGTGAAAATCTTAAAAAGACTCCAATAAACCGTTGAATTCTAATTGGAATCTCTATTTTTGGGTTGCAAATTCGCTTTTTTCGCGGAAAATGAACACCATTGCAGCAAGACAGCATTTAACGAGGAATTTTTTGTGGATAATCGCGAATATAAAGTCATCACCTCCAACACTCCTTCTTTTGCCAGCAAAGAAAAAATGCAACAGATTCTCGCTGAAGAAGCACAGGCCGGATGGGAACTGGAAGAAAAGTACGATAGTTACAAAATTCGAGTCGGTCGCGATAAAAGTGCCCGCGCTGATGACAGTAGCCTTTCAATAGACCCCTATCGAACCAATGTGGGGGTTAATAATGCACTTTATCTGGCCGGGGCTGCCATTGTTACCATCATAGTCATTTATGCCATCATCCAGGCTGCTGCCATGTCAGTAGTCTAGGTCAGTTATATATCATTCTACTGAATTCAAACCATAATGCCTGCCATCAACAGGATCATAAAGCATCACTGTGCACGCACCTGAATGGTCCGGCTTACCTCACCACAGGTGCCAGTACTGGTGATGGTGTAATAATCCACAGCGCTCACTGTCACACTTTCACAAAAGACGTCCGCCTCACAGCGACTAAAGCCCCCTTCAGTCAGGTCATAATTCACCGGTCCTGCGGGACATACTCCGGGGGTAAGCCCATCCGGCGGAAACAATCTGTTCAAGCCAAACTGAAGTCCGGACTCTGCGCTGTAAAAAGCCCTGATCAGTTCAATTTCTTCCTGGGTAGTTTCCGCATTATTCGTCACCAGTTGCGCAATAAGCGTAGCCAGCACAGCCATAACGGTAATAACAAAAATAGCTGTTGCCAGACCAAGGCCTTGCTGCCGTCGGACCGAAAATAATTTTCTCTGAGCAATAAATTTACGGCGCACTGTGCAAAAGTACCTCATGGTTCAGTAACACTTCATCACCATCCTGATTAAAATTTAATTCAATCTGCACAACGGAATTCCTGCGTCGGTTGGCATTGAGCTGATCAAAAGCCGTGATCCCGGCATTGTCCAGAAAGGAAGTCATCAGCACTCTGTTCGGTGTCGTTCCCGGCAAGCACATGCCGGGGCCGGCAGCACATGTGCTGCCATCAAGATTCAGGGGCTTCATTTGAGTCGAGGAAAAACCGTAATCAGAATATTTATACAATCGATCACCCTGTACGCAGTAGCTGACTGGAGGGTCCGTTAAAAACGCCCGCATGGAGGGCGAGCTGGTTCTAAAGCGGTGATTGGTTGTGGTGGTAATTTCATTGATGCCATCGCCAGTATCTGCATCTGCCACTGAGGCTTCTGCTATATCCGCCTGGGTATTGGGCCCTACAAATGTCTGGTTATAAATATTGCTGGTTCTGGGATAAATAGAAATATATTTACCGCTTGCGCCGTCCTGGTCAGGCACAAAATCCACCACGGTAAATGTCGCCGTTCGTGGCTGTGGCCGAATGGCTGGATCAATATAGGTAGTAGCAGCCAGAATAGGCATGAATTCGATGCATTGGTCCCCGGCAAATCCGATAGCATTATCAGTGGGGTGAACAGCACCAATTCTTACACTGTTAGGCAGAGCATTATGAAGCTCCATGGAAATACGGTCGATGACGACGCGTCCGGCGGCGCTGAGCTCACTGCGGTTTGCTGTTCTGGCATAGCCGGCTGCAGAATTAATGATGTATTGCACAATACCAATGGAAATAATCGACATAACCACGATCACCACAACGATTTCTATCAGGCTGAACCCTTTGCTGCAATTACCCATTCCTTTACCCGGAAAACGTATGCGGGCCTGCATCAGAAATTCCCTCGATAGGCACTGAATTCCCAGCTCAGGTTTAATTGCGTATGTTCCACGGTGACAGTAATTAATTTTGCGTCTGTCTGATCAAGCCCAAGTACCGCATCATCGCCAGCGTATCGCACTATTACAGCCACACGGAAATTTTCATAGCCCGTACGAGTATTACCCTCGGCATCTTCCAGGGGATTTGATTCTCCAGCCCCTTCCTGCAAATCATGAAAATCATCTACATCATCAAACGTCCTTCTAACTTCGCCACCATCAGGCCCAAAAGATGCTTCAGCAGTACAACGCTCACTTCCAACAAGGCCAAAACAGGGTGGAACTCGACTCTGGGGAGTACGCTCGTCAAAACGTCTGCCCAGAATTTCATCGACATAGGAATAACCAAGAGCAACTGCGCGGGTTTCAATCAAGGTATTGGCACTCTGGCTTAAACCAAGACCTACCATGCCAGCCACAGCAGCTAACGCAATACCTAGGATAACGATAGTGACGACAATCTCCACAATAGTCAGACCAGACTGGGTGTGAAGTTTGTGATAATGACTAGACATCACAATCGCCTTCATAGGCATAGCCAGCCGGAGAGATGCACACGGAAAAAACCGGGTTGTCATTGATGCAAAGACGAATACCATTAAAGGAAGCATCTACAGTTTCTGTAGTTCCGTTATTGGTAAAATCAACCAGATCGCCTTTACGATCATAATTCACCACAAAATCATTCATGACAGCGGTGTCATAAGCATTTGCGCAGGTATTACCACTGGCAACCGCAGACCCGGTTTCAAGAATTACATTTTTTGCCGGAATGTTAATTGAGCGAATCGTAACCGTCGGACTGCCGGCAACTGCTGAAATAATCCAGTCACCGCCTGAAGCATTAATTTGAAAGGACGTATTATCCCTGCCCAGAGAAGCTTGTTGGGTGGCATGGGAAATACTGATTATTGCATCCTGCGTACCTGCCGCATTAAAAGCAGAACCCGATACAAACCGGGAGAAAGCTACAGTACCAACAATGCCTAATAGAATAATAACTATGATTAGTTCTACTAGACTAAAACCCTTTTGGTGATAGGAGATTGATAGCTTCATGACTCTTATGCTATTTATTCTGCAATCATATTAACTTGGATATCATCAATATTTTTACTTTTAATATTAAGTAATGCGCTAATATCGAAATCAAATTTTCTGGTAGGAAATAAATATTCAGCTTCATCTTGTACTATTTTTGCCTGCAGTTCATCTCCAACCAGCTTGTGAGCCAATACCAGGTAATGGTAATAACCAGCTCTGGGTTTTCTTTTTATTATTTCAGGCGCCCAATTTATGTAATTTAATGCCAATTCCGGCTTATTCTGATATGCGCCAAGGGCAAGCAAACCAAAATTCATATCCCACATTAGTCGGTCTTGCCAGACTACTGGGTTGGTAATGTTTTCCAGGATATCAATATTAACCTGCATGTCTTTTTCAATCCTGTTCAAGAGTCTGGCACTTTGTAGGGTAGAAAGCATAAACAAACTTACCAGGACAGGAATCATCACCGCTAGCAATCCTGGCAATAAAGTATAGTTAATGTTTTTCTCATGATACTTTTCGGTATAAAAATCTACGACCATAATAAGAGACAGGAAAATAAACCAGTGACCTATTGAAGTATAAAAAGGTATTTCAGTTTGAGTATGTAAAACAATAGGGAAAAATAAAGCCAGCAGGATAAACTTTGTATCTGAATTATTGACTTTGAATATGTTCCTGAGAACAACAAATGCGGCAAGAAGTATTCCTGCCAGAGCCATTATTCCACCCTCAATCCACCAGTATAATATCTCATTATGGGGATGGCTTAGATTTTCATAAGCGGGATTATCGTACACGCCATTTTTAAATCCCTCTGCAGAAAAATGTACATACTCATTTTCAAAAGAACCGAAACCATGCCCAAGTATTGGTTTCTCAAGTGCCAAATCCAATACTTGATCATAAAAGTAACTTCTTGGGCCAGAAAGATTAAACTTATCTTCAGACACAACTTCCGGCGCTTCAGAAAACTGGTTCATTATCGGAACCACCAATATTCCCAGAATTATCGAAAGTATCCAGGCCCGTGTAATTATCTTTTTTCGGATACTAAACAAAAATGGTAACA
This sequence comes from Gammaproteobacteria bacterium, assembly GCA_030427065.1. Classification (GTDB taxonomy): domain Bacteria; phylum Pseudomonadota; class Gammaproteobacteria; order Pseudomonadales; family Pseudohongiellaceae; genus Eutrophocola. The sequence continues at coordinate 13,375 of JAUHWU010000038.1, read as the reverse complement.
ATAATGCCAGGGATACAGCACTACTAATCCAACCTGTACGTGATTTAAGGATGATTATCAGCGGGATCAATAATATCGGACTTAGAATAACACCATAATCAAGCATATATCTAAATCTGTTTTTTACTCCAACATCATTCTCGGGAGAGAGTAGCCAGGCTGAAATAACCAGGCACGTTACAAACAAAGTAGATAATGAGTTTCGTTGTCTGATAGATCCATAGGGTATATCGCTTCCAGGGCCTTCCAAGGATAAATCAGACCAATTTATCCCTAGATAATTGTGCCAACCTATAACCGACTCAATAATTCCGGCAGATAGAATCATATAGAGCACTATAGTTACCTGTTTTTTATTCAACCTGAATTGCTGCAAAGAAAAGAAAAACAAGTACCCGCCTAGAAGAGCCAAATGCAGCGGGCTTTCATTAATTAATTTGGATCCAGGGTATAAAGTAGGAAACGACATAAGACAAACACTCAACAGCAAGTACATTCCCAACTTGCTACAAACAATTTGTCCAGACTTTGCAATCTGAAATAGGCCCAGGGCAATAATCAGGCTTACAGATATCCAGCTTACTGAATTATGAGGAACCTCCAGGCCAATTCCGCCATTATGAGGTTCAACATAATGGAAAAGGTACAAAAAGAAAAGGCCCAGTAACACCAAGGGCAACTGGGCCTTCACTTTTATCAGAAACCAATTATTCAAAAAGGCTCCTGCTGGCATATAAATCCTTTTTAACTATCAATAACAATTTTTGATTAAATCAGGGACTTATATACCCACTGTGCCGCTGTTTACATTAAACGACAGGGTTCTTGATACTTCAGTCAATATAAAGTTACAGGTAGGAGAAGTTCCCGCAATTGCACTGGCAGTTGTAGCGCCATTTTGCAGTAACCCAGCATAAATATTTTCGCAGCCTATTGAGTATTGCGGAAAACCAAAGTCGTTTGATACTAGTGTGTAATCACTGGTTGCGGTTGGAGCCTCACCACTAACATTCCCGCCGGCAATTACTGCCGCTCTGTATAACGCGAAGCCTGTCTGCAGCCCTCCTATTGTGGCCGATTGAACTGCATCCTGAGCCTCTTCCGTAACATCAATAAATCGCGGCAACGCTGTTGCTGTCAAAATACCCAGCAAAAGAATAACTACAACCAACTCAATAATTGTGAAACCTTTCTGTCCGCCTTTAATTGCAGAGCCCTTCATCGCTTTTATATTTTTCATAACTTTTCCTCATTTTTAAAATTAACAATTCTTTCGAAAATCAAATTGATAAATATTTTATTTTAAAACATATAACAGTTTTATACTTTTACGGAGTTTTCGATATTTCACATACCATTTCCTCCTCATTTTCCTGTTTTCCAAACTTTTTTGCCATAATCGTTATCCAGTTAAAATTTTTATTTGTAATCATCATCTAGATCTCAACAGGCTGTTCAGATTGCAAATTCCAGCGAAATGGTCTAACTGGCTGTAGCAAGAGAGCCTGCCAGCTTTGCTCAAGTGACTCACCCACTACAGAACTTGCCAACACTTCATCATTACCGATCTCATCTCTGTACACATTGGTCAGTCTTAATCTGATTTGCCCCAAATTAACTTCTGTATTACCAAAAGTTATCCAAACATCATCAATACTTGCGCCACCCACAACATAAACCAGTTCTCCGGTAGATGTTTCAAAATACCAGCTATTCCTTCTATTTATATTGGTATCTGTCACCTCAACCAATTCGCCAAAGTAATTTGACGGGAATTCGAGTAACATTTCCATAGGGTTTGTACCTTCAAGCATTTTTAAACTGCTTAACTCACCACTTGCCAATTTACTGTACATATCAAACCTTACACCGGTCTTGATCTGCTCATAAATTGCAAAAAAATTCGCTCTTTCCGCTGCGGCGGGCAAACTGTTCAGTCGCTCTTCTGCCACCATGTACAGAATCACTATTGAACAAATAACCACTACCATTTCAAATAAAGTAAAACCTCCATTTTTTTTTACGAAAGCTTTCCTGTTAACGAACTGCATTTGCCAGATCCCAAATTGGCAGGAATACACCAAGAGCCAGTATCAAGACCATACCTGCAATACATACGATAAGAATTGGCTCAATAGCAGCGCCTAGCTTCTTTAAATCATACTCCACTTCAGAATCATAAAAGTCGGCTACTTCATCGAGCAGCTCTGCAATGTTTCCACTTTCTTCACCCACTGAAATCATTTGCAGCACCAGAGGTGAAAACATTCCGCTGCGTATAGACGAATAATAAAGAGACTCTCCTTTGGAAATATAATCCCCTATATTCAATATATTTTTACCAATATAAGTATTACCGACAGCTTTCGATATAACAGCCAAAGATTGCACAATGGGCACACCTGCAGTCATCATCATGGCAAAGGTTCTGGAAAATCGTGACAAAGCAATTCTTTCAAATACTTCTCCTACCAATGGGAAACCCAGCTTTTTTCTATCCCATGTTTCCCGGCCGTTTTCAGTAGCAACAAACTGCCTGAATACAAAAACACTTATGGCAATCAAGCCTAAAATTACATACCAGTAGTTAAGGAAAAAATTCGAAATATCGATCAACAAAATCGTTTGCCATGGTAATTCAGCACCAAGTCTCTCGAACGTTTCAGCAAATACAGGAATTACAAAAACCATAATTATTGATAGCGCTACGGCAATCGTAATCAATACAAAAATTGGGTATCTTGTTGCACTGCTGATCTGTTTCCTGGTATTACTCTCCAGCTCCAGATATTTTCCAACCTGCTCAAAAGACAAATCCAGTCGTCCAGTGCTTTCACCGACCATGACGAGACTTAGATACAGAGGGGAAAATACCTCCGGGTACCTTCCCATGGCATCAGTCAGGGCCATGCCCTTTTCAAGCTCCTGCCCCATTTCATGCAAAATGCTTTTAAACTTTCTGTTACTGATTGAATCTCTGAGGCCTCTTAATGCCTTATCCAACGGAATTCCGGCTTTGGCCAGGCTGTACATCTGTCTTGAAAAAATAATTAATTCAACAAGAGAAACTTTTTCCCTGGAAAATATTCCACCAAAAGCTGCAGAAGAATCAGACCTTCTTCTTTTTCCCTGTTTATTCGTTGACGCTTTGCCCCTGGATTCTGAAATATCTATGGGCGTTATATTGTCATTGAACAACCCTGTTGCCGCTTCACTGGCAGATGCAGCCTGCACCTGTCCGCTGACAAGTGCGCCTGAAATATCTCTACCTTTGTAACTAAATCTGGGCATCAGTGTTTCTTCTATTTCATCTCAACAAAAATATTATCTATATAGTTATCTATTCACTGCAATTTTTTGAAAATCTGGCGACTCATCAATATGTTCTGCCACCCTGAGAACTTCGCTAAGTGATGTAACCCCTTCAGCTGCATATTTCATAGCTGCAACGGCTATCGGTTCATAACCCTCACTTTGTCTCGCCTGCCTGACAAATTCATAGGAATCTTCTTTTCTCAAGGCATCATTCAAAACTTCATTCATCACTAGTAATTCAAACACGCCTATACGACCTCTGTAGCCGGAATTATTACAATGATGACAGCCTCTGGCCTTTTTAAGGTTCAGCTCTATTCCCTGATCTTTCAATTTGTCTTGCAGCCAGGCCTGCTCAATTGATGATGGCTCATAATCCTCGGCGCAGTTTTCACACAATCTCCTGACCAGACGCTGAGCCAGTACTGCTCTTAATGATGAGGCTGTCAGAAAACCCTCCGCGCCCATATCTACAAGACGCATGGCACTGGAAAGCGAATCATTGGTATGCAATGTCGACAACACAAGGTGACCTGTCATCGCTGCACGCAAGGCAATTTCTGCAGTCTCGCCATCGCGAATCTCACCAATCAGAATAATGTCCGGGTCCTGACGCAAGGCTGCTCTCAAAACTCGCGCAAAACTCAAATCAATTTTGGGATTAATCTGTACCTGATTTATTCTTGATAATTTGTATTCAACCGGGTCTTCAACCGTAATAATCTTTTTACCTGCCTCGTTCAGTTCCTGCAAGGCGCCATAAAGCGTCGTTGTCTTTCCGCTTCCTGTAGGACCGGTCACCAATATCAGGCCATGTGGTAAATGTATAAGGCGCCTGAAAGTCGCAAGCATTTTTTCCGGCATCCCTACTTCGCCCAGATGGGTAGCTCCTGCGCTTTGATCCAGCAACCTTAGCACTACTGATTCACCATTTTCTATTGGCATGGTCGATACACGAATATCCAGTTTTCTGTTTTTAACTATCAAGCTAAAACGTCCGTCCTGGGGCAATCGTCTTTCCGAGATATTCAATCCCGCCATCAACTTCAAACGCAAAACCAATGGTGCCGAAATTCTTTTTTCTTTTACGATCTGCTCATGTAGCACACCATCAACCCGTTGCCGTATTCTAAGAACCGTCTCATCAGGCTCAATATGAATATCAGAAGCCCTTACCTGTACCGCATCTTCAAATATGGATTTCAACAATTTGACTACTGTTGCGCCTTCTTCTTCATCAGAAGGCGTCAGTTCTTCAAGATCAAACTGTCCCTCGGTAATTTCTTCATCAAGTTCTTCTGCATAATTGGCAATTTCTTCCGTGCGCCGATAAACCAGATCAAGAGTACTAAGCAAATCCTTTTCACGAACAACAGCTATTTCGATATTGGTTTGTAGAAGCCTTAATAATTCGTCATAGGCATAAATATCCAGCGGATCAACCAAGCCAACGGAAACGCTCTTGTCATTTTCAGATAATATTATTGCCCTGAATCTTCTTGCATAGACTTCTGGCAACCTCTGGATCAAGCCAACATCAAAGTTATGCACCTTCAAATCAACAAAAGGAATGTTTAACTGTTGTGACAAAAACTCCAAAAAGCGCATCTCATCGACATATCCCATCTCAATAAGTGTGCGTCCGAGTTTAAGCCCATTCTGTTTCTGCTTTTCCAGGGCATCATGCAGCTGAGATTCAGAAATAATATGATTCTGAACCAAAAGATCGCCGATTCTGACTTTTTTCTTTACTGCACTCATAATCAGTTTCTTAGAAATTTAACTCTGTTCTGGCTGTACTGCCTTAAAGCCGCATCAAGTTCAGGGTTTTGTAAAGCAGCCTGATAACTTGATAAAGCATCATCAACTTCTCCGCTGGCCTCAAGAGAAACACCCATTCCCACCCACCAACGTGCCTGCTGGCTATCATGGCGGATTAAATTTTGATATGTCTCGATCGCATTCCTGTGCTGCATATTCTGCTGATACGCTGAAGCAAGTAACTCAAAGTACTCCGGATCAGCTGTCAATGTTGGCGGATTATTAGAGAGAAAATTTGCAGCTGTGCCAGCCTCTCTGTTCATCATCAGCAATCTTGCCTTTATTTTTTTATACGCCGAATAATTTGGCGCCAACTGCAAGCCCTGAGCAATAATTACATCCGCCTGCTGATACTCTTGCTGCGCAAAAAGCAAAGTAGCCAAGGTTTCCCTGGAATGATGTGCTTCTGCATGTTCTTCAATAAATTTTAATAATTCAGCATAAGCATCCAAAATCTGGCCGCGCTGAATCAATGACGCCGCTTTCTTACTGAGGTTGATATCACGCTCTTCAAGGCTAAGCACTCTGGCGGTCTTAACTGGAGCTATCTCAAGCACCTCATTGTTCACATTGTTTTCTGAAATTTCCGGCATACTATTAATAGAAGACCCGGTCTCGGCAGGCTGATCTACAGCTGTAAATGAATTACTATTTTCAAGTTGCGCTTTTTCTTTAATCAGCCCTTCAATAATTACAGTTTTACCAACAGCATTACTTAATCCGGATTCTTCATATACCAGAAAATCAAAAGCATCTTTCATCGCTACACTTATTGTTCTACCGGCATCAGTAGTATTCACACTTAATCCAGCAATTTTGTCTTCGTTGTATGAAATATTACGAATACCCTGCAGCAGTACCTCAATTCGAAAATCATCTCTGGATACAATTTCAAATGGAAAGTCCTGAATTGAAACAACTCTTAATACAAAACCTTCAGCAGTATTACTGTCAGCAAATAGGCTAACGCTACCCTCACCATAATTGCTCTGTTGAATCTGCCCTGAAACTTCTATATCAGTACTCACCCGGTTTTCAATGGCATTGCTACCCACACCACTTCCCGGCTGTTGTACATTCACACTCAGGTCTCTCTCAATTACTGACTGTTGTGATCCCTGAAAATATAGAAATCCACCACCAACTCCAACCAATATACCTGCCGCAATAAGCATTATTATTTTCCAGCTTTTAATACTGCCCTGGTCAGAAACCTGTTCATCAATAAATACGGAAGGAACAGCACCTGCAACCAGACGTTTACGCCTGTCCAGGTCTTTAAGCATGTCATTAACAAGACTCATTCACTGCTCCGAAACTCAAATTCTTCTTTTACAAAAAATAAAACCGATTACCTGTAGTAAGGATCAATTTCCTTGCGAATATTCTCAAACCCTTCTTTGTGTTCGTTGAGTACTTCCTGCATCATCGTGTCCTGGTCAACCAGTGCTCTCAACAAAATCACCAATTCGGTTTTTATTGTTTCACGCTGTCTTTGCTCAAAGGCATTCCCCAGTACTGGAAAATCCTTCACACCGGGAACGCCTGCTTCCTGACCACGTGATCTGGTTTGCATTAATCCCGAAATAACAATTACTTCCCCATTTCTTGCTCTGGCAATACTGTCAGATTCCCTCGTAGTACTATTGGCAAGTGGAAACTCCTGACCACCAATCACCTTGATATCCTCTTTTACCTGGCTAAGGATAGGGTGAATATGAAGCGTGATATCGCCACCGGCACTTATTTGCGGAGTCACATCAAGGGCAATACCGGAAAAGAATGGCTGTAAACTATTGTTCTGATTGGTAGTGGCCAGATCGCCCGCGCCAAAACTCACGGTATTGGCTTCGGTAAGAAAAAACTGCTCATCGCCAACTTTGAAAACAGCTTTCTGGTTATTCAACGTTGAGATTCGGGGACTTGAGATAACCTGGACATTTCCCTGTGACTCAAGTAGCTGAATAACCGCATTAAAGTCAGTTGAATCATAGCTTACCGCCATCGGACTGCCGATAGCATCCAGGCTATCACCAAAGAAACTGAATTCTGCGCTTACTTCATTATCAGAATTAACTTTACCCAATGCTGTTAAATCGATTCCAGACTGAAAATTTTCTTTCAACTCCACTTCCAGAATCTTTGCTTCCAAAATAACCTGGCGCTGCAAAGCTTTTTGAGAAGCACTCAGAAAATCTTCTACCTGAGACAATTCTTCTGGAAAAGCGCGAACCACAACCATACCGGTTTGTGGTGACACAATAACGGAACGCTCGTTATTGGCTGACTGTGTTAATACCTCTGCAACTCCGCTTTGACTCTGCCTGACCTGACCGGAATTAATAATTTCGAGAATTACTTCTTCAAGTCCCTGCCAGTAATCGGACTGGGTAGAAGTATTAATACTCGCACCACCAGTATTACTACTACCTATGCCACTGCCGCCTCCAGCACCAGCTCCATTTAATAAGCCTGCAGCAGCGTTTCCACCTGCACCACCTCTGGCACCAAAAGCATTTAAAGCTCCTGCAGCCTGACTAAAACCGGCGGTTCCCAGTGCAGACTGACCCTGGGTAATACCCGTCGCCACAATTTGCATATTGGAGCTTCCACTACGGGCAACATTCAGGTAATCCACATAAAAAATTCGCGTCTGCAGTCCACCAGGCAATACCTGATAAATATTGCCCTGCTTGTTTATAACAAAACCATACAGATCACTTACCTGGTCCAGAGCTTCCTGCAGGCTGACATTTTTAAGATCCAGCGCAGAAATTGAACCTGAAACCCCGGGATGCACTGCCACACTGTATTCAGTCCCGGAAGTCAGCAAGGCGAAAAATTCTCTGGCATCCATTGGCTGCTGAACAACAAAATCAAAACGCTCTTCAACTGGTTGCAAAGATTCACTGTTTAGCGTCAATCCGGGCACCAGCGCCTGCAAAACATTCTCAGGAGGCTGGCTTACAGGATCTGAATCCACTTCAACTGTCGTTTCAAATCCATCTTCTATAGCACTCTGTATATCATCCATAGTACCCAAATCGATCCCGGAGTAATTTCCCGCAGAATTGCATCCGCTGACCAGTAATAATACTGACCACAAAACCAGCCAGCGCTTACTTACAGGATAGCTTGTCGAATGAATATTGATCATATCGTAGAGCATTTACTCTTCACCCTTTGTTAAAGTCTTGACGGATCTTCCGTATAGTTCCAGAACTTGATCCTCTCCAGCCACCTGCAAGGTCACGGTGTTCTTGTCTATTTTGACCACTTGGGCATTGCCGATAATATCGCCTTCTCTGACCTGTCTTGAATTAATAACGGCTACTTTCATATTAGGCCTTAATAATATGGAAGTGACTTTATAGGACGACACCAGGCTAAAAAGATTCGCTTGCGGCTGACTTCCGGCAGTCGAAAATAATGGCGCCGTCGGGTCTCTCAGTACTTCTTCTTCCGCACTAATTTGTGCGCTGGCGTTAAGACTATATACGCCGGATATATTCACCAGTAGCATGGCAAGCAAATAGCAGATCTTCCTGTTAACGGCAGTGTGTACGCTAAACACCGATCCACTCCTGCTGAGTACTGAGAGTGAAAATATCCAGCGTAATTCTGGATACCGGCCATTGCGTTACTTCATAATTCAGTGACTGCCAGAAAAAACTGGATTCCAGGTTTTCCAGACTGCGCAGATAGCGAATGGTTTCAAGGTAATCCCCTTCAAAAACCATCCGCAAACCATGACGAAAAACATTTATCTGGTCAGGTGGACTTTCTCCCGGCTCAAGTTCAATAACCGACGCACCTACCAGAGGAGCCATTGTTCCCGAATTTGTACTTGTCATGATTGATGGTGGCAGATTTTCCAGGGTGACCAGTTTCAACGTGGTTTCCCGTTGTAATATTGTCGAAAGCACCTGGGCCATTTGTCTTGGCTGAATTAACTGCCCATACAATCGCCTCAGCTCGTTATCTATTTCAATGGTTTCCTGCTGCAGCTCCTGCTGCCTGTTTCTGGCAAAGGCATTGGGATCGCTCCGATAGTTATTCTGAATACTCACATAGCGTGTGGCTTGTTCTGTAATCTGCGCGTTCAATATTGTTGAACGTCTGTTAAGTTCGTCCTGACTGGCATTCATCCGGTCAAAAACGAGAATCAACCAGGCATAACCGATAACAAGCAAAACCACGCCAAGCAGAATAGCCCGTTCACCAAGCTGCCTTGCCTCGATAGATGCGATGACCTTTTTAATATCCGGTTTATTCACAATCCTACCTTTGGGCTGCGCCAGTAGTGGCAACATCAAATGTCATGACAGTATCCAGCTGGTTTTCTGCAGTGGCATTCGATATTTTCAGGGTCTGGAACGTCTTTCCGTTATAGGAATCACCATTGCTTAAATTCTGCAAGTAAAGCGGTACGTTTTCCGCTCTGGAGACTTCGCCCCCTAAAAACACACTCTCCCCACCATTGCGTAAATTGATAGAGGTTAATCTCAAACCGTCAATATGATAGCGGGCAAGGTCTGCCAAAAATTCCGAAAACCCTGCTGTATTGCCAATTTCTCGACCATCAAGAAAATTTAACAAGGCTTTTTTGCCTGCCAGGTTTTCCTGCAAAGTTTTTACTGAATTGGCAAGACTGGAATCCTCACTTTGCACACCATAGGTATCTATCAAGGCATTGGTTCTTTCCCGTGCCTCATTCAAGCTGGCCTCCAGCGCATCAACCTTTCCTTGCAACGAGTAAGAGCTATAACCCTCAACAAGAGTGACAACGACCAGCAACACAGCAAACACCACCACAAGACCTGACATATTTTCAAAATCAAGCCAGTCTTTCTTCTTTCTGAACTGGGGCAGGTAAAGATTTATTTGTTGATTCATGCGGCCACCTGCATATTTCGCATGGCACCACCAATGGCAAGGATGCATGACTGTTGGAGCGTTTCTGGAAACTCTTCCTCATTATGAAACTCTTGCGCCAGTTTCAGGCCTGCTACTCTTGCAGCCATCAAGTCATTCAGTTGCTTTACCAGCACATCACTATCATTTTCCCCGGGGGCAATAATGATGCTGGTAATCGGCGTTTGCCCCATCTGGCTTTCGTAATAATCCAGAGAGCGCTCAATTTCCAGAACCAGCCTTTCTTTTACCGAGACCCACTCTTCTGAATTTAAAATATTCTGATCAACACGTGTATTAAGATGGCGGGTAAGATAGATATTTCCTGCCTTGCACAGATTAAGCGTACTGCCACTGCTGCGTAGATCTATAAACGCAAGACCGTTGCTGTCATCACTGAAATTATTGGAAATATTCATTAACACCAGTTCCGGAATATCTATTGATTTAAGTTCCAGCCCGGAGTTCAGAACAAGATTGACGATTTGTTTAATTTTGGCATTTCGTGTTGCCACCACATATACCATGTCATTTTGACCACGGTAGGCATCTTCAGGAACCGGAAAAAGCGTCACGGCCAATTCTTCAACCGGGCTATCAACCAGGTCCTTGATCTTCCATTTAACAGCTGATTCCATTTCATGGGGCTCAACTTTGGGAGCCTCCACCAGAAAAAGCTTATAGTCTGAATGAGGCAACACGAAATTGACCCCGGTACCTTCCAGATCCAGTTTTTTTACTTCACGCCCAAGAATACTTTCCTGCTCTTTGTCGGATTTAGCGGTAAATTCTTCGCAATACTTGAGGACAGGCTTGCCTTTTTCCTGAACCACATAGGCAATTGTTAATTTATCTGCACTGGCGGAAACCCCCACCAATCCAGCTTTGCCTCGTTTTTTGCCGAAAAAATTAAACAATTTCCTTTCCTCTGTACCGGTTTTCGTGGCATCCCGGTTTCAGTTTTGGTCCCGACTAAAGCAATCCGATTCGTGAAAAATTGCTATTCAAGTCAGGCCGGGTAGTTGACCAGCATTCTGGAGGCCAATTTTAGGCACTCCTGCCCATGGAACGTATGGGAAAAACTCCCTTAATTGCCAATTTTTCGCTTAATTCCCCTTTATTTTCAGGCATTTTGTGTCAGTATAGAGCAGTGACACATTTTTTACCTCGGATATACAGTAAATACAAGCATTATCCCCTTATTTTATAAAGATATTTTTATGTTCAACCTGGTATTTTACGAACCGGAAATTCCTCCAAACACAGGCAATGCCATGCGCTTGTGCAGCAACACAGGTTGCACTCTTCATTTGATTGAGCCACTGGGCTTTGCAATTGATGACAAACGACTCAGACGGGCAGGACTGGACTACAGTGAATATAGTGATTTAAGGACATACAGGAATTGGCATGAATTCCTTGAATCCTGCGCCCCCCAGCGCCTGTTTGCACTGAGCACCAAGGGCCGTGCCCTGTACACAGAGCCTGACTTTCAGGAAGGCGATTATTTTATTTTTGGCCCGGAAACAAGGGGCTTACCGGAGGAAATACGTTCGGCTGACGAGGTGACCCAGGTGCTGAAATTACCCATGCAGCCCGATAGTCGCAGCCTCAATCTATCCAACTCCGCAGCCATCATTATCTACGAAGCCTGGCGTCAGACAGGATTTAAAGGCATGGATCCTGTAACGAAATAGCGCCAACGTTAGCCGAAATAAAACTCCACAAAGCACAAAACAAGACGCAAAAAAATGACGCAAAAGGAATATTCCCTTGCGGCATTTTCGTCTGTTTTGCTAACTGCTTACTTTGCCAGCTATCTTGTCAGCCAGGCAATCAGTGGGAACCGGAGTCTGGCGAATCAGCGGCTTGCTCGGACGCAGTCGGCTCCGAAGCTTGCTGACCTCCCTTTGCGGCCAGCTGTTCAACCTGCTGCTGTTTGGCCTGCTGATAGATGTTTTCAAAGTTGATCGGTGCCAGTAACAAGGCCGGAAAACTACCGCGGGTAACCAGCGCATCAATGGCTTCCCGACCATAGGGGAAGAGTATATTAGGGCAAGTTATAGTAAGTACTTGCTCTAGCTGATCGTTATTAAGCCCCCGGATTTCGAATATCCCTGCCTGCTGAACTTCAACCAGGAAAACGGTCTTGTCGTCCTGTTTAACATCTGCTGTCAGGCGCAAAACAACCTCGTAAATTCCCTCATCAACCCTGTTACTGCGATTATTGATATTGAAGTTTACCTGGGGGCTATACTGCTGACGAAACACATTCGGTGTATCGGGTGCCTCAAAACTTACGTCCTTTACATAAACTCGCTGGACTCCAAAACGCTGGCCTTCCTGCCCCTCCTGTCCTGCCTGACTACCGGACTGCGCTTCTGCTGGTTGCTGCTCTTGATCGTTCTCTGCCATGTTCTGCCCTTATTTCAATTATATGTTGATTCTGAATTTGTCTCTTTAGACTGGAATTGGTTTTGAATTTTCCCCGCAGTGGATTTACCTGACTGCAGGCAGACCCTGGGTTTGCCATTCTGTCATACCACCTTTCATGCGATTAACGGCACTGAAGCCTTTTTCGGTGAGAGTTTTAACTGCTTCGCCCGACTGGTGTCCCATCTGGCAAACTACCACAAGCGGCTTATCCCGGTATTTTTCCAGTTCGACCATGCGGTCTTTCAATTTTGCTGAAGGGATATTTATGGCGTCCACTATATGGCCGGCATCAAAAGCTTTTTTGTCCCTGATATCCAGGAACACAGCATTCTCCCTGTTGACCAGCATGATGGCCTGATGGGGACTTAAAGCATCTCCGGCTTTTGCTGTCAGGTACATCACCAAAGTGACAACCAGTCCTAGCCATAATCCGGAGAGGATCCAGTGATTAATCAGAAATTCAATAAATTGGGCCATTAGAATTCCAAAACTGCCAATTCCAAAGAGGCACGGAGTATACACGCCAACTTTCTGGAAGTCAGGTAAAGTTTCCACGCAAATGGGCTTTTCTTTGCCATATGTTACTCGCAAGAAAACGCTTAATTAGTGATAATGATGGTGAATTTATTTGTCTTTGTTTCCAGGGGATATATGACTACTTCCGCCGGACCCACCCTCCTGCTTATTCTGGATGGCTGGGGTTATAGTGATACTGAAAAACACAATGCCATCAGCCAGGCCAACACACCCGTGTGGGATCAACTGCTAAAACAATACCCCCATACCCTGATTCAGACATCAGGCCTCAAGGTTGGTCTGCCGGAAGGGCAGATGGGAAATTCGGAAGTGGGCCACATGAATCTGGGCGCAGGCCGGGTTGTCTACCAAA
>JAUHWU010000037.1 GCA_030427065.1 Gammaproteobacteria bacterium | reverse complement strand
CAGCAACGTAATGATTTGAACGCGTTTCTGAATGGGTTATAATGAGAACCGTTCTCAATTAGAATCTCCTGTTATGAAATACTTACATTACTGTATATGCCTGCTGGCAGCCTTGATGAGCGCTGGTCTGGTGCTTGCCCAAAGCAATGAAAACTGGACTGAGGTAAATCTCTCCGTCACTGATAACCACGTTATTCCAGGCTATATCAGTCTGGAAAATGCAGCGGCAGAGATGCTAACTGCTGCCCAATCCTTTTGTCAGTCTCCAGATGCGCCGGGACTTGAAGCTTTCAGAAAAGATTTTCATAACACTATGGATGCCTGGCAACAGATTCAGCATGTCCAGTTTGGCCCGATTACCTATTTCAACTGGAATTTCAGGATTCACTACTGGCCAGATGAGAAAGGTACCGGCGCCAGACAACTGGATGACCTAATTGACTCCATGAACAATGATTCCCTGGTGGCCGAAAACTTTGCTCGCGAAAGTGTTGGTGTGCAGGGCTTTCCTGCGCTGGAAAGGCTGTTATTTGATGATGAAAGCCTGCTTGCTTTTCGGGAAGATAACTATCGCTGTCAGGTCGCTCACGCTATCGCTGTCAATATCAGCGAAATTGCCAGTGGTGTCAGTCTGCGCTGGCGTGATGAATTCAGAACCACTATCGAGAATGCTGATGAACGGGGATTTTTTGAAAGTGCCGAAGATGCCACGATCGATTTCCTGAAAGCGCAAATAGAGCCTGTACGTCGAATACAGCAACAGAAAGTGGAAGAGGTGATCGGAGATTCTGCCGCTCGCGCCCGAATCCGCCGGGCAGAGTCCTGGCGCTCGAATCGTTCCCTGCGCAATCTCAAATTGAATGTTCTGGCACTGGAAAATCTGTTCATTGGCAACGAAGGGCAGGCTATTGCTCTGGGTGCCGTGCTGATGCCTGAAGACAGGACTGTTATCGGCGATGCCTTTGTTACCCTGAAGACGAGACTTGAAGCTGCGCCAGATTCTATTGAAGAAGCGCTCGATGCTGAAGGCGGGTATGCCCAGCTGCAGGACATAGCCCAGGGGCTTGATGACCTGTTTGAGACTTTTGAGGCCGGGCTTAAAAATACAGACCTTTACCTTGGTTTTAATTCTCTGGATGGGGACTAATCCAGCTGGCCTATTGATGAAAATAGATCGCAGACACTTTTTGACCCTTGCAGGCGCCTTTGTTGGTTCGCCGGTACTGGCGGTGGGCCAGCGTTCAGCAGGCACTACTCCACTTTTTCTGAGTGCGGCATCCAATAGCGATGATCAGCACTGGGTAATTGGTTTTGAGCTTGTGGATGGCAAAAGTAGCGAAAAATTCAGACATATCTTACCGGCAAGGGCTCACCATATAGCAGTGCATGAAGCACTCGGTGTGTTCGTTGTTATCGCCCGTCGCCCCGGAAGTTATCTATGGATTGGCGATCTGCACACAGGTGAAGCATTGGCAGAAATTACAGTGCCTGCTGATCGTCATCTGTATGGCCATGGCGTGTTCTCGGAAGACGGGCGCTATTTTTACGCGCCCGAGAATGCCTGGCAAATGATAAATGGTGACAGCGGCAGAGTCGTTGCCTGGCAAGTCAGTCGCGACGGTCAGGGGGTTTCAATGGTGCGCGATCGTGATTTTCCCAGTTACGGCACCGGTCCCCATGAATTATTACTCAAACGCGATCAGCAAACACTGGTAGTTGCCAATGGCGGCATTCGCACCCATCCCGAGCGTCCCCGTGACAAACTCAATATCCCCTCTATGGAACCGTCTCTGGTCTATATCGATGCGTTCACTGGTGAACTGCAGGAACAGCATATGCTTGAGCCTGAGTATCATCAGGCAAGTATTCGACATATTGATCAGAATGCTTCGGGGCAGGTAGTGATTGGTATGCAATACGAGGGCGAGCCTTTTGATCGGGTTCCTCTGCTGGCCCTGCATGAACAGGGCAAGCCGCTGCAATTATTGTGGGCTTCAGAGCCACAACAGGGTCAGATGAACCAGTATGTGGGGTCTGTGCGTTATGATCAAAGTGGTCGCTTTTTCGCTGCCAGTAGTCCGCGCGGTAATCTTATTACCTTCTGGGATGCACAAACAGGGGAAATGAAAAAATCCCTGCGTTCCCGTGATGGCTGCGGTTTATGTGCAATTGATCAAGGCTTTGTCTTTACCGCAGGCACCGGCCGAATTACCCGGTATGATATGGCGAGTGATGAAATAGTGGCGCTGGATAGCGGGTCTGATAGCAAGGTGTTCTGGGATAATCATTTGAGCATGATTTTGCTATGAAAAATCCACGATCTTTGTCTTTGTTTTTTTGTTTTTGCCTGAGCCTGACGGTGTTGTCCGCTGTTGCTGATGAAAACACTGATGCTTACCAGACAAAACTGGAAGACCTCGGACGCGCCCTGTTTTTTGATGTCAGCCTGTCCCGTGATCGTACCCAGGGTTGCGGTACCTGTCATGATCCTTCCCAGGCATTTATTGACTGGCGTGAAAACGGGGTGCGCCGGGCATTATCCATGGGAAATGATATGCATTCCCTGGGAGATCGCAATGCGCCGACACTTTCCTATGCGGCACTGATTCCTGATTTTCATCGTAATAGTGAAGGCGATTATGTTGGAGGCTTGTTCTGGGATGGCAGGGAAGCTGATCTGGAAGGTCAGGCCGGTGGCCCTTTCCTGAACATGCTGGAAATGCAGATGGCGAACAAGGCCGCTGTAGTGGCCCGTTTGCAGGAGCACACGTTGTTTCCCCGGGCGTTCAAAAGCCTGTTTGGAGAAGACGTGTTTAAAGACACTGATATGGCTTATCAGCGGATGACTGAAGCTATTGCTGCATTTGAGCGAACTGATTTCTTTTCTCCTTTTGATTCAAAATATGATCGTTACCTGAAAGGGGAATATGAACCCACGGTTCAGGAAGAATTGGGAATGACGCTGTTTTTCTCCCAGCAGTTCAGTAACTGTAATCAGTGTCACCAGTTAAAAACCTTCGCAGAAAGTGAGGGAGAAACCTTCACCAGTTACAAGTATTTCAATATTGGTACGCCGGTAAACAGGGAAGCCAGACAGGTGAACGGACTGGGTATGGAGCATATAGATCTTGGCCTGCTGGAAAATCCTCATGTGGATGATCCGGCGCAGGCCGGAAAGTTCAAAACACCGACCCTTCGTAATGTCGCGCTGACAGCTCCTTATATGCATAACGGGGTGTTTCAGGATCTGAAAACAGTGGTGCAGTTTTACAACAAGTACAATGTTCGCGGTAAAGCGGCAGATATCAATCCGACAACCGGGGAAGCCTGGGGCGAACCGGAAGTTTCAGAGAATATCGATCTGGAAAAACTGCAGTCTACACCGGCGCTGGATGAGCGCCGCATTGATGCCCTGGTAGCGTTTATGAAAATGCTTACCGATAAACGCTACGAACATCTGGTGCAGTAGAGTAGGACAGGCCGGACTGAATATACGCGATAAAGGGGTGTCGAGAGTTAACTGGCGAGTTTATACAGGGCAATTTTCAGCCGTTTGTCAGGATCAGTTTCCTCGAATTCCGCAGCGGGCTCAATCCATTCAATAAACTCACTTTCCGGTAAATTCTGCGCCATGCAGTCGTGTAAAAAATCCTCTCCCAGAAAGGGGCTGTTCAGGGCCGCAACAATGGTGGCTCCCGGATTACACAGTTCAGGCATTCGTTTCACGACGCTTTTATAATTGCGTTCTGCGTTAAAGCTGCCACGCTGATTGGTGGGCGGGTCGATAATCACCAGGTCATAGGGTCCAAGCTGTTTGATTCGCGCCCAGGACTTGAACAGGTTGTGGGGAATACTCCTGATTGGCATTGGTCCCTGACCATTGAGCATATGATTCTGCAGGCCCCATTCAATGCTTGGTTTACTCATATCAACATTGGTGACACTGTTGCCGCCTCCGGCCAGCGCAGCCACAGACAGTGCGCAGGTATAGGCAAAAAGATTCAGCACATCGCAGCCTTCACTATTTGCCTTGAGCCATTCCCGCAATGGGCCGGTATCGAGGAAAAGTCCGGCATTTTGGCGTCGTCCCGGATGTACCTCGAAACGCAGTCCCTGGGCTTTGACAATGATCTTGTCGAGCTCTTCACCATAAAGCGTATCCGCAGGAGACTGGTTAAGATAGCGGTGCTGCAGAACAATCGATTTAATCTGGTTTGTGCTGTCGGCGGCGAGAATCAGTTGTTTCAATTCTTCTGCATTATCCACTGCCTGCCAGGCAGAAATAAGAACCACAGGTTTGAACCAGTCAATGCAAAGGTGTTCCAGTCCGAAATAGCAGTGTCCGCGTCCATGGAAAATCCGGCGCGCTTCATGCTGCTCTTCAGAAAAAAATGTCTGAAGTTTTTTATTGAGAGAAGTAAGCATTATTTTTTTAAAGAAAAGCGTCAGTAAAACAGGAAGTCAATTCCCGTTTGAATTAGTCGGTTTTGTCTGCCTGGTAGTATTGCACACCAATTTTGATGCGATCACGGCCCCGGGATAGACGGTGCTGGTTTGTATCACGCAGTGAGTAAACGCAGCCGCAATATTCCTGCTGATAAAACTCCTCGCGCTTGCTGATTTCTATCATGCGTTGGGAACCGCCGCCTTTACGCCAGTTATATTCCCAGTAGGTCATGCCAGGATAGCGGGATGCCGCGCGCACACCACAATCGTTAATCTGGGTCATGTTTTTCCAGCGTGAAATACCCAGCGAACTTGAGATAACGGGAAATCCGTTTTCCTGGGCATAAAGTGCAGTACGCTCAAAACGCATATCAAAACATTTGGTGCAGCGTTCGCCACGTTCCGGCTCCATTTCCAGTCCCTTGATACGCTCAAACCAGTTATCGGTATCGTAGTCGGCATCGATAAATTCGATATTATGCTTTTCCGCGAAACTGATATTTTCTTCCTTGCGCAACTCGTATTCCCGTTTTGGATGAATATTCGGGTTATAGAAGAAAATGCTGTAATTGATGCCGGAGGCATGCAGGGCTTCCATGACTTCCCCGGAACACGGGGCGCAGCAGGAGTGCAGCAGCAGTTTGTCTGCGCCTTCAGGGAGTTCGAGCTTGGGTCTGTCTTTTGCATCCATGGTTCGGCCAGTTACGCAGTATTCAGGAATTATTTCCGGTTAATGAACAGCTTACGCTTGATTCCGGTGCGACACACTACCCAGATCAGCGCGTTCTGTAAAGTTTTCTTGTAGCTGGAATCCCTTTAAAACATAATCTATGGCGATGCAAAAGACCCTGTAAGCACTGGGTTCTTTTCACAATAGTGTGATGAGGGTTATCATGCCCGGGTAAAATAATTAATCAGGCTTAAAACCTGATGGGGGAGGAAATAAAGACATGTTACTTAACAGAGCAAGATCGCTGGCTTTAATGGCCACTGCACTGGTTTTATTGATTGGAAATACTGCCGCCTGGGCACACCATTCTTTTGCGGCAGCCTATAATATGGAAAACCCGATCGAGATAACCGGCAAAATAGTCAATGTTCGTCTGACCAATCCGCATTCCTACTTTTTCCTTGATGTTGAAGGGCAGAACGGGGAAATGGAGCGTTGGTCATTCGAAGCCGGTACGCCCAGCGGGATGATTCGTGGTGGCTATTCACCCGAGGTCATCAAGGAAGGGGATGTGGTGACTATCGGCGGTTTTCGCGCACGCGATGAATCCACCAATGGCATGCTGACGAAGCTGGTAACGGCTGATGGTACCGAATACGGTATGTTTGGACCCAGGGAAAGGTAAGTCGGGGTAAGGGAAGAAAAGAGGCAATAAAAATGAAAATACTCAATCGTAATTTACTAGTTGGATTGGCTGCGCTGGCCTTTGTTTTTTCGGCATCTGCACAGGATGGCGGGGAAATTCCTCGCATGGCGGACGGCAAGCCTGATCTTAGCGGTGTCTGGTGGACCGGGGGCGATCTTGGCAGTGCGGGCTATGGCAGTACTACTGACAGAAGTGCTGGCCTGCAATACAATCTTTATACCGATCTTTACACCCCTGAAGCAAAGCAGCGCATGGCGACCCTGAGCGACAGGGATGACCCGACATTGCAGTGCAAACCCACTGCGTTTGGTACTCTAAGTGTGCGCCTGTTTGATGTCGGTGCCGTAGGGCAGATTGTTGCAACCCCGGATATGATGATTTTTCTGCAGGAGACTTTCCACGGGTATCAACTGATTCCTACTGATGGTCGCAAGCATCGATTTTTGCCGCCTTCCTATCGTGGAGATGCCGTTGGGCATTGGGAGGGGGACACCTTTGTGGTGGAAACCGTCAATTTTACCGATGATACCTGGATGTTTGCCGAAGGTGGTGTCTCGTTTCATTCCGATCAGCTGCGAATTGTAGAGCGCTACAACCGAACCGATGCAAACACGCTGGTCATTGATGCCACTATTTATGATCCCGGTGTACTTACCAGGCCCTGGGTAGTACCTACCAAAACCCTGGTACTGGCTCCCTTCGACCAGCTGTTGCCACTGATATGTTCAGGAGTGGAAACCCAGGAAAGAATGGATGGTGCTTCCGCAGGGGGGCAATAGACCTATCCGGTTCAAGCATAATGATGCGTCCGGCGCCTGCCGCCGGACCTGTCGTGCATTCAGCTACTGGTACTTTCTTCTTTCCCACACATCTTTCTGGTAAATCCCGCCATCGGGCTTGCGATACTTTTCGCTATTAGCCTGGTTCCTGGCTTCCATATCTTCCAGCGACAGTGATACATCAATTTCTGCTTCCCAGTGTTCTCTCTTGAATGGAATAATTTGCGCATAGGGAGTACCAGCAGGAAGGATGCCAGTGACGCCCTTGAGAAAGAAAAAGGGCATGGTGCCGGGAAGATGGACCTTGTCATTATCGACAATGCCACTGGTAGTCAGGAACGGTAGTTCAAACCGGTTCATGGGCTGTGTATACAGTGCGCTATAGCCTTCCGGTAATTCCACTGCCCAGTCGGCCCACCAGGCGAAATGCTTCTGATGGTAGCCCTGGGGATGCGGAAACTGATTCAGCGGCATTCGGTCTACTAGGAAATTTTTGTAACGCTCGTCGAGCACCCGGCCATGGATATTACCCTGTTCATCTTCAACAAATTCCAGGTCGCAGGGAGTCTTGTAGGTATAGCCGCTACCCATGACATCAAACACCGCCGGACAGGCTTTCCAGGTTGGGATCTTGCCGCCGGTATCAGGCATTTCCCAGTGTTTTCCGGTGGCCGGATCGCGGGCAAAGCGATCCGCATTGCGGTACCATTCGGGAATGGTTTTTAGTATCGGCTCCGGTTTGGAAATACTCTCGTGCGTTAACCAGGGGCGGTTGGAAACAAATTTTATTTTCTTGGTATCCACTGTGGGCTTCCTTAACTTACTAATTTCTTCAAGGTGAATGGTATAGCGATTAATTTAAACGATTAGTATCTGAAAAGGGACAGGGAAAAGGCAATTAATTATGTTCCGACCCATTTTCAGGCAGAGTCGGAAAAACAGGCAATAAAAAAGGCCAGGGTTAGCTGGCCTTTTTTTATCCTGATCGAGGATCAGACGGGTTGTTTTAATCCTGTTGGAATTCAGGCGTCATTTCCTTGCATTCCTGGGCCTGGAAAGGTACATCTGAAAGGTACATCACATCATAGCTTTCATAAGGCGCAGCCAGATATACCGGATCGGTAACTGAATATTCACGCTTGAGTGCCATGCTTTCAGTATCCAGGGAGAAACGTTCCACGATATGCATCTGCTCGCTGCTTCGCGTGGGTGGCGTCAGAACCCCCTCGGAGAAACCGATGGTATCAACCACCAGCGTATCGCCTTCCCAGTTGCCAATGGAGTGACCGGCATAGCTAGGCTCAATGTTGGCCGGATGTTCGGTCATACCGATATGAATGCGGCGATTCAGGTTGTACAGGCCATAAGTGATATCAATAACTTTTTCACCTTGCGCGGTAGTGGTTTGCTTGAACTGGTTAATAGGCCAGTCTGCAGTCCAGTCACGAATAAAGCTGGTAGGTTTGCAGGCAAACCAGGGATTGTCTATGGGTGAGCGGCTGTCAAAGGCGTCAGCAGCAGCCTGTCCCCGCGCCGTGTAAACCACTTGGGGTCTGGGCGGTTGGGTAGCGCGGACTTCTTCAATGCTGAGAGTCCCGGCAGCAAAAGCCGGCGACATGCTCTTGGGAATCATTGAACCCCTGCCACCACTGGGAGGAACGGTTAGCACCAGTTGTTCCACGGCCCAGTCTCCGCTGATATTAAGCTGGCCATCGGCGAGGCGCAGAGGGCGATCAGAGGTATCCACGGGGGCAGTGGAGAGCAACTGGTCATTACGGTTCATGGTGATTTCATCATCGATAGTGAAGGTCTCGATATAGCAGGCTTCGGGGTCATCACGGTGCGGATTACCCTCGATTTTTACATGTGAGCCTACCTTGAACATATCGGTAGACCAGCCCGAGCGTCTGATCAGGGTGCCGGCGCGCATTTCACAGCGCATATGCAGAACATTACCGTCAGCTTCCACCACGTCCAGTTCCATGTAGGAGTGCGGGTTCACCAGATTCATCTTGGTGAGCGTGCCTTCCCATTCTCTTTTGATTTCCAGCTGGAACAGGCCAAAGCCATGGTGAGCCAATACAGGACTGGCAAGCCCTGCGATGATTGCGCTGGCAATAGCCGTACGCAAAATTCTTTTGGTGTTAGACATAGTAATAATCCCGGTTTTTTTAAATCGGAGAGTAGTATAGTGACTATCCACTTTGTTGCCAGTATCAAACTGAAAATTTCGCAATATTTCCATATTGATCAGATTCGCGATTTTGGCCGTTTCCGGCGAAAAAACCATTCATGAATCACCTTCTCACAAACTATTGCCAATAATGAGCTATCATTAGTGATGTAATAAAGGTAGCTCCTATCAAGTCGAACAAGGCGAAAAGTGTCTACAACGCATAAAGTGTCTACAACGCATAAAGTGTCAACAGAAAGACTGGTCAGTCCTGCCGCTCATCAAATCCTGCAAACTGTCTTTGGCTACGAATCCTTTCGTAATCAGCAGGAGGCAGTGATTGAGCAAATCCTCAATGGCGGCGATGCGCTGGTATTAATGCCCACTGGCGGCGGAAAATCGCTGTGCTTTCAGGTGCCTGCATTGGTGCTGAATGGTACAGCTATTGTTATTTCGCCACTGATTGCGCTGATGCAGGATCAGGTAATGGCACTGCGCCAGTTTGGTATTAAGTCAGCTTTTATCAATTCCAGCTTGAGTGCGCAGGAAGTGAGCCAGGTTGAAAGCGATTTAATCAGTGGCGAACTGGATTTACTTTACGTGGCACCGGAGCGTCTGATGATGCCGCGCATGCTGTCTTTGCTGGGACAGACAACAATTTCCCTGTTTGCCATTGATGAAGCCCATTGCGTCTCCCAGTGGGGGCATGACTTCAGGCCTGAATATATTCAGTTATCAGTTCTGCATGAGCGTTTTCCGTCAGTACCCCGTATCGCCTTGACTGCAACGGCAGATGAAACCACCCGCGCCGAAATTATTCAGCGCCTGGCACTGGATCAGGCACAGGTCTTCAATGACGGCTTTGATCGCCCCAATATTCAATATCGCATCAACGAAAATCAGGGTAATGCGCGCGATCATTTATTACGTTTCATCCTCAATGAGCATGAAGGGGATACCGGTATCGTATATTGCCTGTCACGCAAGCGGGTTGATCAGATTGCCCGGTGGCTGGAGGACAAAGGCCTCAAGGCCTTGCCTTATCATGCCGGTATGAGCAATGAACTGCGCCAGCATCATCAGGAACGATTCTTACGTGAAGAGGGTGTCATCATTGTCGCCACTATTGCCTTTGGTATGGGCATTGATAAACCGGATGTGCGCTTTGTGGCCCACCTGAACTTACCGAAAAGTATTGAAGGCTATTATCAGGAAACCGGCCGTGCTGGTCGTGATGGTCTGCCAGCCAATACCTGGATGTCCTATGGCCTGCAGGATGTCATCATGCTGAGGCAAATCCAGCAGAGCTCAGCCGGTTCAGAAAATTACAAACGTATCGAGGGCCATAAGCTGGATGCCATGCTGGGACTGTGTGAAATTATCAGTTGCCGTCGTCAGGCATTATTACGCTATTTCGGCGATGAGATGGAACAACCCTGCGGGAACTGCGACAACTGTCTGACCCCGCCTGAAACCTGGGATGCCACGCAAGCGGCACAGAAAGCAATTTCCTGTGTGCATCGCACTGGTCAGCGTTTTGGTGTGAAATATCTGGTGGATGTTCTGCTGGGAAAAGACGATGAACGTATTATGCAGTTTGATCATCACAAGGTTTCCACTTTTGGCATAGGTAAAGAGCTGGATGCCAAAGAATGGAGCACCCTGTATCGTCAGCTAATCGCCAGCGGTTACCTGAAAGTAGATTTTGAAAGGCATGGTAGTGTCAGGCTTACGGAGGCAGCACGACCAGTTTTAAAGGGCGAACAAATACTCACCCTGCGCAAAATGCTCAAAAGTAACAAGTCGAAATTAGGGATATCCCGGTCATTTTCTGCCACAGCCAACAACGATCTCTGGGACGCTTTACGCGAGCATCGAATGAGGCTTGCAGAAGAGCAGGGTGTCCCTGCCTATGTAATTTTCCACGATGCTACGTTGGCGGAAATGACCGAACGTCAGCCGCAGACCCTGCAGCAGTTGAGTAAAATAACCGGCGTCGGCGAGCGCAAGCTGGAAGCCTATGGTGAAAGTTTTCTTGCCATCATCCTCTCTCATTCCGGTCAGCAAAAATCAGCAGACAAGAGCGACACAGTTGAGGAGACCATTGATTTGCTTGTTCAGAAATTAAGCCCCGAAGAAATAGCAAGCAGGCGTAATCTGACTCTTTCTACTATCTATAAACATCTTTCCCTGGGAATTGAAGCGGGCAAGGTAAATCTTGCTGATGCCATACGTCTGGAACAAGACGAAATCAAAGTGATTCGATTTGCCTTTGAACAAAATGATGATGGCAAGCTCAAGTCTGTCCATGAAGCGCTGAATGGAGAATATGATTACGGCGTACTGGGGTGCGTGCGGGCTTCAATGGACAACTGATTTTGGCAATACATGAGCGCTTTGAAATTGTATGAAGATTAAAAGTGAGCTTCGGCTCATTTTTTTTCTACTGCTTTTATAGTTCGATAAATACGAATCTAAAATACAAAAAATACGACTATTACGATGTTATATCCTGTAATACGATAGTCGGCAAGTTAGATAACAGGAGTAAATGTAATGAGCATACAAATTCAGGCGCGAGGTTTTACCCCGAACCGTGCATTGAAAAATGCTGTACATACGAGCCTGTTGGGTATCTTTGATCGACACCAACAGGTAAGACTGGTGGATGTCATTCTTGAGGACAGCAGTGGTCGCCACGGTGTGATTGACAAGAGTTGTCAGATTATTCTTGAGCTTGCCCATGCGCCATCGCTGGTGATCCGCTCAACACAGGGCGATATGACACTGGCAATCAAGCGCTGTGCGGCAAAGATAAAGAATATCCTGAACGGTGATACTGATAGCTGAAGGAGGTCGGCCAGAAAGGAGCTAATTTTCAACTACCCCGCCAACCGGCTCGTAGAGTCCCTTCCAACAAACCTCTCCCCCTTGGGGGTAACTCAACAGTTTTACGAGTTGCCCCCTTTCTTTTTTATAAAGTCTTTATAAACAGTGAGTTAGCCAATTTCCGAAGTTTTTTCTACGGCGAAAACAAATCGAATAAAACGAATTAAAGTCATCGCTAATTCGAATATTCAATAGCTTAAAAAATCTCTAAGCTGTATTTTCAACTTCAATATAGGAGTGGGAAATGAAGATCCATAACCATCTGTTACCAGTCAGGGCCACCTTTACCTTGCTGGCAGTATTGCAAGTCTTTCTGTGTGGTCAAATTGCAGCACAAACGATTTCGCTAGAATCCTCAATGATCACGGCATCAAGTGTGTTCATGCAGAATCCCGATTTCAGGTTGTACCCGGCACCAGAATTGATGAAAAGAAAAGTCGTGTTCAAAAAACTCGTCCGATTGACGCCGGCTTTTCACGAGTGGCATTCTGAATATAAAATACAGTCCTGGAGCAGGTATGCCAACATTTTAGGGTCAAAGCTGACTCTCGATTTTCCAGATTATGTAATGGACGTCACTAATCAGGGAGGTTGGCTGAATATAAAGCAAAGGCATTTTGCCGAGCCCATCCCGGCCCTGTTCAGTACATCCAGTTTGAAAGTGTCCAGTCTGCAAAGCACCTGGGTTTCAGCGGACCGGCACTGGGAAGTATCAGCAATAATGACTGATCCTGCTGATGAACGCCTGTGCAAAAATCTGTCCGATCTATCTTCAATGGGCGCAGACAGACTAAGACAGGCACCATCGCGTCATCTCTGGTTAGGCGTGCATTGGAAATTCTGATGAAGCTGCTAATGTGTCCTTTTCTATCGTGTCAGCGGAACCTCTGTAATTCGCTGGCATGGTTTGCCATTATCCTGCTGGTAGGCAGCAATAGTCTGGCGGCAGGATCGCAGCCGCGGTTTTTTCCTGTGATACGTGACAGCGGCATGCACTGGTTTTCCTATTTTGAATCGGCATACCCGATGCAGGAAATTCCCCCACAACCTGCTTCTTCAATGCCTGAAGATGATGTCCGCACTCTGGCCGAGAATATCCTCTCTTACGAGCAGGCATTGGAGGCAGCAGAGCCTTCAGGAAATAACTATCATATTGAGCAGATTGAAATCCTCGACACACTGGCTTTGCTTTACCGCAAAGCTGGCGATATTGAGAAAGCCCGTGATGCAATTAGTCGGCAGTACTTCATCTCTCGTATTAGCCGGGGGCTTTATGATGAGGGTCATATCGGGTTATTGGCAGAATTAGCGGATATTTCCGTACAGCTTGGTGAAAAAGACCAGGCTAATGAATATCAGTATGCCCTGCTCAATCTGCAAACAAGGATTCTTGATGCAGATGATCCGGTGTTGATTAATGCCTACTTACGCTGGGCAGACTGGCATCTGCAAAATTATATTTCCAGTACAGAATCCCTGATCAGATTCTCCACCTGGGATGCTGCTCCAGCCTTCAATACGCACTTCAGGGAAAGTGACAGTTTTTACAGGAAAGCCATTGCCAGTTTTCAAAATGGTACTGCTTTGAATCAGCAAACCAGAGTGTCATTGCTGGTTGCCATAAGAAAGTGGCAGGCTCTGCATTTTATTGCCCTTAAGCAAATTACTACAGAAAACCCCTTGCGCAGGCATGATCCATTTCCGGGTGCTGAAGAGAAGCCGGCTTTTATTGCGCCGACTATGCATGTGGCAAATATTGCCAAAGAAATAAAACCCCCGGCATTACTTTCCCAGGCCTCCGATGACAATGAAATACAAACGGCAATAATGCAGTATATGTTGCTTGGAGACTGGCAACTTTCCATGGGTAGTGTTCGCGATGCCAGTGAATCTTATGGTATGGCCAGACAGTTGTTGCAGACAAGATCGTTAAGTCCTGATCTTGCTAATAGTTTATTGACTCCGGGATTGCAGATATCCGAGCCCGATGACTGGTATTATTTTTATTCCAGAAGACCTGAATTTCGTGGACATTTCGATGTGAGGATTACTCTGGATAGCGACAATAGAGTAGAAAAAATCGACTTTGAAGATGAGGAGATGCTGAAGCATGAGTATGCCAAAGCTCTGAAGAGGCATATCATTCTCGGTAAATTTCGGCCCCTTGAGGTGAATGGAAAGAGCAGTACTGAGCGATCAGTTTCTTTGCGTTATTATTATGAATAAATCCTCTGGGTTAATAATGTGTAAATTTCCCGGACCAATTTATCAATTTTCTGCCGGGTTATATTTTTTATAAAGATAAATAATGGAAAAACTTCGATCACTAGTTTCTATAGCGCCCGAATCATTACTGATGAAATCCATCAAAGCGATAGCATTGTGTCTGTTTTCAGTATTGGCGAGTTTGCCAATAGCTGCTGCTGAAGAAAGATTGCCAGAGGAAATCACTGTCACCGGTGAAAAACGAATTTTTGTACTGGAAAAAGAGGTGCGTGAGGCAAAGGAAGCGGTCTATGATATTTACAATGAATTGAATACAGATGACCGTTACAATTTTCAGTGCCGTTGGGAAAAGCCTCTTGGTACCAATACGCGCTATCGCCTGTGTCGACCACAATTCCTGAATGAAGCCACACAGCGCCGTGGTATGTACATCTTTGCCCAGGTAACCGGCTTTACTGCTGCTACCGCCATGCCGGTTGAGCTGGAGTATGCCCACCATATGCCCAATCTGAGAAAGAAAATGCAGGAAATTGTCGAGCAAAGTCCGGAACTGGCTGAAGCCATGAGTAAACATCAGGCTCTTGAAGCTCAACTCAATGCCCGAATCACCGATTGAGTCTGAAAAGGGGAGAATAGTTCTTCCCTAGAAACGCAAAGTGTAATTGAACTTGAGCGACAGGTCTGCGGTGGTTGATTCAAAATTATTATCTTTATCAGTGTCACTCAAGCCATAGTTGAGTACCAGAAAAACCTGCCTGCCAGCTTCAGGGATCCAGTGCAGACGAGAGTTGATCCCCATATTTTCAGAGACATTGTCGTACTGTATAAGATTGCTCCAGGACAGCGTATTATTAAAGGCAATTCGGGATTCAAGCCCAAACAGGCGGGTCGTAAAGTCGCCGTCAGGCAGTTCAATTTCGTTCATGGTGTATTGAAGGCGAAAGCTGTATTGAGCCATAGGCCGATAGGTAAAGCTGACATTCTGTTGCAGGCGTTCGCCATTAAAATATTCACCCCAGCGTAATGTCGCATTACCGCTGATCTTGCGCTGATTAGCTAACTCAACGCGCAGAAAATTCTCGGTAAACGTATAATCGCCGCCAGGAATTATGACTTCCCGGGTACCGTCCGAGGCGCGGAAAATCCTGAAATCATTGCGCAGTACTTCCCGACTTTGAATTACTCTTGCTATAAAGTTGTCGCCAGAATTGTTATCAATGCTCACACGCAAGCCCAGGTTTTCATTATTGACGGTACCGTCATCAAGATATTCCGCACGGTAGCCATCAAAGCCGGCATAGGTTGAGCGCCAGTATCCGCCCGGCGTCAAAAAATTACGGTAGCCAAAATCCAAAGAGTGATCGGCCACATCTGATTGATTAACAAAGCCTATTGCCGGATTGAAATTTTCCTGCACCTGTTTATAGCTGTAGGCGCCCCGTAAACCCTGATTGTTGGGGTAGCTCAGACCCATCCCCCAGGAAGCATCATTGCCGACAAGTTCTTCACTGTCGGATTGCTGGTAAAAGGCAAAGGCCTGTACCGTGCGTCCACCAGGCAGGCTGGAATTACGATAGCGAAAATCCATGCCCATCAGGGAATTATCATTGTTCGATTGGGGAGCTCCGGTAGTGGTTATGACGCCGATCTGTGATTCATTGAGAACGTTTAAAACAGCCCTGCCGACAAAAATATCGCGCTGCTCTATTCCGGTAGCTTCGTCTTCTCCCTGACTGACAATCATGCTTCCTACACTCCAGTCACCAATACGCCCACTGAGTTTGCCACCGAAATTGATATCCACTGGCGAGCCGTTAGCGCTAAGACCTATGCGCCTTGTGAAAATCGGCCTGGCATTTTCAGAGGCGGCACGAGGCACCGCTGGATTGCCGCCGCCACTTTCACTGCTGCGGCCTCCGCCAATTTGGCCAAATTCGAAAATGTCAGCTTCACGAACAAAAAAATCGCGACGCTCAGGGAAAAATAAATTAAAGCGGGTCAGGTTAACCTGACGACTGTCCACTTCTGCGGCTGAAAAATCGGTGTTAATGGTCAGGGATGCATTAAGTGCCGGAGTCACTTTGTAGAAGGCGTCAAGAGAGGGTTCAAAATTCTGCTCACTTGATGCGAGCGGACCAAATATTCTGTCTTCGCGTACGGTAATTGAGGGGACGATATCGAGTCCCAGTCCCTGCTGTAAATCCTGCAAGCCGTTGATAGTGCCTGAAATACTTGGGTTAAGCTGGCGGTTTCGGCTTACCCAGGCAATACCTTCATTGTTTCTGCGAATTTCACGCCTGAAATTGATGCCCCAGGCATCAGAGTCAGGATTAAAAGAGATGGATTGATAGGGAATTCGCATTTCGCTATACCATCCATTTTCAACAATTCTGGCGTCGGCCTGCCAGATACCATCCCAGTTACCACTGATGTCTGTCACGTTCTGGTAAACACCTTCCCAGCGCACACCATTTGGATTGACGGTAAAGCGATAGCCATTGCGGCGATCCAGATAAGGGTCAAGTATCACTGAAAATATATCATCGGCTGTCAGACCTTCACCCTGACGCATGACATTGGCAGAGATAAGTTCCGGGTCTTGTTCCTCAAAAAAGCTGGCGACATAAAGCGCGGTTTCAGTATAGAAAATCCACACTTTGGTATTTTCTGAAGGTTCTGAATATTCATAGGGTGAATATTGATGTAGATCCTCTACCAGCATTGCCTGTTGCCATTGCGGTTCATCGAGTATGCCGTCAATAAGCAGTTCACCTTCCAGTCTGGGAATGGTGACGACTTTATCATTCATGATGATTTGTGCATGGGCAGGCATCATAAGGCCCATAAGAACACTTTGTCCGGCGATTATCCAGACTAATAGTTTGTAAGGGGACTGCAGCCACTGTCTATGGCGACAGGGAAAACGTAAATTCAGACCTGGATAAAAAACAGGATTGCGATGCACGAAAAGCTCCAGCGTACGGCCCAGTCAACACGTTTGTGTTTATGCCAGTGAAGTCAATGCGCGCTTTTCGGGACTTAGCAAGCGCAGATACAATAACTGACTGAAGTTGCAGTGCAGTTTCTATGCCATTAGTGAAAAGTCTTTATCGGGTTCGTAAGTTACTGGCTAACTTATTATTCTATATAGAAATTATTGAATACTTTTGTAATTCAACAAGGCACTGAGACAGCCATTGGATGACTGTTTTTGTGCCTTTATAGGGGTTTTCGTGCTGATTTAGTGCATGTAAATCTCGTAAGGCATGCCTTAATTATGTGTTAAAAGCGTGACGCTCAAGAGTAGAAGGATCCTGAAAAATATTGTCTCCTATGCGCCATTTAAATCCGCTACTGTTCAATTCTGGGTCACGCCAGGTTCATTTAAAGTGATTGCGGTGTGCAATTTCCGCAACTGATTATTGATCTTAAGCTGCGCCATTTTTCTGAAAGTCGATGTATTCCAAGCATTTTTTCTCACTTCCCCAATTCCCGGGGAAATTATCCGAAGCATTATTGGTAAATGGTACGTTTCATGCAGGATTTTTATGTTAATGCCTGAACTGAGCAAAACAGAAATTTGTCCTTGCCATTGAGCAGGTAATTATTCACAGGCAGATTTTGAGCTAACTGCCATTTTCACTACAAATTTTGTGTGCTCACCTACTGCAACTTTTCAGGAGAAACCAATGAAGAACCCTGCGTCCAACCCAAAACGTCTTTGTCTTTCAATCGCAGTCATGAGCAGCGCTCTGCTGCTTGGCGCCTGCAGTGAAGAACCGCAAAGTAGTGCAGTACAATCAAGTGCTTCGACAGCCATGACAGCCCCGGCCACGGCTGTTAATCCTAACAAGCCACTGGGTATTCGACCTAACGGTGACACCGAGCGCGAAATTGATATGAGCCTGGTGCACTCGGAAGACCTGAAACAGATTTTCTCCTATATTGATGAGAACATTGATCAGCACGTGATCAATCTTCAAAAATGGATTCAGCAACCGAGTATCTCCAACACCGGTGAAGGCATACAGGAATCAGCATTTATGGTGAAAGGTTTCTTTGACCAGCTGGGTTGCCAGAAAACAGATGTCTACGATGTTGGTATCACCGAATGGGGGCAGCAGGGTAATCCGGTGGTCTATGCTCACTGTGATGAAGGAGCCGAGAAGACCATGGTGGTGTACTGGATGTATGACACCATGCCAATTACCCAGCCCGATCTTTGGAATTACCCGCCGTTCGAAGCACGTCTGGTGGAACAGGCGCCCTATCCGAAGGTATTGATTGGTCGAGGTGCCAGCAACTCCAAGGGTGGGCAGATGGCGTTTCTGAATGCCATGATGTCAATCAAGGCGGTCACCGGCAAACTCCCGGTTAATCTTGTCTTTGTAGCCGAGGGTGACGAAGAACGTATGTCCATCGGTTATCGTAAATTTGTGCGTGACAATCCCGAGCTTTTTGAAGGGGTGGATGTTATGTGGGGTTATGGCTCTTCCGAAGGGTGTGTGTTTGTTGAACTGATCACCAGCGGCGAGGCCTGGGGTCGAGGTCCTACCTATAGCAATATTCATGGCGGACGCAAGCGACAGGTGGATGCACCAGCCTGGCGTCACATCAAAATGCTCAATACCCTGGTGGATGAAACCGGCAACAGGGTCATGATTGATGGCTTTTACGAGGACATTGAGCCGCTTACGGAAGAAGAGGAAGCCTCTTTGCGTAAAAGGGCAGAAGGCATGGATCTGGAAATTATGGCTAAAAATTCAGGTGTAGCCCGCTTTATTTCCGATGATCCCTATGAAGTGGCGAAAATGGCTCGCGCTGGCACATCAATGAATCTTGATGGTATCTGGGGCGGCAATATGTTCGAAGGTGGCTCCGGCGCCATTTTGCCAAATCGAATTGTCTCCAAACATAACTTCCGCTATGTACCGAATCAGGATGGTCTGGAAATTGTAAACCTGCTGCGCAAACACCTCGACAAGCATGGCTTTGAGGACGTGGAAATCAATATTGTCGGTGACGTGCCCTGGGCCAAGATGACCTATGACAATGATCTGGCCTATGCGGTGAATGACATGCGCGAAATTTTTGGTGTCACCCCTGATGAGCCCATCAGTCATCCGTCTATTCTTGGTGGCTACTGGCCTGCCTATCTGTTTGCCGGTGATGTTCTCGATATTCCCATCGCTTCTGGATCTGTCGGCGCTGGCGGTAATGCCCATGCGGCCAATGAATATTATGTGATTGAAGGAGCCGGCAATACCTATGGCATGGCAGGGCAGGAAAAATCCATAGCGACTGTGCTGTTTGAATATGCCGGGCTCAATAAGGCGCCGGAATAATCCGGGCGAATAAGCACCGTGACGAGCGCTTTGATGGAACTGAACCTGCTTTAGTGGGTTCAGTTCCTTGCTGTTAAAGCATAGAATAAAAAATCCAGGTCAATTGGAAATTCCTGATTTTGGAAATTCCTGATTAGTGATGTTGCTGTTTTTGCAATAATTGCGAATGCTGTAATTTTGGCAAAAGCGATATCGCTATTTTTTGAGTATTCCCTTGCAAAGAGCGAACACATGTCCCCTTTCTTTATTCTCAACCTGATCATTTTTGCGGCTCTACTTTTTCTGCTGGTTTGGCTGGGCAAGGGTGAATCCAGTCTCTCACGCCGGGTACTTATCGGTCTGTTGGCAGGCAGCTTGTTTGGTTTTTACCTGCAGCTGGTGTTTGGTTTTGACACGGCGGTGGTGCAGGCTACGCTGGAGTGGACCAATGTCATCGCTAATGTCTATGTCAATCTGCTGCGTCTTATCATCATGCCGTTGGTATTGATCACCATGATTGCCGCGGTGCTCAAGGTTGAGGAAATTAAATCCCTGGGCAGTATCGGTGGCACTGTTGTTTCCATGTTGCTTATCACTACCATGATTGCCGCGCTGCTGGGTGTTCTGATGGCAACGGTGTTCGGGCTTAATGCCGGTGACCTGACCAGTGGAGCCGAGGAACTCGCCAAGGCTCAGGAGTTGGCTTTGCGTCAGGTCAGTGTGGCAGAGCTTACCATTCCACAATTGATAGTCAGTTTTGTGCCCAGTAATATTTTCCAGGATCTCAGTGGTGGTCGCGACGTCTCCATTATTGCGGTGGTGATTTTTGGGTTACTGTTCGGCATAGCGGCCTTGTTGGTGGCTGAAGAAAACAAGACCCACGGGGAACGTATTCGCAGTTTCGTTGATACCACCCAGGCGGTGGTGATGAGATTCGTCAAACTGGTAATCAATCTGACACCCTACGGTGTGCTGGCCCTGATGACACGGGTTATTGCCGGTTCCGATGGCAATGCGATTCTGACGCTGATCAGTTTTGTAATTGCCTCATATATTGCCATTGTCATTATGTTCGGCGTTCATGCCATCATCCTCGGCTTGATTGGCACCAATGTGCCCGGTTATTTCAGGAAAGTGTGGCCGGTACTGACCTTTGCTTTTGCTACCCGTAGCTCTGCCGCATCTATTCCGCTAAGTATTCGTGCCCAGATAGAAGAGTTAAAGATACCCGCACCGATAGCCAATATTTCTGCTTCTTTCGGTGCCACCATAGGGCAGAATGGTTGCGCGGGTATTTATCCTGCCATGCTGGCGGTGATGGTTGCGCCCACCATGGGCGTGGAAATCGATGTGGGGTTTATTACCAGTCTGCTGCTGATCATCGCGATTGGTTCTTTTGGTATAGCTGGCGTAGGTGGCGGTGCAACCAATGCAGCTTTGGTAGTATTACCGGCGATGGGCTTTCCGGTTACCGTCGTTGCATTGCTGATCTCTATCGAACCGCTTATTGATATGGCTCGCACCGCGCTGAATGTGAATGGAGCAATCACGGCGGGCATGGTCACAAAACGTTTGCTGGGGCATAAGACACCTGCAGCAGCGCAATAACTTGTGATTCAGAAGCTATAACCGACTATTAAAAACGGCTTGTAGCACAATTTAAAAGCTGTGAATCAGATTTAACTGGTATTGTCCCTTACCGAAGTTCTTGCTTTCCTGCCACATATAGCCAAACTGCAGACGCAGATTATCCAGCACGCTGTAGCCCAGTGCGGCATAGGTACGATTTCTGTCAAAGTAATCCACTTCACGGTTATTGCCGATATCCCGGTTAAGGTTCACAAACAGCTCGTTGTATAAGGACAGGTACCAAGCGCCCTGTTCCAGACTGTCTTTATTGAATGGATAATTCAGGGCAAGAAAATATCGCAAACGACTGCGAAAATCCTGCCCATCTACCCAGCGTTGCTCGAGCCTGAAGCGGTGGGTGAGCAGCCATTTATTGCCCATTCGCTGATTGACCAGTGCCTCCTGGTAAATTCTGTTTTCCTCGCTCTTGTCATTGCTGGGCCCGAAGGCGCCGGAGGTAATATGGGCATAACCCAGTGTATATTTGACAGCACTGTCCTGCGGCCGCCAGGTGAGACCGCCACGGATAAGTAATTGTTCAAGGTCCTGGGCAGGCTTCCAGTTACGATGCTGAATGTCGCCCTGTACGCCAAAGCCGGTGTCAGTATTTTCATGACTCCACATATACATATACCAGGCACCTTCCTGATTTTGATCGATTTGTGCGGCAAGCTGGCCGCTTAAGAGAAAGAGGAGGGAGATGGCGGTAACTCGAAATAAATTCATAGGGATGAGAAGCATTCCTTTTTTTAAAGAGCAGCCAGTTAAGACTGCATATATGAATGATCAGATTTTCGTGAAAGCCATTATAACGATAATAGCGTTGAGTAAAAATTGAGGTTTAAGAAAACCGGTAAATGGATAAAAGGGTGCTTTTAGAGAATAAATTATCGAGGCTGAATTGCTGAATAAAAAGGCGATACTGAAGTATCGCCTTTTTCTGCTGTGCCAGCTGCTGTTATCAAATAGTAATACTGCCTATTCAGAGAACTCGTAAACCACAAACTGCGTACCGTCTCTGCCTTTGAAGTCCAGCTCACACTCACCGAGTGAGTCGGGCAGGGTCCAGTCTACATTTTCCTGATACTTCAACTCGAGGTTGCGACGCTCGCATCTGGCCTCAATCTCGGTCAATCTGCCATCCACATTGGTGATGGTAAAAATGCGCCGTGCCGGTTTATAGGTCCATTGTTCATCAACAATTTTAGTAATCAGTTGCAGGGGATCAGGTGAGTCCAGCAAGCCTTTGACCTGTGTAGCCTGTTCATGGATGGGATCATCATCAGCGATTTCAAATTTGTTATTCAGTTCTTCATAGGTATTCCAGGCCAGCTGATTCTGGCGCACTGACATTGCCAGCAGAAACTTTCTTTTCAGGGCCAGTTCAAGGGCATCATCTGTGAGGAAGTAGCGTGTGTCCCCCTGCGGACCTTCGTAGGTCATGGTGGCCAGACGGACTGCTTCCAGTGCTTCAAAAAGTTCATTTTGGGTCATTAATATATTGGCATGCAATTCATTGGCGATGGCAAAATCAAACACCGTACCGTAATCTTTTCGCATCAGTCGGGTTAGCTGCTTCAGGGCCTTATCCGGATCCCGCTGTGCCATCAGGGCATAGATTTCCACGATGCCTTCCTTGATTTCTTCTGACATAGCCAGAGGAATCTCTTCCTGATTTGCCAATACCGGTAGTACTGATTCCTCAGCATCTCCTCCAGACGCACCGCGTCCGCCGGGT
>JAUHWU010000194.1 GCA_030427065.1 Gammaproteobacteria bacterium | reverse complement strand
ATTGCACAATGCCTGTGATCAGGAATCCGGAGAAAAGTCCGCGCGCGCGAGTATTGGTCCACAGCGCAAGGATATCGCGCAGGGTATTGCCGGCAGCCAGCTTGAGACCATCCGTCATCAGCCCCATACCGATGAGAAGAAGGCCAAGGCCGCCGATTAAATTTCCAATTGATGAAATCATGGGGAGAAATATTACCCTATTTGTCAGTCCGCTAATTAATTTGAATTAAAAATTATATTTCAGGATCAAGTAGACTGTCGGTTAAAGCATGGATGGAATCCTCATGAAAGCTCTGCAATTTCTATATCCGCGCCCACTGCGGGCCATGAACGATCACCTGGCCCGGCTGATTGCCGGCCAGTTGTGGCTGAAGGTCATGCTGGGAATGGTTGCCGGCATCCTGGTAGGCATTCTCACCGGGCCCTCAATGGGATGGCTGGACGCCAGCACGGCAGCCACTTTGGGCAACTGGCTGGCCTTTCCAGGGCAGTTGTTTCTGACCCTGGTGCAGATGATTGTGGTACCACTGGTGTTTGCCTCCATTATTCGAGGTCTGGCGGCCACTGAAAATGTTGAGCAGTTAAAAAAGCTTGGCCTGTCCGTGGTTATTTTTTTCGTTCTAACCACGACGCTCTCCATCATGATTGGAGTTTACCTGGCACTAATCATCAAACCGGGTAATTACATTGATTCTGCTTTATTGAGTAACCTTGAAATCAGTCTCGATGAACCGGTAGTCAATGCGGCAAGCGCGCCTGATTTTGCCATGCTGCCGCAGGTGGTCATTAATATGTTTCCGGCTAACCCGCTCAATTCCATGGTGGAAAGCCAGATGTTACAGGTAGTCATTTTTGCCGTAATTTTTGGTATTGCCCTGCTCATGACCAGCGCCGAAAGAGCACGCCCACTGCTGGAGTTTATGGGATCACTACAGGAAGTCTGTATGACCATAGTCAGAGGGGCAATGCTGTTGGCACCGGTCGCTGTGTTTGGATTAATGGCACAACTTATATCGAGGATCGGACTGGAAGCCCTGCTGGGTATGGCGATCTATGTGATGACAGTATTGCTTGGCTTGTTCATTATTTTTATTGGTTTCATGGCCATTATTTTTTTACTGACCCATCACAATCCTCTGGCATTTGTCAAAAACTCCCGAGAATTGCTGCTACTGGCATTTTCAACCTCCAGTTCGGCCGCCGTCATGCCATTAACGATTAAAACCGCTGAAGACAAACTCAATGTCAGGCCATCCATTGCCGAATTTGTTATTCCCATTGGTGCGACCATTAACATGAATGGCACCGCGCTGTACCAGGGTGTTGCCACTATTTTCCTGGCCCAGGTTTATGGTATTGACCTGAGTGCCAGTGCCCTGATGTTACTGGTAGTGGTAGCCGTAGGCGCCAGTATCGGTTCACCGGCAACACCGGGAGTCGGTATCGTAATTCTTGCCATGGTGCTTGGTACGGTGGGTATTCCTGCCTCGGGTATAGCGCTGTTACTGGGGGTCGACCGCATACTGGATATGTGCAGAACAGCGGTCAATGTTGCCGGAGACCTGGTGGCCTGCCTGTTGATGGATAAGTGGGTAGGAGGTTCCAGTAGCAGTGAAGAGGAAACACGGCAACAAAAAGCTCTGCAAAAAAAGCGCCAGCAAACCCATGAAGATGTCATCGTACGGGAAGTATGAGAATTTTTGATGAACGGCAAGCAGGCAGGTAATACTTTATCCTGTAGTGCTTGTTTATTCCTGAAATTCATAAAAACTGAATGTTGTGTCTCGGTTGCCCATTACAGTAACAGAACAATCCCCCCAGGTTTCAGGGAGTGCCCATTCCACGTTGGCTTGATACTCCAGGCTTATGATTTTCATATTACAAACAACATCAATCGAATCGAGCTTCCCCTTCACATCAGCAATGGTAAATGTCCGCCTGGAAGGAATGAAAAACCAGCCACTGTCTTTCTCAAGAATCCTGGCTTTGCTGTTTAGTGTAAGTCCCTGATCCAGGGCCAGCTGAAGTTGCTCAGCCTGCTCATGCATAATGTCATTAGTATCAAGGGTTACAAGATTCAGGCGTCTGTTATAACTTTCAAGGGCGTCAAAATAACGACCAAGTGATATCTCGATATTAAAACGATATTGAAGCGCGATATCCAATTCTTCATTGGTAAGTTGGCTGACTTCAGGCAAGGTGGCACGGGTAATTGCACGATAAGCATGATGCATATCCTGGCGCTGCATTTCAACGACTCCCAGTTGCATATTGCCTAGACCGATATCATGTAGACTGTAAGTAGACGTTTTGAGATTCTCATTGGCCTGTCTCGCAGCCGGGTCCAGACGGTTCTCATTTATAAGCTTTTGCACTTCATTATAAGGGGTCGTGAATTGTGGTCCGGAGATGTTTGGAATTTCAGGTAAGTCAAACGTGACTGTGACAATATTATTATGCCAGTCAATTGCGGTACCGTTGATGATCGCAGGTTCGAAAGTCCAGGTTTCAATTGTCTTGATAGTGCTGTCTGTTGAAAATCCGGAGGGCATGACATCAAGTACATCAATATTGGATGTACTGCCATCGGCGTTGATGGTAAATCGCACTTTTACCCAGCCTTCCGGTCCCGGACCAAAACGTGTTGCCGGGCGTGGTGGCGTGTCAATCTTTACAGGTACTATCTGTTCAAATTGATAGCGTGTGGATGTTGCATAGGTGTCATGCTGAGCCAGTATGTTTCCACAAAAAATGAAAAGACAGGCGCACATGAGTGATTCGATTGTTCGAGAAAAATACGATTTACTCCCCATGGAATATCCTTTCCGGAATTTGGATATATAATAGCCAAATTACATTTTAATTTTTAGAATATACATTTTTTTACATTACTTACAATAAAGCAAATAGCAAAAAAATATACTACAAGAAAATTGAAATGCATAAGTAGGTAAACTATGCTCATTCCTTTGGTTCAATTTCTGGTCGAACATGGACTTTTCTGAAGCAGTAACAAAAGCAGATCAACTCGATGCCGAGGGAAGCCATCAGGAGGCAATAAATATACTTGTTGCCAGCGCTGATAAAGGAGACATTGAAGCCAAAACACGCCTTGGGAAACGAATGATTGTGGGAGACCGGGCACCCAGTCTCCCCAAAGAAGGCGTTGGTTATATCGTCGAGGCTGCAGAAGCTGGAGGCCCGGAGGCGCTTGCAGTGCTAAGCGTATTGTTTGCTTTAGGAATGTATGTAAAACAGGATTGGCGTCAGGCCTTGAATGCGCTGCGTCTTTCCGCAGCTAATCAATGGGAAGATGCAAGAATCCAGTTGCTGGCAATAGCGTCGACCCGCGAATTAGCCAGTTCCGGAAAGACTGAAGAAGATGATCCGGATTACTGGTTACAATTGGCTGCTTCAGTAGATTTCGACTACTGGTCTACTCCACCTGCCTCAAATACTCTCAGTGAAGATCCATTGATAAAAACCTACCCGGAATTTGTAAACGATGATGTCTGTGCATGGTTAATAAGAAAAGCCCAGGGGCGCTTAACCCGTGCCCAGGTCTATGACTCGGTCAAAAGAACCGTTACTGAAAGTCATACCCGCACTAATAGCGCGGCCATTTTTAATATGGTTGAAACGGATCTGGTTAATCTTCTTATCCAGATGCGCATGGCTGCCAGCACCGGAATTAATTTCAGAAATTTTGAAGCCGCAACCGTATTACACTATGCCAGTGGTGAACAAATCTCTGAACATTATGATTTTATTGATCCCAATACGCCTGATTATGAAAAAGTTATTCGTGAACAGGGACAGCGAATTATCACCTTTATTATTTATCTGAATGACAGTTATAAGGGTGGAGAGACTGTGTTTCCCGAACTTGATATCAGTCATCATGGTAGCAAGGGGGAGGGGATATTTTTCGTTAATGCACTGGAAAATGGCCGCTCGGATTTACGTACACTGCATGCAGGCAGGCCGCCCATTGATGGACAAAAATGGATTGCTACCCAGTTTATAAGAAACAGTTTCGCCTTGTAAGTATTAATCCCGATATAACTGTGCAGTATGTGTTGAGTTAGTCATGCTGCTGGTTTATTCTGTTTTTCCACTGGTAATTACAATAAAAGCAAAACCATGTTAAAAAAACTTTCCATTATATTTATGCTCATGCTTTCAACGTTCACCTCTGTTTTGTCTCAGACAAACAGTGTCTATGTTGATATTGGTCCTTGTATGGCCATGACAGACAATACAAGACGTTATGCCTGTTATGATTTAATCGAACAACAGGTACGTGCGGCACAGAAAACCAATATTGAATTACCGGTTGTATCTTTACCGCGCAATATCCCTGAGAATCAACCAGAAACTGACATTGTGTCAGAAAACCAAGATCACATTGAACAGAACAAGATCAAGGACTTTGGTCAACAGAC
>JAUHWU010000193.1 GCA_030427065.1 Gammaproteobacteria bacterium | reverse complement strand
AGTCCTTATCCGACCTACAGAAAACCTCGCCGCCCCAACAAGTGTTTCCAAAAATGCCCCCTGAATCCCAAACTCCAAAAACAAAAATACCAGCCTCCCTCTTGCATCCTGTATCCTGTCTCCTGCATCCGACTGGCCTCCCTGCACCGCCCACCTTTATCCTTTATCCTTTTTCCTTTATCCCTCTTGTAACCAGGATTCATACATCGCATCAATCAACCGCGCCGCCCTCGGTCCATTGGTCCCCACTGCATGCATCTTGTTGCAGCAATAGGAAAAGCCCAGTTTGGCATCCGGGTCGCCAAAACCGATTGAGCCGCCGATGCCGTGATGACCGAAGCTGCGCATATTGGGACCCATATAAACCGCTTCGGGAGTATTTAACAGGACTCCCAGGGCCTGATGGTAGGGGCGTTCCTGCAGACCTTCGGTTTGATTGTGCTGTTCGGTAATCATGGTTTCCAGGCCTTCCTTGCTCATCAATGTCACCCCATCCATGCCGCCATTGGTCAGACAACCATAGATGCGTGCCACACCACGGGCATTGCCGTGGCCACTGCCACTGGCCACTTCCACTTCGCGCCACTCTTTTTTGTTCATGGTCACTGCCCAGGGCTCATCAGGATTTTGTTTGAAAGCCAGTGCCCGCAGTGAGGTCTGATCGCTTCCGTCCTTGGCCGCAAACAGTTTGGCGTCCATGTTTGGCATCACCTGGGCCACATGGGACTGTTCTTCCTCGCTCATCCCACCGATATAGTACTCCGCGTTTAAGGGATCGCTGACCTCCTGTTTCAGGAAAGGCCCAACTGTCATGCCTGTTACCCGGCGCATAATTTCACCCAGCAGAAAGCCCTGATGATGCACGTGGTAAGCCGCTTTAGTGCCGATCTCCCAGAGCGGTTCCTGCTCTTCCAGAGCATGGATCATGGCTTCTCGATCAAACATGGCGCCCGGCCACAGTGGATTGGTGGTTAGCACCGGCACAGCCGCGGTATGATCGAGGAAATGTTTCACCAGGGTGGCTTCCTTGCCATTTTGCCCGTATTCAGGCCAGTATTTAATGACGGGATCACCCGGATTGATCAGGCCACGGTCCATCAGCATATTGAAGCAGATGGCGGTAATACCTTTGGCCACTGACATCATGCACACGGTAGACTCGGCATCCCAGGGATCATCCATGGCCCCATTACGCCAACCGCCCCAGATATCCACCACGGTTTTGCCTTCTCTCACAATGGAACAGGCGGCCCCTATTTCATCTTCCAGTTTGAAGTTCTCAATGAAGGCATCCACCACCGGTTGGTATTCGGGCTCAAACTGTCCCCCCAAAGAAAAGCTGTGGCCACGGGCCGAAATTGTCTGCTTGAGTTCCAAAATCACTCCTTTTTGTTATATTGCGCATTGCTCTGATAACAGCGCAAAATAACTGTCTATATTTTAGTTTTGATTGAAGCGCACAGACCATAACATTAAGGAACCTCAGATTAAATATGAATAGTTTCAGTGTGCTCATATTTAATCTGAGGTTCCTTTAACAATTTACTCGGAAATCCCTTGCCAGAATCCATGCCTGAATCCACTCACGCGTTTCAACAACGCTTTGACTACATCATCATCGGTGCCGGTACTGCCGGCTGCGTCCTTGCTGCCAGATTAAGTGAAAATCCCGCGCATCGCGTCTGCCTCATTGAAGCCGGCG
This sequence comes from Gammaproteobacteria bacterium, assembly GCA_030427065.1. Lineage (GTDB taxonomy): Bacteria > Pseudomonadota > Gammaproteobacteria > Pseudomonadales > Pseudohongiellaceae > Eutrophocola. Next base: position 2,776 of record JAUHWU010000193.1, on the reverse strand, counting down.
GTTCTGAAAAGCACCCCACTATTTCCATTCCTGCCGGTGTCGGTGCGGCCATCATGAATCCCAAACTGGGATGGGGACTGAAAACCGTGCCACAGGCTGCACTCAAAAATCGTGAAGTCCCTTTACCCCGCGGCAAAGTCATCGGCGGCTCCGGCTCCATTAATGGCATGGCCTACTACCGTGGTAGCGCACTGGATTATGACGACTGGGCCCTGGCAGGGAATCCCGGCTGGGGTTATGCAGACCTGCTGCCCTATTTCCTGCGCAGCGAGCACAACCCGGAATACGGGGATTCGCCCTACCACAGTATTGATGGCCCTATGGGCGTCAGCTTCATTCCCAAACCCAATCGTCTGTGCAAGGCGTTCAACAGTGCCATGGCGGAACTGGGATTTCCCGCCTGCGAGGATTTTAATTACGCCTATCCTGAAGGGTATGGCTTTCGTCAGGGCACCATCTGGAAAGGCAAACGGGTTTCCACCGCCAGTGCCTACCTGCGCCCGGCCATGAAAAATCGACCCAACCTGGTAGTCATGATAGAAACGGCGACGCGCAAAATATTATTTGCGGAAAAAAAGGCCATCGGTGTTGAGGTGTTGCGCGACGACAGCATCATTCAATTCTCTGCAGAGAGGGAAGTGATTGTTTGTGGGGGCGCTTTTCACTCACCTCACCTTTTGCTTAACTCAGGTATTGGCGAGGCCTCACATTTGCAGGATGTGGGTGTGGCCCTGGTGCATGACCTGCCCGGTGTTGGCAAAAACCTGCATGATCATCCCGCCAGCTTTGTCGCCATGGATATGCGCAACAGCACCTCCTATGCGCTGTCGTGGAAAGCATTGCCACGGGATATTGTGCAGTTCCTGCAATACTGTTTATTTCGCACAGGTCCAATGGCCAGCAATCTTTTTGAAACCAATGCCTATATTCGTTCCCTGCCGAATCTCGACCGTCCTGATATTCAGGTGGTGTTTCAGCCAGCCCGTCGTAACCCCAAACCTTTTCCCATTCCCCTGGGGCATGGCTTTGCCATCAGCATAGTTTGCCTGTATCCGCAAAGCCGGGGCAAAGTGAGTCTGGCGAGCAATGATCCGCTGGCCGCCCCCTTGATTGACCCTGCGCTGGGCAGTGCCGAAAATGATATTGAAACCCTGAAGCGCGGTCTGAATCTGGCCAGGAAGATTTTTGGCATGAGTGCCTTTACGCCCTATCAGGCCAATGAGCGCATGCCGGGACCGGCAGTGCATGATGACGACACGCTGGAGGATTATATTCGCGATACCCTGGCCACCGTCCATCACCCCGGTTCAACCTGTCGCATGGGTAATGGTGCCAACGATGTCGTCAATGTTGAATTGAAAGTGCACGGGACTGAAGGTTTACGCGTAGCCGATGCTTCTATCTATCCACGCGTGCCAGGCGCCAATACCAATGCCAGTGTCGTCGCTATTGCTGAAAAAGCCGCCGATATGATACTCGGCGTGCCGGCCCCTGCGCCCCTGATCGAGTTAAGTTAAAAAATTCCACGGCATTTCTTCGCAGGTTTCGATTGTGATAACTTAAACCTGTTGCTGAAATGACAGAATCAAGACAAACCAGATTTAAAACAAAACGTAAAAAGAGAGAAGTTCAATGAATACCCCGAGAACCACAATGCGAAATCTGCCAGGAATAACGACACCGGGACACGGTTTTTCCCTGCTCACTGCTACCCTGCTTTCTTTTTCCCTGCTGTCTGTCACCCTGCTTTCTTCTACACAGCAGGCCATGGCTCAGGCCATGCCGGATATCGGCTTTGACAGTGTTGGCCGGGGTGCCCCCATTGCCGATGCGCAGGATTATGAAATTGTAGGTCCAGTCAACTTTTTTGGTTTTGAGGCAGTGGCGGCCCAAAATGGCGATGTACCCGATAACGTCGAGCCCCTCCCCATAGACATCTTTACTACCACTGATTTTTATCAGGACATGGACTACTGGATGGATCCGCGCTACTGGCGCTGCAATTCCGGCTTTGCTCTGGAAGCCCAGGGCGGTGCCTATCCGGGGCCTAACATGGGCGGTGACAACCCGCCCCTGACAGCTGCCTGGGGATTCTGTGACCGGGATTATCCACGGGAATCAATAATCAGCCCTTATGAATTTAATACGGCTCAGGAGCACTATGAAGCCCTGATGGCCGAAACCCGAAGCCGTGGCGGCCCAACAAAACATACCTATGCCACCGTGCCAGGCGATATCAGTGGGCGCTATTTCTGGGATGAAGGTGGCCCGGGAGGATTGCAGGGTACCTGGTACGGCATGATGGTGAATCAGATCCCCACCGTGCTTTCTTTCCTGACCCCTGAATACCAGAAACGGGTTGTGCAGGAGGCCTACCATCAGTCGCGTGGCCAATCACAGTGGCCTTCCCAGTATTGCTGGCCGGAAGGCTTCATGCGTCGCTGGCACTTTGCCTCCACCCTGATGCAAAACCATACCATCATCGTGACGCCGGATATTTTTGAAATCCTTGCCGGCGTCGCCAGAAACTTTATCACCCAGGTGCATTTTGGCCGGGAATTTAATACCGAGGGCGCCATTCCCCGTCTTGGCCAGGATGTGCCACGCTGGTATGGCGAAACCATTGGTTTCTGGGATGGCGATGTGGTGATCAGCTGGACCTCCAATATCCAGCCCTGGATGGCACATTCCCAGTTCGAATTTTCCAACAAGATGCAGACTGTGGAAATTTACACCCCGGTGCGTGATGATTCAGGTGCCATCACGGCGCTGAATC
>JAUHWU010000192.1 GCA_030427065.1 Gammaproteobacteria bacterium | reverse complement strand
AAGAACAGTCCAGAAAAGAGAGTGACAACACTTGAATTAACAACCTTATATATATCAATAAGATAAAATCATTAATTACTGTGGTGTCACAAATACGATTTGTAAGGCATTGTATTTACAGTATTGGTGGAAATGCAAGGAAAAAATCACATTGCTTGTACACCGTCACACTTATGAATTTCCGAGCATGGGTTCAATTGAAGCAGGTTCAGCCCCGGAAATTATCGCTCTGGATAAGTGATGACAGGGAAAAAACGCGAAATTAAGTGGGCAAAATTGAGGAAAATGCTGTTTTCAGTGCTGCGTAACGGCTCAAAAAGCAAGCCTGATTGGGTGCTTGACAGGGGTTCGTTAGTTTCGGAATTGACCGGGGCCTGGCTTCAGGGAATCCCGAAATACAGCATGAGCAAGGGGATATATATGAGGCCGGCGAGGATTGAGATGGAGACGGCGCTGGACGCAAGAGCGGTATCCAGCTTGGCGATTGAAGAGAAGGTCAGCGCATTGAAACCCACCGGCGCGGCTGCACACAAGGCAACCACGATGAAAGTGGTTTCTCCAAAGCCAAGATAGTTGGCGATGGCGATACCAAACAACAGGCCCATACCCATGCGCACAAAGACCGTAAGCCCCACCAGTTTTAGCTCTTTTATATCCAGTGTGAAATAAATACCCAGCGTGATCAGGATAAGGGGAGCAGTCATTTGGGCCAGCGGATTGATCATGTCAAAAACGGGTTGGGGCAGGGGAATACCAATCACAGCCAGTGCGATAGAGGCAACAATGGCCCATATCATGGGCGATTTGACCATTTTTAACAGCATTGTCATGCCATGGTTTTCTTCACCCCCATATTTGAAGGCAAGCGCGTAGACGTAGGTTGACATCAACAAGGCGTTGCCAAAGTCAAACAGGATGGCATCGGCAAAGGCATCGCTGCCATAGACCACCAGGATAAACGGGAACATATAGGTATTGTTGAGAATCATGGTGCTGACCAGCATGGTGCCAGCCTGTTTGCGCTCAACGGATAAAAGCTTGATCACTATCAGGGTGATTAGCATGCAGGCGAAGCTGACGGCGATATTGGCCAGCGGAAGAATAGCCTTGTTCATGGTCATCTGCGTCATGGAGAGCGTTGAAACGATCAACAGCGGCAGTGTCACCATCAACACCAGGCGGAGCATGAACTCACCATGAGAGTTGTTGGCAATGCCGGCGGATTTGAGAACAATGCCCAGACCAAAATAAATGAATATCGGGGATAGTTGAATAAGAATATCGATCATTGCTCTGACTGCCTTGCTTCTTACAGAGGCTTTTCCGTGATTCCGGGAAACAGGGAAAATTATTTAGAACGGAGAGTAAATCAGATTGTTTCAATTTACCAGCAAAGTGTCGTTTTGCTGCAATTGATTTACACTGATTTCCCTATATATTTCAGTAGGATAAAGTCTGTAATTTAGTTGCCCGAATTAGCCAAAAGTCGCTTTTCCGAGGATCCGGGGCAGGTTTATCAAACCCTTCACGGTTTACTGCATGGAGGCTGGTAATTCGCCCTTGGAGGCCGTATCCCAGTGTTCAATAATCCTGCCGTCGTGCATCCGGAACATATCAAACCAGGCAACATAATATATTTCGCCGGGCTTGTTGGGATGGGGCCTTTCTTCCTGAAGTACCTGTACCACCAGATCGCCCTCGGCCACTATGGCCACCAGCGGATCTTCCAGAGTGGTTTCAATGGGGGAGTCCGGGCGCATGGAGAAATATTCCACAAAACCATCGCGACCGGTCGCCGCATTGGGATTGTGCTGTATATACACAGGATCCAGATATAGTTCGGCCAATTCCTCACGACCTGCTTCAGGAATATGACGCCAGACATCAAAAGCCAGTCGCTTGTTGGCAAACAGCTGTGGATCATCGTTATAAATCATATCCAGTTGCGCAAGCCCCCGTGTACCCACCACAGGGACTGGTCCGCCATTGCCAAAATCCGGCGTGTCCTGTCCCGGGCTTATTTGAATGGAATCCCAGTGTTCGGCGACGCGGCCATTTTCAATGCGGAACATATCGAAGTGGGTAGAGGTGTAGGTGCGGCCTAAGCCATCGGGTTCCGGGTATTCAGAAACAAAGGCCATGATTACCAGATCGCCTTCAGCGATGATGGTAACGACCGGATTCTGGATGGTGTCCGGGACTTCATCCTGACGCGGAACAAAAGAAGAGAATATTTGCTTGAAAGCTTCCAGTCCGGTGGGTGCGGTGGGATTGTGCTGAATATAATCGGGGGCCAGAAAACGCTCGGCTGCTTCGACCTGGCCGGCATTGAGTACAGTACGCCACAGATCATAGGCCAGGCGTTTGTTGGTTCTCAGTTGCGGGTCATTACTCTCCAGTAAAAAGCGATGATCTTTATGGGCTGTGACCGGCACCGCTTCGCCAAAAACAGTTGCGGCGGGAGGCGGAGCCAGAGAGCGTTCGGGGGCGTTATTGTTCATGGGGCCTGTCGAGCTGCATGCGCTGATCATGGCCATGATGAACATGGCGAGTACGGTTTTTATGGCGTTCAACTGCTTAATTCCCCTTTTTATTTTTTTATTCTTATATTCTTTTTTATTTTTACTTTTTACTTTTCGCCAGGTTAAATGACTGGCGGCCCTGTGCACGGGTTATGAGCTGGATTATAACAGCGCTGTCTCAGGAAAACTGGCTGAAAATCAGTTCTGTAATTGCTGAATAAGCGCTACTGTTGATTCATGGAAAACGCCATCAATCCCGACAAACCCATATCCTCCGGCCTGACCCATGGCGGCTTCAAGCGGTGAGATGCCGTTTTTGTCTTCATATTCCAGAATGCCGCCATGCTCATGCAGGTAACGGACAACATCGGTGAGGCCGAAAGTGGCGGCGCCGAATATAGCCGTGCGACCTGAATTATCCATGGCATTGATATCCACGCCCTGATCCAGGCAAATCTGAATGGCGCGAATAATTTCAGCTTCGGTTTTGTAGCGCCCGGTAGTGTCTGATTCCTTGGTGCCAAGATTGGCTGCCGTCATCAGCGGATTAATACCCTGTTCAGTGGGCAGTGAAGGGTCGGCGCCGTATTCAAGCAGTAATTCCATCGCCTCAATATCAGCACTTTTAGCGGCTCTGAGAAATGCTGTCGTGCCTGCTACCAGCATGCCATCAGTACCCCGGTCCAGCTTCAGACGATAAGGGATCATGCTGCTCAACTGCTGGTTAACGTCAGCGCCACGTTCAAGAAGATTTTTCATCAGGTCAAATGCGCTATGTTCATTGGGAATCACATAGGGGGACGGACGATTGGATTCGGGCATGATATTAAAATGCACGGCTGCATACAGTGGAGAGCGATTGGTGTCATCTGAAATCTTGATATCGGCACCGGCTTCGATAAGTGCCCAGGCGATATCGTAGTGGCCGTTAATAATAGCCATCAGTAAAGGGGTAATTCCCTTGGGTGTAGTGGCATCAATTTGGGCGCCCAATTCAAGAAGCGTGGCAATACAGTCGAGGCAGCCCTCGCGCGCGGCAAAGTGAAGCGGGGTCATAACACCAGGGGGTAACCATTTGTCCCTGGGCTCCATTGTTACCTGGCGCTCCCACTCTTCCAGTGAAGAAGTGGCATTGACATCCGCCCCATATTCATCGAGCAATGCAATTACAGGGGCGTGTTTCTGCGCTGCTGCCCACATCAGTGGCGTCTGCCCATGCCAGTCTTCGCGGGCATCAACCTCGGCGCCGGCCTCAAGCAAGACCTTGACTGTATCAACATCACCGGTGCGCGCGGCGGTCATTAATACGGTTTCACCTTCATTAAACACCTCGTTGGCACTGGCCCCGGCATTAAGCAGAATCTGCGTCATCGAGCGGCTGCCATTGCGTGCTGCGAGGTAGATCGGGGTAATGCCATAGCGGGTTCGGGCATTAACGTCAGCTCCGGAGCGAATAAGCGCTGCTGCCAGGTTAAGTTGATTATTAAGTACCGCGTAATGCAGGGCCGTTGTTCCGTCTGCCTCGGCGGTATTGATGTTCTGTGCACCGTCCAGCAATACCCTGGCAGTTTCCTGATCACCCGCCTTGACGGCTTCAAGCAGCGCCAGTTCACGGGATGGTTGGGCGCTACTGGACTGGCTAGTAAAGACGCAGGCGACCACCAGCAAAGAGCTGATTAACTGAAAGGCCGGTTTTGACCGCATGATAAGTCTCATATCTGTTCAATGATTCCGGTACTGTCACCCAGTTGTTCCAATTCAACACCGGCCTTGTTAAGCATGGTCAGTACCAGATTGGTCATTGGCGTACGTTTGTCATAGCTGACATGCTGGCCACCCTTTATTCTGCCGGATCCGCCAAGCAGTACATTGGGTAGAGGATAATGATCATGAAGGTTGGAGTTACTCATATTGGAACCGTAAAGAATAATTGAGTTATCCAGCAAGGTGCCATCCCCTTCCTCAATTGAGTCCAGCGT
>JAUHWU010000036.1 GCA_030427065.1 Gammaproteobacteria bacterium | reverse complement strand
TGACTGGCCATAAGAAAGTAAGGCATTGAATAGAAGAGAATCGAAATTAAAAGACCGGATAGCAGCAAGGCAAACAAGGGTTACAAGGATTAAGCGTGGCAAGTCGAACTACAGAAACATTTAATGTCTCCTTCCTGGATGTGATGTCTTGCGGGTTTGGTGCAATCATTCTGCTGATCATGATTACCAAATCATCTACCCCCACTACCCTTGAAATATCAGATACGCCTATGCAAGGCAGTGTCCTTGAGTTACAACGCCAGCTATTCGAGATTCGCGGAGAAACCAATATTCTCAACCGTGAACTCACAGCCAAACATGAACAGCTCTCCCAATATGACGACAGGATTGCGCGCCTGCGCCGGGAGTTATCCATTCTCAACGGAGAGTTCAATACAACCAGCCAGCAATCTACCGAGGATGATATCCTGCAAGGACAAATGGCCCTTGCCCGTCAGCAACTCACTGATGAGATGCGGCGCCTGCAAAGCAATATGGATCAGATGCAGCTCAACGAATCAGTTGGCGGAGTACCCGTTGACAGTGAATACATCATATTTCTTATCGATACCTCGGGCAGTATGTTCAACTACAGCTGGTCGCGTATGCTGGAAGTGATGGTGGATACCCTGGATATCTATCCGGAAGTTAAAGGCATCCAGGTAATGAATGATATGGGCGAATACCTGTTTTCCAGCTTTCGTGGTGACTGGATCCCGGATACCCCGGCTCGCAGGCAGGCGATCCTGCAACGCCTGCGCACCTGGAACCCGTTTAGTAATTCAAGCCCGGTGGAAGGGATAACCGCGGCAATTCGAAATTTCTACGACCCGGGTAAAAAAATCAGTCTTTATGTGCTTGGCGATGAATTCCCCCCAGGCAGCGGCTCAATCCGAAATGTGATTGAGACCGTAGACCGGATAAACGTGGAGGACAGCGACGGAAATCGTCTGGTAAGAATCCATGGTATCGGCTTTCCCGTATATTTTTCACAACCGGACCGCTACCAGTCCACAGGTATCCGCTTTGCCACCCTGATGCGTGAGTTGGCGCGCAAAAACGGCGGCACTTTTGTTGGTCTTAATGATTTTTACTAGGAAACCATGACTCAACACGGCATATTGATGTAAACATAAACTGGAGTAGACTATAAAGCCTCCGGACAAAAACCCTTGATAGTCGTGGGCAATGGCAAATGATGCAAATGATGCAATTAATCAAAGGACATGTGTTTCAGAATCCAGATGCTGGAAGACTGGCGGGTATTAAATACAGCCTGCTAGCCATGGTGCTGTTGCTGACTGCCTGTTCAGCGACAACCATCAATATTGAAGGCACTTTCCCTGCACCGCTGGTGCAAAAGCTGCCCCTTACTGTAGGCGTTTATTACGATGAAGCCTTCAGCAACCACAGCTTTATTGAGATCAACGATAACACCGGCGATGATCAGTACATCATTAATTCCGGCGCGTCACAGATAGCGCTTTTTAATACCATGCTGCCGGCAGTCTTCGAACAGGTGATACAACTGGACAGCATCGAGAGTGCTGCATCCATGAGCGGTATTGATGCGGTGTTTGTTCCCGCCATTGAAGAATTCCAGGTTGGATTACCCCAGAAAACCCGTCTGAATGTTTACGAGATCTGGGTCAAATATAATATGAGGCTGGCGCAGTCCAACGGTGACTATATTGCTGACTGGGTGATGACGGCATATGGCAAATCTCCCGAGGAAACTTTTCAGTCAGTGGATGCAGGTGTAAACGATGCCGCCAATGTAGCACTGCGCGACCTGGCGGCAAGTTTTACTCTGGGATTCAGCAATATTCCTGAAATTAACGAGTGGCTGCGCTCTCAAGACGTTATGAAAGAATAATGTTGTGCCCACAACGTGAAGACTAATGACGAGCAAAATAACCAGACAGCTCAATTAGCAAAGTCAGGCAAAGGTAAAGTAAAAAAGATTAAGGTAATTATGAAGTAATCGGTAGCAATTAATGGGTAAAACCATCTTCAGAGACTCCAAAATGAAACAGCCTACATTGTTCACCAAAAGCACCCTGCCAATTCCGGCTTATATACTACCGGTCCTGCTTTTTCTTTGCAGTTGCACCACCACTGAAATTGATGAATTCCGGCAAAGCTCAACATCGATTAATAATCTAGACGAGACCATTGTTATTCTCGGAAGACGTCAAAATAATAATTATGAAACCGAACAAAGTTTTGTCGGTTGTGTCGCGGATGTTGTATCACGTGGCGAAAACTCAATTACCGTTGTAGACGAACAGGAATTCCTGGATGCTATGTTTCCCTTCTTTGAACCACGCACCGCGCCAATGCGAACCGGTCATCTGGAACAGCTGATGTCTATGGATGTGGCCGCACAAAAACTTGAGGAATTTGGTATCGAATATATTGTCTGGCTGGATGGTATTACGGAACGTTCCGAACAGTCAGGATCAATTTCCTGCACCATTGGTCCTGGTGGCGGAGGCTGTTTTGGCTTTGGTACCTGGCAGGATGACTCAAACTTTGAGGCAGAGATCTGGCATCTCGATAGTCAAAGTAGTGTTGGTTCAATCAGTACTGATGCCAACGGACAGTCTTATATGCCGGCAGTTGTTATCCCCATACCCTTGATTGCAAGGGTTGAAGCGAATGCCTGCAACGGCCTGGGCAACCAGTTGAAAAACTTTATTAATGGAACATGATCCTGCTCCTGGGCAGGCCAGTTCATCGTTGATTAAGCTCTTTGTCGTTAGAATGTCATTATGAATAGCTTGTATAAATCTCTTAATTTATCCGGCTCCAGCTTCGTGCTGGTAATTGCCATGTCGTTTTTCCTCAGTGCCTGTGCCGGTAATCCCACAGGCGGCGCTAATTTTGTGCTCATGAGTGAATCCGCCGAACTTGAAAAAGGGCGGGAACTGCATGCAGAGATGCTCCAGCAAAACCCTGTTTATCAGGATCCGGAACTACAGGCCTACGTTGAAAAAATTGGGCAAAAGATGGCTGCAGTGTCTCATCGGCCAGAACTGGACTATGTATTTACCATTATCGACAGCCCCGATATTAACGCTTTTGCCCTGCCTGGTGGCTTTGTTTATGTGAACCGGGGCCTGCTCACCTATCTGAACTCGGAAGCTCAACTGGCAGCGGTTCTTGGCCATGAAATAGGCCATGTCACTGCTCGCCATGCGGTTCGACAACAGACTGCTGCCAGGTCAGCCAATGCCGCCTCCATCGCTCTCATTTTCGCTACCGGCGTTGATATGCGTGAGACCACCAGTCTGATCAGTGGCGCATTAATCAGCGGCTACGGACGTGATATGGAACTGGAGGCTGATAGTCTCGGCGCAGAATACCTTTCCAAGGCCGGTTATGACCCCCTGGCCATGGTACAGGTGATTGAGGTGCTCAAGAATCACGAAGACTTCACCAAGAGAACATCAAACAGGACCGCTGTAAGTTACCATGGCCTGTTTGCCTCCCATCCCCGCAATGATAAGCGTCTTCAGGAAGTAGTCGGCAAAGCCGGCGAACTTTCAGAACAGCAGGTCAGCGAAGAAGATCCGATAGTGTTTCGTGAGCAAATGACCGGTCTTATCGTTGGCCCCAGTCCACAAAATGCCGCTGGCGGGGATCAGCGCAATCGTTATTATCAATCGCTGTTTAATTATACGCTGCTGTTGCCTGAAGGCTGGTCTAAACAGGAAACAACAACCACCATGACCAGTGCCAGTGTCGATGGCACCAGCATGATAAAAGTAGAAGCCCAGCGTATACAGCAGTCAAAGGAGCCCCGTTTATTTATTCGCGAGAACCTGGGTATAGAAGATCTGCAGCAATCTGAGCCTCTCTCTCAATTTGGATTAAGTGGCTTTACCGGCATAAACCCTGTAAACAGTGAGCGGATTGCTGTTCTTTACTATGGCCCGCGTGCCTTCATCCTGACGGCAAAAGCCGGAGCAGGAATCAGCGATGAACTGTTAATGGAATCCGTTCGAAGTTTTCGGCCCATTGCCCGAAACGAAGCCCTGTTTGCCAATCCAATTCATATCAGCTATATCCAGGCCGATGGCAAAATCACTTACGCTGATCTGGCCCGACAAACGCGACTTACTGAACACCAGGAAGATATGCTGAGGTTATTGAACGGTGATTATCCCTTTGGTGAACCTGTTGCGGGTCAGTGGGTGAAAGTAGTCAACTAATCCTCTGCAAACTTTCTTTAGGCTCAAGGCTGTTGTTCGCTTCGCTCAAGGGTGTTTTCAGAATTGAATCCGGTTCAGGCAATACAGCCTGCTAAATCCAGTACCAGACTGGCCTGATTGGGAAGGAACAGAAAGGCGCTCCCGTAATGGCCGGGAATAAAATTACGAGAGCGTTGGCGTTTATCAATCAGGTTAATGGCTTAAGTTAGTTCATCAAACACCACGACATAGTGAATGTCGGTTATTTTCTTTCGAAAAGATGGTACAGGTAATCATAATCCGGGGCATGCATAATACCCTCGGTAGGTATTCCAGGTTTGAAAGCATTGTGGCAGCCTTCACAGCTGGCAACAAGAACGTCTCCGGTACTCGACAATAAGGCTTTGTCCTTGTTCTTGGCAGCGTCCAGTGCCAGCATCGATGCATTGGTCATGGTGCGTGAATAGCTCACCCAGCCATCGCTGTCAGCCCAGGAATTATCCAGAGCGCCCGAACCACCAAGCGTTATAAGAGGGCCAGAGCCAGCTAGCTGGATTGCATAATATTCAATCGTACGCCACTCATCATCGGAAATTTCCCGTTCCAGGGCGGCGTAATCCCAAATGTAATGGGCTGAGTGATCAATCAGTGTCACCATCAAGGCATTGATGCTGACAGGAACCGGAATGTTTCTTTCGTCAGGATGTGCTGTCAGGAAAGCAGAATGGGAAAAACTCATAACAACGCCAGTCAAAACCGGCATGGCAACCTTTCTCAGGCTCCCTGTGAATGTTGAATTAAAATTTGGTCTCATTGATAGAGTCCTTTTGTTGAAACTCACTTTTAGTATCACACTAATTGATTTTCAAATTTTGACCTGCATCAACTTGGTCAAGGATTTAAATTCAGGCTGATGACGTGATACCTTTACCGTGGATAAAACAGGATACCCCAAGCAAACGATGGCAAAAAAACTTTATGAATGTCCGCACTGCCATGAGGAAAAGATTTCAGGTTATCAGAAAATTTTTTCTGTCTCTTTTTCACCGGCTTATTGCCCCAACTGCAAGAAACAAAGCTATGTTCCCATCATCCATGGCCTCACGGTTCTGACTGCATGGATGATCCTGACGTGGTTATTTATAGGCCTGGCCATCATGGCTGGCATGTCATTTTTCCTCCTCGGGACCTTTCCTGCCCTTATAGTCTGCATTGACAGGTACTTGCTCAAAGCCCCTCTTGTTGCGCGCGATCCGCCTATCGAGAATTGAGCAAAGAGTTAACGCCTGGCGCTCGGTGCCAGGTCTTATAGCAACTGGTCTTATAACAACAGCGCTGATAAAGCCATTGGAAGCGTTCCCTGCACTGGCTACAATGGCAGCCAATATCACTCACAGGTTAATCGAATGAATAGCAGTTTCAGTAGCAGGCCCAGAATTATTGTCGGCATCAGCGGTGCCTCCGGTATTGTCTACGGAATTGAAGCCCTTAAAACGCTTCGCACTCTGGATATCGAAACCCACCTCGTAGTTAGCAAGTCGGCTAAAGTGACGCTCAGCCAGGAAAGTCCGGTCACCATCAATGAACTTCTTGACCTGGCGGACTATCATTATGCCAATGCGGATATAGGGGCCTGTATCTCCAGTGGCAGCTATAAGACTCTCGGTATGCTGGTTGCGCCCTGCTCCATAAAAACACTCTCTGAAATAGCTACCGGTGTGACCTCTTCACTGTTAAGCAGGGCTGCTGATGTGGTGTTGAAGGAACGTCGAAAACTGGTGTTAATGGTCAGGGAAACGCCACTCCATGCCGGTCACCTTGAGAGTATGCTCAGAGTTACCAATATGGGCGCTATTATTAATCCACCGGTACCTGCGTTTTACACCAGACCCTTAACTCTTGATGATATGGTTCAACAAAGCGTTGGACGGGCACTGGATCTGTTCGGTCTGGAAAGTGGCCTGGTAAAGCGCTGGTCGGGAAATCAGCCCAGACAGTAAGCAAAATATACCCATTGCAGTGTAAACAGTGCTGACAGTACAGAAAGAAACGGGTTAAGGCTGATAAGGATATGCCGAATAGTATTAGCTTTACTTACGGCAAGGGTATTCCTGAAACAGGAATACCCGGATAGAAAACAGCTTACTTGATCTTGGCTTCAGTATAAGTAACGTGTTTGCGAACAACGGGATCAAATTTCTTGATTGCCATCTTGTCTGGCATGTTGCGCTTGTTCTTGTCAGTGGTGTAAAAGTGTCCGGTGCCTGCACTGGAAACCAGTCTGATTTTATCTCTCATCGTTTTTGCCTCTTAAACTGACTCTGAAGTATTTTCAGGGCAGTAAAATTTTTCTATGAATGAAAAAGGTTTATTCGAATAGTCGAACTAAACTTTTTCGCCACGGCCACGGATATCACTAAGAACCTGGTCTATACCCAGTTTATCAATGATACGCATGCCTTTACTGGACAGACGCAGTTTTACAAAACGTTTTTCAGACTCAACCCAGAACCTGTGTGAATGTAGGTTTGGGCAAAAACGGCGTCTGGTTCTGTTCTTGGCATGGGACACATTGTTGCCAGTGACCGGTTTTTTGCCTGTAACCATGCATACTCTAGACATTGTATTGCCTCGTTAATTCCGCAAAATCGACCTGCAAAGGCCTTGCGTAAAATTCGGTGAAAAAAAGAGCGCGTTTTATACCAGAACAGCAGTTTAAATTCAAGGATTTATCAGGATTCCCCTAACTTTTACTCCCCGGCTGCTCTTCATCTTAAAGCATTTATCAGATGAAATAGCATTTATTACTCCGCCGCGCCTAGAGGTAGCCCTGCTCAGCCAGGGACCTGACTTCTCCTTCCCCGACTATCAGGTGATCCAGGGTGCGGATATCAACCTCCGACAGCAGACTTTTGAGGCGCTGGGTAATACTGATATCAGCCTGACTGGGCTCAGCAACTCCGGACGGATGATTATGGGCAAAAATCAGCGCCGCAGCGTTGTGATAAAGCGCTCGCTTCATCACTTCCCGCGGGTGCACCGAGGCACCATCGATGGTGCCCAGGAACAACTCTTCCTGGGCAATCAGTCGATTCTGACTATCCAGAAAAAGGCACAGAAATACCTCGCGGCCGCGATCAATCAGGCGTGACTTTACGTACTGCCGGGTAATGCGGGAGTTGCTGAACACATCTTCCCTTAACAGGGTTTCCTGAAGACAGCGCTGTGCAAGCTCACTGACCGCCTGCAGCTGGGCAAATTTACTGTGTCCAAGTCCCGGCAATGCGCAGAATTCCTCTCTGGAGGCCCCCAGAATGCCTCTGAGGCCGCCAAACATGCTGATCAAGCCTCTGGCCATGTCCAGAGCAGACGTTCCGCAGGTACCAGTACGCAGGAAAATAGCCAGTAATTCAGCATCTGACAGGGTATGAGCGCCCGTTGCGATCAGTTTCTCGCGTGGTTTCTCACTATCTGGCCAATCTGCTATTGTCACCACAATCCCCGATAATTCGATAACCTTACCCGGCCATCATGGTCGATGGCAGTGCCATCAAATTGAATATGCAAGGTCTTGCTGTTAGTCTTTCGTCGCTTTTGTGCCACTCTGTCAGGAACTCTTGCCACAGCTAGTATGAGTGGTTTGTAATTAAAGAAAAACAGTGCCTGTACCCTTTACTATAGACCAGGTTTTATTTTCTGCCTGACTTTGGACTGCCATGCTAAGTCTATCCAACAAACAAATAATTCTTGGTGTCACCGGAGGCATTGCCGCCTATAAGGCAGCAGAACTATGCCGCCTGCTCATCAAGGCCGGCGCAGATGTGAGAGTCGTCATGACCCCTTCAGCGGCTGAGTTTATTACCTCTCTGACATTCCAGGCGCTTTCCGGTAACCGTGTCCATATCGAGTTGCTTGATGAAGAAGCAGAAGCCGCCATGGGGCATATTGAGCTGGCTCGCTGGGCTGATCTGGTATTGATAGCACCCGCCAGCGCCAACTTTATTGCGCGCCTGAGTCAGGGCCGTGCTGATGACCTGTTGTCCACGCTTTGCCTTGCCACCAATGCGCCTATCGCTATTGCCCCGGCCATGAATCAGGCCATGTGGTGTAATCAGAATACCCAGGAAAACCTGCAACAGCTGAACCAGAAAAATATCACCATACTGGGACCAGGCTCAGGTGAGCAGGCCTGTGGCGATGTCGGTTTTGGCAGAATGCTGGAGCCGCAAGAAATTGTACAGGGTGCTGCAGACATCTTTGAAACGGGCGAGCTGGCTGGCATTAACATTACCATTACCGCTGGCCCTACACGTGAGGCCATAGATCCGGTGCGCTATATCAGCAACCACAGCTCCGGCAAAATGGGCTATGCCCTGGCCAGAGCGGCCATGGAAGCAGGCGCCAGGGTGGTCCTGGTAAGCGGCCCTGTAGAGCTGGAAGCTCCGCCACAAGTCAAACTGGTTGCCGTGGAGAGTGCCAGGCAAATGCTTGATGCCTGTAAGGTTGTTCCTGGAGACATCTTCATCAGTGTTGCTGCAGTGGCGGATTACCGTCCAGCCAACAGTGCCAGTGAAAAAATCAAGAAAAATGCTGACACCATGGAACTTAGCCTAGTTAAAAACCCGGACATCCTTGCCCATATTTCCCTGTCGGACCAGCGGCCCTTTTGTGTCGGCTTCGCAGCAGAAACACAGAACATTGAAGAATATGCCAGGAAAAAGCTGGAAGACAAGAGGCTTGATCTGATCTTTGCGAATAACGCTACCGACACTTTCAACAGCGAGTCAGCATTGGCCACGGCTTACTGGTCAGATGGCGAACATCCCTTTCCATGCAGCAGCAAAAGCAGTCTGGCACGAGACATGGTGTCCTTGATTGCCCGTTGTTACCGAAAATCAAAAGTGGAAAACCGGTAACAGTGACAGTTCAGATTCCTGATAATATTTTTCGGGCCTATGACATCAGAGGCATTGTTGGCGAAGGGCTTGATGAAACCATCATCAGGCTGATTGGCCGTGCAGTGGCCAGCGAAGCCCTGGATCTGGGTGAGAAATGTCTTTTGGTCAGTGCCGATGCACGCCTCTCCAGCCCGGCTTTTTCCCAAGCCATGATCCAGGGCATACTGTCAACTGGCTGCAATGTTATCAATATCGGAACCGGCCCTACGCCGCTGATGTACTTTGCCACTCATACCCTGGAAACGCATTCCGGGGTAATGATCACCGGCAGCCATAACCCCAAAAATTACAACGGTGTCAAAATTGTCCTGCAAAATAATTGCCTGGCAGCTGATCAAATCACCCGCCTGCAAGAGAGAATCCTGAGAAAAGATTTCCATACCGGAAACGGGATACTTTCTACCATTGATGTGAAAGCCGACTATATCAAGACTATTTGCCGCGATATCGTGCTCACCCAGCCCCATAAAGTAGTCATAGATTGTGGTAATGGCATCGCAGCCAATTGCGCGCCCATGCTGTTTGCCGCCCTGGGGTGCCAGGTGGTTCCGCTGTATTGTGAGGCCGATGGCAATTTCCCCAATCACCACCCCGATCCAACCCGTGCGGAAAACCTGCAGGATCTGATTGCACTGACAATAAGCGAAAAAGCGGCTTTGGGTATTGCCTTTGACGGCGATGGCGATCGGGTTGTCCTGATCAGCAAGACCGGGGAGATTATTGATGCCGACAAGATGATGCTGACTTTTATAGCCGACATAGTGCCCGATAACCCCGGTGCCAATATCGTTTTTGATGTAAAAAGCAGTCAACAGCTGGCGCGAATGATCAGCCACTATGGCGGTAATCCGGTAATGTGTAAAAGTGGTCACTCTTATGTGAAGCAGCAAATGCAGGCCGCTGATGCCTTGCTTGGCGGAGAGTATTCAGCCCATATTTTCTTTAAACATCGCTGGTTTGGCTTCGATGACGGTATGTACAGTGCGGCACGCTTTCTGGAGCTAATGGATAAAAAAAACCACAGTGCCGATGCGCTTTTGTCGGCTTGCCCGCAAACCTACAGTACTCCGGAGCTGAATATCAGCGTCAGCGAGGATGAAAAATTCCGGATTATGGATATTTTGCTGGCGCAGCTGACCATTCCAGAGGCGCGCATTAACCGGCTTGATGGCATTAGGGCAGAAACGAAGCACGCCTGGGGACTGGTTAGAGCCTCCAACACAACGCCCAGCTTGACACTGCGCTTCGAGGCTGATTCCAGGGAAACATTGGAACAGATTCAGGCTGTCTTCAAGGCAGCAATTTCCGCACTACTGCCAGCGCTGGACACAGGATTGCCATACTCTGGCAAGTCAGAAGCCAGGAGGTGATACAGGGTCAAATTGCCAGGGGCTACTTGCCTGTGGTGATTGCACAGCTTTATCCTTTTTAGCTTTCGGCTGCTGCCATTTTCTTCCTGTTCTGCTTGGGGCATCACCCACACATGTCTTATAATCCGCGATAAATATGATTAGTAAGCATTCGCTATAGCGAACAAAGCGGAAATTCCGATGACTTTCGAACTCAGTAAAGCACAAAATATTGCCAGTGTTCTGACAGAAGCCCTGCCTTATATTCAGCACTTCACCGGCAAAACAATCGTGGTGAAATACGGCGGTAATGCCATGATTGATGAGGACCTCCAAAACAGTTTCGCGCGTGATATTGTCCTGATGAAGCTGGTTGGAATGCATCCAATCGTCGTCCATGGCGGCGGCCCTCAAATAGGCAAGCTACTGGAAAAGTTGGACATAACGTCGAATTTTGTTGATGGCATGCGAGTGACTGATTCGGCCACCATGGATGTAGTGGAAATGGTTTTGGGTGGCCTGGTGAACAAGCAGATTGTCAGTCTGCTAAATAAAAACGGGGGCAAGGCCATAGGCATTACCGGCAAGGATGGTGATTTCATTCGCGCCAGGAAACTCAAGGTCACACGACAGACGCCTGGCATGGAAGCCCCTGAAATTATTGATATCGGGCAAGTTGGCGAAGTCGCCAGTATGAACCCGGCGATTATCGAAATGCTCAAAAGCAGTGATTTTATCCCGGTCATCGCTCCCATCGGCGCTGACGAACATGGCGCCTCCTATAACATCAATGCAGATATTGTTGCCGGCAAGGTCGCGCAGATGGTAATGGCAGAAAAACTGATTCTGCTGACCAATATCGCCGGCGTCCAGGATAAGCAGGGCAATGTGCTGACCGGTCTGACCACAGCACAGGTCAAGGAATTGATTGAAGATGGCACCATTCATGGCGGCATGTTGCCCAAGATTAACTGTGCCCTTGATGCTGTTAATTCCGGTGTCACCAGTGCCCAGATCATTGATGGGCGTGTCCCCCATGCCGTGTTGCTGGAGGTTTTCACCGATGAAGGCATTGGCACCTTGATCACCAACAAGGATAACAAGTCGACCCGACCCAAAACCCGATAATTGCTCAGGTAACCGTTATGGCAGCAAGAGAAAAAGGTGCGAAAAAAGAGGCGATACTGCGTGCTCTGGCGCAGATGCTGGAAAATAATCCCGGCGGTAAAATCACTACCGCCGCACTGGCAGCTGAAATAGGAGTATCCGAGGCGGCCCTGTATCGACATTTTCCCAGCAAGGCCAGAATGTTCGAGGGTCTCATCGACTTTATGGAAGATACCATTTTTTCCCGGATTACCCGCATTCTTAATGAAGGTTCTACCGCGCTGGTGCAATGCGAAAAAATCATGCTTCTGGTGCTCACTTTTGCTGAAAAAAACCCCGGTATCAGTCGGGTACTTAATGGTGATGCACTGGTCGGAGAAACCGATCGTTTGCGAGACCGTGCCAGCCAGGTATTCAATCGTCTCGACACCCAGCTAAAACAGATTTTCCGGGAAGCTGAAATCAAGGAAGGTTTACGCCCCAGTATGACGCCAACCATGACATCAAATCTGCTGCTTACCTTTATTGAAGGAAAAGTCAGTCAGTATGTACGTACTGACTTTCAACAAAAACCAACCGAGCAATGGAATGAGCAATGGTTGTACCTGAATCAGGATTTATTCCGACGCCCGTAAAACGGATTAATGAGAAAAATCAAACAAACGAGAGTTGGCAGAGATCAAATGATCTGCCATGGTGGCCAATAAAAGTGCTGTTTCAAGGGTTTCAGCGTATTTATCGGAAAGGTTTCAAAAAATAATGCAGAAAAATTTTTTCTTTATGCTACTTATTCTTCAAGATTAAGTAGTTGTTTCAGGCGATTTATATTTTTTTCTGCAGTGGTAATAGCATATTCTTTTTCAGATTCTATCCTGGCTAGCTGAATGAACAGACGATCCCTTTCATTGGTGGCGTCTTCAATCTGGGTAATCAAGTTGGCGGGAAGCTGATTTCCGGCTTTTTCATTACTATCAACCCGTTGCTCCAGTTCTGTCAGTTTTTCTTCGGCATCTTCCAGCAAGGAATTAAGCACCGTCATTTGCGCTTCCAACTGTTCAATTGTTGAATCGCGCTGCCTGACCACTTCTTCGGGTGAGCGATAAAGGCGCAGTAGCATCCTGTCTTCTTCTTCCTGACGCAGAGCCGCCTGTTCTATCTGGCGCTGTTGTTCCATTTCCTCTGCCTGGGCAGCCCGCTCTTCTGCGTTCAGGGTTCTTTGCACAACTTCGATTACCTGGCCTCTTTCATTGAGCACCTGATAGCCGTTTTTGACATATTCAGCAGGGACTCGTGAGCCGGTAATTTCCCGACCCTGATCATCCTTGTACTTGTAAAGATTGGCCGCTTCAGCCTGTGAAATAACCAGCGCAGAAATAAGCAACGAAATCGTAATTGTGTGTTTAAACATTGTTTACAAATCTGACCTGTTAAAACTTCCTGACTTTAAACTGATTTGCCAAGGGATGGTTTGGCTCTGTTACCTTCTTCACTTGATTCCGTAGCGAGCCTGATATTCTTTCATGCTGACCAAATACCCGCTCATCGTTTCATTTTCCTGCTGTTGCAGATAATCAATAATCTGCTGCAGGTTAATTATACTAATGACGGGAATTGAAAACTCTTTTTCAATTTCCTGGATAGCCGACAACTTGCTATTGCCTTTCTCCTGCCGGTCCAAAGCAACTACCACCGCAGCAGGAACTGCACCGGCAGCAGCAATAATTTCCATGGTTTCCCTGATAGCAGTACCGGCAGTAATAACATCATCTATTATCAGTACCCGATTTTCCAAAGGGGAACCAACTATATTGCCACCTTCACCGTGATCCTTGGCTTCCTTTCGGTTAAAGCACCACGGAATATCCTGCTTGAATTCCTGCCAAAATGCAATTGAAGTCGCTGAAGCCAGGGGAATTCCTTTGTAGGCGGGACCAAAAATTATGTCATACTCAGGAGCGGCATGGGCGATGGCTTTGGCATAACAAGAGCCTAAAAATCCCAGAGCAGCTCCGGTATTAAATAATCCAGCATTAAAAAAATAGGGGCTCTGCCGGCCTGATTTTAATGTGAATTCTCCAAACCGAAGAATATTGTTTTGCGTTACATAATTTAAAAACTGCTGTTGGAAATCCTGCATTGATATTTCTCTTTACCTGTCTGATTACCTGCCTGATTTTTATTTTCGGTATCGGGTTGTATTTCGCAGAGACCTTTTTATGGCGTCTGTTTCTCCAGTATGCTTTTTTGAACCGCAAGTAAATTTTCTATGCCGTGTCGTGCCAGGTCAATCATCGCATTAAGATCTTCGAAACTGAAATCACCATCTTCACCGGTGCCCTGAATTTCGATAAACCCTCCCTTGTCTGTCATCACCACATTCATATCAGTTTCTGCAGAAGAATCCTCGATGTAGTCAAGATCAAGCACCGGCATCCCCTTGTAGATGCCTACAGAAACAGAGGCAATCATCTGTTTGATCGGATTTTCCTTGATGGCTTTTTTCTCCATCAGGTAATTGATCGCGTCCACCAGAGCCACGCAACCACCGGTGATGGACGCTGTTCGCGTTCCGCCATCAGCCTGGATAACATCGCAATCAACCTTGATAGTATTTTCGCCGAGCAGATTCATGTCCAGTGCTGCCCGCAATGAACGACCAATCAAACGCTGAATTTCCTGGGTTCTTCCACTCTGTTTCCCTCTGGCGGCCTCCCGGTCCATTCTTGAGCCTGTTGATCTCGGTAACATGCCATATTCAGCTGTAACCCAGCCCTGGCCGCTGCCCTTGAGAAAGTGTGGCACCCTTTCTTCTACTGAGGCGGTACAAATAACTTTGGTTTCCCCAAACTCTACCAGCACTGAACCCTCTGCATGCCGGGTAAAGCCCCTGGTAATCTTGATATCGCGCAATTCATTGGACAGTCTTCCACTTGGTCTTGTTACTTCAGACATTACTTTCCCTTTTCTAGTGAGTGTTGTTGTGGCTCATTGTAAATGAAGAGTTAATTAAATTTTGCTTATCGTGGCTGGTTATCATTCATTTATCAAAGCCAGCCGCGGTATTTTATTATGCATGGCAAATCCGCTATAGTTCGTTCCCAATTTACTCAATTCGTCAGGTCTATTATATGACAAGCAGCATGACGGCATTTGCCCGCAAGCAAGCTGATTTTGCCTGGGGCACCCTGATATGGGAAATCCGCTCTGTAAACCATCGCTATCTGGAACCTGCTTTTCGTTTACCTGAACAGTTTCGTTCTACCGAATCCGCATTAAGGGACTTGCTGCGCAAAAATATCAGTCGCGGCAAAATTGAAGCCCAGTTGAAGTTTCAGCCTGACATGTCAGAAGGCAGTCAGATCCCGATAAACCAAGCCCTCCTCAACCAGCTCAACAAAGCCCTTGAAGAAGTTAGTGCCCACACCGGCGCGAGTGCACATACCAGTGCCCTGGAAATATTAAAGTGGCCAGGCATTATTCAGGAACAGGGACAGGATACTAAAGTAATAGAAGAAGCCGCGCTATCCCTGTTTAAGGACGCACTGGACCTTCTTGGCGAGCATCGCGCCCGCGAAGGGTCTGAGCTGAAGGCCGGCATAGAAAGTCGGCTCGACAGTATCACTGCTATCATTGCCGATATCAGTTCCGCACTACCGGGTATTCTGGCGGCGCAGCAGAATAAGTTGCGCGAGCAGATTAACGAACTGGAAACCGATGTGGATGCCGGCCGCCTGGAGCAGGAACTGGTGATTATCATGCAAAAAGCTGATATCGAGGAAGAAATTGACCGTCTTGCAGTGCATGTAAAGGAAATCCGCCATGTCATGTCACGCTCGGAACCGGTTGGCAGACGTCTGGACTTCCTGATGCAGGAGCTCAATCGTGAAGCCAATACGATCTGTTCAAAGTCTGTTGTAACTGAAACTACCCTCAATGCCGTCGAGCTAAAAGTACTCATCGAGCAGATCCGGGAACAGGTACAAAATATCGAGTGAGTGTTGCTACACTTACGACGGAACCCATGATCTGAATTAATAAGAAGAAGACTCCAGATGTCCCAGGGAATATTGTTTTTGATTTCTGCTCCTTCCGGTGCCGGTAAAACGTCTCTGGTAAATGCCCTGCTGGACGCGGCGGCCAAAGACGAAGCCAACCGCCTGTGTGTTTCGATCTCTCATACCACGCGCCCTAAACGTCCCGGTGAAGAAGACGGCAAAAACTATCATTTTGTCAGTGTCGAACAGTTTCAAAAGATGCGCAAAGAGCATGCTTTCCTGGAAAGTGCAGAGGTTTTTGGCAACCATTATGGTACCTCCAGAAAGTGGGTAGAAGAGCAGCTTGCGCAGGGTCGCGATGTGATTCTTGAAATCGACTGGCAGGGTGCCAGCCAGGTACAGGCCCTGTTACCTGATTCAGTTAGCATTTTCATCCTGCCTCCTTCACTGGATGCCTTGCGGGAGAGGCTAACCAGTCGCGCCCAGGATGACGCTGATGTCATTGAGCAACGCATGAGCGAGGCGCAAAATGAAATCTCCCATTATGCGCAGGCAGATTACCTCATCATCAATGAGAATTTTGAAATTGCTCTGGCGGACCTCAATGCCGTGATTCGCAGTGCCGGTCTAAGCAGGAAACATCAGGCCAGTAGTAAGGCCGAACTGCTGAAGAATCTCGTTTCCTGACATAACCTCGCTCAGTTAGACGCTAAAGCGGGCATAGACTTGGCCTGGTACTCCATTTATAATGTTCGCCCCCGGCAAACTGGGTATATCCCAACAGGCCAGGAATGCTCTCAAATCGCTAACACAAGGTAAGACTATGGCCCGTATCACTGTTGAAGATTGTCTGGATAATGTTGAAAACCGTTTTGACCTGGTAATGATTGCCAGCAAGCGGGCACGTCAGCTGCAAACCGGCGGCAAAGACGCCCTGGTAAGCGAAGATAATGACAAGCCAACCGTAGTCGCCTTGCGCGAAATTGCAGAAGGCCTTGTGAACAGCAGTATTTTGACTAATACTCGTGAGGAAGAAACCAAGGATTCTCTTGAAGCGGTCGAAGCAGCTGCTGCTGCCGCAGCCAAGAGCAATGACATTTCGATAGAAGAGGCCATGGACGCGGTATTGATTCCCGAGGAAAGTGAAGCCGGCGAAGAGACCGAAAATACCGCCTCAGCCGATACTGACGAAGAACAGTAGTCAGACCTGCCAATTAGCAACACAGGCCGGTCGGCCTGATCAAAAAGCGGGTAATGCCCTTGCCCGCTTCAATTCAGTATTTTCAGCAAGCGTTTACAACATCCTTGTAAATGCACTTTCATGACCTCAAATTAGAATAAACAAGGTTTGCAGGCCATGATGACAATCAGCAATTTCACCAAAGATTTGAATGAATACATGGGTAATGCCCAGGTAGACCTTGTACGTCGTGCCTTTTTTTATGCAGAGCAGGCCCATGATGGACAATTCCGTCGCTCTGGCGAAGACTATGTTTCCCACCCTCTGGCAGTAGCCGAAATTCTCCGCGCCATGCATATGGATCACCAAAGTCTGGTGGCCGCCATGTTGCATGATGTCATCGAGGATACCGGCATAACCAAAAATGACATTGAAGGCCAGTTCGGCGAAACCGTCGCCAATCTGGTTGATGGGGTCAGCAAACTTAACAAGATTGAGTTCAGCACCCGCGCCGAAGCCCAGGCTGAAAATTTTCAGAAAATGGCTCTGGCAATGGCCAAGGATATTCGGGTGATTCTCGTCAAAATGGCAGATCGTATGCATAACATGCGTACCCTGAACGTCATGAGTCCGGAACAGCAAAAGCGTATAGCGCGGGAAACTCTGGAAATCTATGCCCCGATTGCCAACCGTCTGGGTATGCATAATATTCGCATGGAATTCGAAGAAAGGGGATTCAAGGCTCTGTACCCTCTACGTGCGCCACGCATAGATGCCGCGGTAAAAAGTGTCAGTGGTTACCGCAAAGAACTGGTCAGCCAGGTGCAGACAGCCCTTGAAGCCTGCCTTGTTCGTGAAGGTCTGCCCGGCAGAGTGCTTGGTCGGGAAAAGCATCTTTATAGTATATACCGGAAGATGAAAGAAAAAAGGCTCTCTTTTCGGGAGATTACCGACGTTTTTGCATTCAGAATAATTACCGATGAGGTAGATACCTGTTATCGGGTGCTGGGTGCCGTTCACAGCCTCTACAAGCCGGTACCGGGAAAGTTCAAGGACTATATTGCCATTCCCAAGGTCAATGGTTACCAGTCATTGCATACCACTCTGTTCGGCATGCACGGTGTCCCTATTGAAATACAGATTCGCACTGAAGAAATGGACAAGATGGCGAGCAATGGTATTGCCGCGCATTGGCTCTACAAGTCTTCCGATGACACACCCAATCAGAGTCATATACGGGCCAGGCAGTGGGTTCAGGACTTGCTGGAAATGCAGAAGCATGCCGGTAACTCCCTTGAATTTATCGAGCACGTAAAAACCGATCTGTTCCCCGACGAAATTTACGTATTCACACCCAAGGGCGCGATCCTCGAATTGCCCGAAGGCTCCACCCCTGTTGATTTTGCCTATGCGGTGCATACCGATGTGGGTAATTCCTGTGTCGCCTGTCGAATAAACCGGCGTCTTGCACCGCTAAGCCAACGCCTGCAAAGCGGACAGACGATTGAAATCATTGCTTCCGGCAGTGATCCCAATCCGGCCTGGCTTGGCTTTGTCGTGACCGGCAAGGCACGCAGTAATATTCGTCACTTCCTGAAAAACCAGCGTCGCTCCGAAGCCATTGCCCTTGGCAGGCGTCTGCTCAACAAAACCCTGTCCAGTTTCGGTTACCACCTGTCGAATATACCCAAGGAAAAGATTGGCGGCCTGCTGGAGCAAACAGATTTTGATGTACTTGATGACCTGCTTGAGGATATTGGTCTGGGCAACCGTATGGCCTATATTGTTGCTCGTCGATTGATTCCTTCCACAGAAGGAGAGGAACTCCCGGTTAATCAGGATGAATCCTCGATGGCAATCCGGGGTGCCGAAGGCATGCTGATGACCTTTGCCAAGTGTTGCCACCCAATACCCGGTGACCCCATTGTGGGGTATATCAGCTCAGGTCGCGGCATGATCGTCCACCGCGAAACCTGCAACAACATGACAGAAATCCGCAATGATCCGAAAAAGTATATCAACCTGCGCTGGGATCCCACTGTGGGCGGTGAATTTACCGTAGAGTTGCGGGTTGAACTGGAGCACCAGCGGGGCATTATTGCCACCCTGGCAAATGCCATCACATCTGCGGAAGCCAATATTGAAAAGATTGGGACCTCTGATCGGGACGCCCAGTTCAGTATCGTCAACCTGACACTGACTGTACGAAACCGTGTACATCTGGCCAGGGTGATGAAGAAGGTGAGAATGATGAAGTCGGTATCAAAGGTTGGCCGAATGAGTAACTAGCCGGCTGATGCCTTGAACTTGTTTTTGCCGGCCAGAGACTGCTTGTGAGACTCACTTTTCTGCAGTGGCTCACCGCCACTGATTGAATTTCCATCCACGATCAATTGACGGGCTTCCTCACCGGGAACTGCCTGACTGTAATAGAATCCCTGTATCACCGGACAGTCAAGGTTCTGCAAATACCTGAGCTGAAACTCCTGCTTCACACCTTCGGCTACCATTTCCAGTTTCAATCCTCTGGCCATATGAGCTATCGCTTCGATAATAGACTGATCGGCATTTTCTTCCATGTCATGAATAAAACTGCGATCAATTTTCAAGCGATGAATGGGCAACTTTTGAAGCAGGCTCAAGGAAGAATAACCAGTGCCAAAGTCATCAATAGCCACATGTACACCAACGCGATGAAGTTCATTTAACTTGTCAACTGTCTGTTCAATATTGTTCATTAACATGCTTTCAGTGATTTCAATCTCCAGTTTCGAGCCAGAGAAATTATGTTTGTTCAATGCATTGACAATATTGTCTACAAAATCATTCTGCTCAATCTGCTTGCTTGAAAAGTTTATGGCAAGACGATCCAGAGGCAGCCCTGAATCCAGCCATTCTTTTACTTCAGATATTGCCTTATTCAAAATCCACTGGCCCAGCTCAACGATGATGCCGGTTTCTTCGGCCACCGTCATAAAAAACACCGGTGATAACAAACCTTTTTCCGGATGGTTCCAGCGCAATAATGCTTCGACGCCGGTAATGCTGCCATCAAGGGAGCTCACCTGGGGCTGGTAGAACACTTCAAACTGCTCTTACTTGATGCCCTTGCGAATCTCCGCTTCCATATTAAGCATCCTGCTATGTTTGATGCTCATATCATTGTTATAGCAGTTGAAACTGTTCTTGCCCTGTTCCTTGGTGTAGTACATGGCAGTATCAGCATTTTTTATCAGCTGGTCTGCCGTTTCACCATCCTCCGGGAACATTGATATACCAATACTACCGGTCAAAAATAATTCATTCCCATCAACAAAAAATGGCTGTTTGATGGTGTCGACAAGTTTCTTGCCTACCAGCCTGGCGATGTCATCGGAGTTTATGTTTGGCAACAATATGATAAATTCATCCCCACCAAGGCGCGCAACAGTATCACCTTCACGGAGACAGAATCTGAGTCTGTTGGCCACCTGTTTCAGTACTCATCGCCAACGGAATGTCCGAGTGTATCGTTGACAACCTTGAAGCGATCCAGATCAAGGAACAAAACAGAAAGCCTGTCATTCTCGCGACGGGCATTGCTGATGGTATTGGAGAGACGATCGTGAAACATAGCCCGGTTAGGTAACCCGGTCAGGAGGTCGTGATAAGCCTGAAAATGAATAAGTTTTTCAGACGCCAGGCGTTCAGTAATATCTCGTCCAACAACATAGGTGCCGGAAAAATCACCGCTCTGGACTTCGCCTTTATCGTTGCAAGTTTCATTTTCATAAACACCAAGAGAATTCAGCTCAATGGGCTATCATGTTGCGTGTCCAGCCCGGCCGACTCCCTGGTTTGCACATCAACCAGATTTCAGCATCCTTGGTGGCCCGTGGACCTGTTCTTCTTTCATGAAAACAATGGGTCGCTCTTTCAACGTAATCCGGATCAACAATAGTGGCAAAGTGTGCACCAATGAGTTCATCCTTTTTTATAATTCAATAACTCTTCAGCACGGTCATTAACGAAAGCAAAATTCCCGTTTTTGTCGACGATAAAAATAATGTCCGGTGAGCTTTCGATCATGAAACGATGCAAACTTTTTGATCGCTCAAGTTGTTTACGCAATGAGAAAAGACTCTTTTCCAGCTCCTGCTTTCTCAGCGCATTTCTCAAGGTGTGTTGCAGTTCATCAAATTCATAGGGTTTCTTGATGTTATCAAAAGCGCCTAGCTGGAAAGCCCCTGGGGTGCTGTCAAAATCGACTTCGCCGCTGAGTACCACGACAGCCACCTTGATGAGTTTGTTATTGATAAATTCCATCACCTGATGGCCATTAACGTCTGGCATATTCATGTCCAGCAGCACCAGATCGAAGTCTTCATTTTCAAGCCTGGAAATAGCGGCCTTGCCACCGTGGGCGATCACTACCTCGTAGTCTACCGCTTCAAGCAAAGCCCTGGGACTTGCCAGCATATGAGGCTCATCATCAACCAACAGGATTCTTGGCGTTGGCTCCATCACAGAGGGTCTCCAGAGATTTTGTTGGTGACCGCAAGCTCAGAGACAGGCAAAAGCACTATAATTTCAGTACCCTATGAATCCCCATGAGCTGCATGGGAGCAAGTGGTCTGACAGGAAACCTTTCCACCCAATTCGTCAACCAGACTGTGGACGATAGAAAGGCCGGAACCGGTATGGCTGCCGCCCTTGGTACTTATATTTGTGCCGTTGCTGATATTGCTTTGGTGAAGACTGCTGGCACCGCTATTATCAGCAACGGTAAGGAACAGTTTTTTGAGTATGTTTGCCGCTATTCCCGGGCCGTTATCCTTCACAATCAGCTGAATATAACGGTTACCATTCATATAATAATTACCGGCGGTTTTAACCAAAATTGTACCGCCATCTTCAAATGCTTCTGCTGCATTTTTTACAAGATTGGTAATTATTTGCCGCACGGCATTTTCGTTGCTGCTTATTTTCGGTAAAGCGGGATCCAGATTAGTCTCAATCTTTATGCTGTCAGCTGCGACAAAAGAGCCCGAAAAAATACCTGCCAGGTTGCGAATGATTACATTAATATCGATGGCCGTTGACTGCTCAAAATCACCTTGTTTTTCCTTAAGTTTTTCCAGAATATTACTGACTCGATCAATCTCGCTTTTAATAAAACTGATCTCGGACTGAACTCTCGTGTCCTCGCCCTGTTTCATACTCAACAGCTGTAAATAGTTTTTGATGATCCCCAGAGGATTATTGGCTTCATGAATAGTCTCTTTAATACGGCGTTCATAACTTGCTGCCACATCGTCTACTTCAGCTCTTTCCTCTTCCTTGTGAATCACCATTCTGCCAAGCGCCATACAAAAGTCATTACGCAGAAAACCCTGTTTTTTGTAACTTTTTTACCCGGGCGTCGCAAATTCCAATTACCAACACGCCACAGGGGCTGTTCACCTGAAAACCTGGCAAAGGCTCACAACAATAATTATCCGAACCAAGTAAGCTCAGCAACTGTCGATCAATGACTGACAAGTCTGCCTCAGGCAAACGCAACACCGACTCATTGTTTAAACAGGATCTTGCCACCACACTGCGATCTGCCTCACAGCGAATGACCAACTGATCAGGAGTCGCGGCTTCCATTGCCGGGGTCGCAGCAACACAGTGCAGAAGTTTTCCATCGTCCGAGAGCGCAAATAGCAGACATTCGCAGGCACCAAAAAGCATTCTGCTTGAGGCTCCAATGACCTGTCCAAATTTATCTGGGTTCAGAGGCCCGGGGTTATCAGCACCTGACAGACTTTCTTTTACCAGGGCAAACAGGTTGTCGGCTTCAGATCGGAGTCGCAATTGCTTAAGGGCAAATTTTTCCTGCTTTAGAATATGCTCTTCTTCTGTAAGGGGTAATGGCAGGTAGCGAGCAGTTGAATAGGCAATACTGAAAGATTTCGAGACATTTTGGACAGCCATCCGAGCTGTCTGCCTGATCGTCTGCTGACTTTCTTCCTGCAGTTCAAATAATGTATCTGCCCAGACCTGAGCTTGAGGATTTTCTTTTTCATCTGTCAGCTGGTTGGCAAGCCAGGCAATTTTTACCAGTGGCGTGGCATACAGAATCTGGTTGATATCAAGATGGTGGTAGCGCAAAGCGTCACAGCGTCACAGCAGAGCCCATCAATTCCCCAGGAGGCCAACAAGGCTGCTCCCAGTGCCCCATGATCAATGCCAAATTCCTTCTGCTCTGC
>JAUHWU010000191.1 GCA_030427065.1 Gammaproteobacteria bacterium | reverse complement strand
CAATGTGAACGCTGCACCCTGAAACTGATCCAGCTGGATATCATCTGTAAAATAATCTGCACGCTGGTTACCTGAACCACTTACGGTCACCAGGTGCCTGCCCAATGAGTTGATTTGATCAATAAACTGAGGGGCAAAAACATCATCAATGTTGACCACAGCTGTGCCGTTCTCCCTGATACCAGCCCAGATTTCAGATTTGCCATTCGCTACGCCCTGAAGATCACCAAAGCCTTCAAGGTGAGTACCGGCAATACAGGTGATATGCGCAATATCGGGGCGCGCCAGCGCAACGCTGTAGGCAATGTCGCCAGGTCCATTAGCACCCATTTCAATCACAGCATACTTATGGTGTTGATCTATTTTCAGCAGACTCAGCGGTACACCCAGCTCATTGTTAAGGTTGCCGCTTGTCATCATCACTGAATCGCTTTGCGCAAGAATTGCGCCCGTCATTTCCTTCA
This sequence comes from Gammaproteobacteria bacterium, assembly GCA_030427065.1. Taxonomy (GTDB): domain Bacteria; phylum Pseudomonadota; class Gammaproteobacteria; order Pseudomonadales; family Pseudohongiellaceae; genus Eutrophocola. The sequence goes on along the minus strand of JAUHWU010000191.1, from coordinate 4,136 downwards.
CCGAAGTCTTGCCCTGACTGCCAGTCAGACCCAGTACACAGGCACTGGCACGGTTCCTATTCATTGCCCCGATGGTGCCAAGCGCTGTGCGAGTGTCTACTACCATCAAGGCTGGCAAATCTGTATCTACCTGTTCCCCGACAATCACGGCACTGGCTCTTTTCTCAGCAGCAACAGCGACAAACTGATTGCCATTGAAATTTGGCCCTTTGATAGCTACAAACAAATCTCCAGGCTGTATGGTACGTGTATCAATTGAGGCTGAAATGAATTCAGCATTGCCGCCGGTAATTACCCCGCCAGTGGCTGCCTGAACCTGTTGCAAACTCATTGACCCAATCACGCTTTAACCTGCTTTATTGTTATTTTGATTATGTTCAGCAAATCGATTATTCAGACTTACCCTGGCTTGCTTGACGTCACTGAAGACCATGCGATTACCGCCGATATCCTGATACTCTTCGTGCCCTTTTCCCGCGATCAAAACAATATCGCCTTCATTGGCATTGGTTATGGCATAGTCAATTGCCTTGGCACGGTCATGCTCAATCACCGTTTCAGAAGCATTCGTAAGACCCGACTGAATTTGTCTAATGATTGCCATAGAGTCTTCATTACGGGGATTGTCATCGGTGATAATTAACCTGTTGGCCATCTTCTCGGCAATTTCTGCCATCAGCGGACGCTTGCCTTTGTCACGGTCTCCGCCGCAACCAAAAACACACCAGATATCACCCTTGGCATGCTGACGCAGTGCGGCCAGCGCATTTTTCAGACCATCAGGGGTATGCGCATAATCCACGACGACAGAAACAGGGAAGTCACCCAGAATTTCCATGCGCCCTTTAACCGGCGAAACAGCAGCCACTTTTTCCAGCACATTGTTGAAATCAAAAGCTCCTTTGTGCGCTTCTGATGCCATTACCGTGGTGAGAACCGCAAGAATATTACTGACATTGAAGGAACCTGCCAGGGTGCTGCTGAAGCGGCCTTGCCCCCAGGGGGTAATAACTTCCAGCGTAAAACCGGAGCTCTTGAATTCAAGTGCTCTTGGAAACACATCAGCTTTCGGATTATGCATACTGTAAGTAAAGGATTTCACATTTTTAGCCAGGCTATTGAGTATCTTGGCACTGAACATGTCGTCCATATTGATAACAGCAATTTTTAACTGGGGGTTAATAAACAGTTTTCTTTTTTCTTCGCCATAGGCTTTCATGCCGCCGTGATAATCCAGATGATCACGACTTAGATTGGTAAAAACTGCTACATCAAATTCACTGGTATTAACACGGTTCTGGCTCAAGCCATGGGAAGACACTTCCATTACCATGGCCTCACCATTCTGAATACGGACTTCCTCAAAGATCTTCTGCACAGAGATAGCATCAGGGGTAGTCCCTGGACCTGACTCATCATTGGTATAGGGCTGTCCATAAATGCCATGACCAAGCGTGCCGCTTATACCGGTTTTATAACCAAGCATGCTTAAACACTGCCCGATAAACTGACAGCAACTTGTTTTGCCATTGGTTCCGGTTATACCGATTAACCAGAATGTGGCCGCCGGATAATCAAAAAATCGGGCAGCTATCTTGCCGATCCTCGCAGTAAGTTTTTCTACTGGTATAACTGGCACAGAGTTCCTGATGGTAATTTCAGACCATTCTTCATCGGCTTCCACGAGAACAGCATTGGCACCTTTAGCAATCACCTCATCAACAAAATCGCGACCATCATGAGAGGCGCCTTTATAGGCGAGAAACAAATCACCTGGATCAATTTGCCGTGAATCGATTTCTATTCCGGTCAGCTCAACATCCATCGCCTTGGTAATCGAGACATCTTCAGCCAGTAATTCTGAAAGCCGCATTTGTCTGGACATGATTTTTGCTGTATTCATAAATCTCTCCAGTCAACTGCCTGCTTTTCAGAGCTGATACCGCTACTCATGCTGACATGCCGTTCTTCCACAGCACTATCAGGTGGTACATTAAGTATTCGCATTGCACCGGCAGCAATTTTGGCAAATACCGGCGCCGCTACCCGACCACCACCATACTCTTCACCCTTGGGCTCATGGATCGAAACAACAGCAACAATTTTGGGATTATGAGCCGGAACAAAACCGGCAAAGTAGGAGTTATAATTTTCTTCATCGTAGCCACCACCGACATTGTAATACCAGGCAGTACCTGTTTTACCGGCAACCTGATGTGAAGGAATAGCTGCCAGCACGCCGGTACCACCAAGCTTGGTACTGACCACTGTTTCCATCATCGCATTCACGTCTCTTGCTATCCTGGCATCAATGACCCTCTCTCCATAAACCGGTCCATCTGTCTTGAGCAATGAAACAGGCTTTCGAATACCTTCGTTGGCATAAATCATGTAGGCCTGTGCCATTTGCAAAGGGGTGACCTGAAAGCCATAACCATAAGCAAGCGTGGCAATATCGGATTTACTCCACCTTGGAAAACTTGGCAGTACGCCGGAGGTTTCTCCCGGGAAACCTGTTCCCATTGCTGTACCAAAGCCGACACGGGAAAGCACATCAAGCATTGGCGCCTCCCCCATCGCCAGACCCAGCTTTATTGCGCCAACCTGGCTGGACTTGGTAATAATTTTCTTAAGATCCACTTCCTTATAATTAACAGGGTCCTTTTTGGTAGAACCATCTACCTGGATATAACCGGGGTTGGTATCAATAATGCTGTTGGTATCAAACAACCCACTTTCCAGTGCCGCTGTTATGGTAAAAGGCTTTACCGTCGATCCAGGTTCCAGCAAATCAACAATTGCCCGATTGCGCATTTCATTATCATCAAGGCTGATGCGGTTATTCGGGTTATAGGAAGGCTGATTCACCATGGCCAGGACTTCACCTGTTTCGACATTCAAAACAACTGCCGTTCCTGCCTTCGCATAGCGACGTGTTACTTCTTCTTTAAGCGCCTTGTAGGCCAGATACTGGATTCTGCTGTCAATACTCAACACCAGATCGTTACCAGGCTCGGCCACTGAATTGATTTTTACTTCACGGATAATGCCACCGCGCCGATCCTTGAGAACCTGCTTGGAGCCGGGCGTGCCTTTCAGCCAGTCTTCATAGGCAAGCTCCAGCCCTTCCTGCCCGACATCATCACTATTGGTAAGTCCAACAAGATGGACAGCAACTTCTCCCAAAGGATAAAAACGCTTGTACTCTTCCTGGGAATAAACACCGCGAATTTTCAGATCCAGAATTGACTGAACTTCGGCAGGAGGAAGACGACGTTTTACATATAGAAATTCGCGCTGGGCATTGTCCTGAATTCGATTCCACAGAACATCGGTATTAACCTCAATTGTCTCGAGAGCTGAAGCCAGTTTTTTCCATGCCTGCGGGTTATCAATGATTTCCCGAGGGTTTAGCCAGAGCGACTGAACCGGAGTACTAATTGCCAGGGCCTGCCCGTTTCTGTCCATAATGTTGCCACGATGACCGACAATGACATCATTACGAACAGTTCTTCTATTACCCTGTTCCTGCAAAACCTGATTATTAATAACCTGAAGGTCAAGTATCTTCCAGCTAACTGTACCCAGCAGAGTGATTGCGGCCATGGAAACCAGACCCAGTCTCCAGAAATGTTGTTTCTTTATGCTGCCAGCGCTACTCACCAGACACTACCACCACATTCTCCGTTGCCGGAATTTTCATACCGAGCTCTGCAATTGCCAGATTTTCAATGCGGCCTTGCGATACAAGACTGCTTTGTTCAAGTAATAATTGTCCCCATTCAACCTGCAGCTCATTTCTGTGTCGCTCAAGTTGTTGCAATTCATTCAGCAAATGCCTGTTTGTATGGGTTGAGTAAATCACCCCGGTTGCTGACGCTGTCACTGTCAGCAACAGACTTATCAGGCTTAACAAGGACTTGGCGGAAATCCGGGTGTCCAGATCTTTCAACTGTCTGCCCTTGATACTTTTCTTTGCTTTTCCTAACATGCCGAGCCTGTCTCATTATATGGCTTTAGCTAGTAACTTTTGCTCAGGCTATTTTCTCTGCGACTCTTAAAACAGCACTTCTCGACCGCACATTCAGCGCTACTTCTTCAGCACCCGCCCTTACCTGTTTACCAATTCTTTTTAG
>JAUHWU010000190.1 GCA_030427065.1 Gammaproteobacteria bacterium | reverse complement strand
TCCAGCACAAGACCGTACTCACGGCAGTAGCCTTCAGGGAAAGCACGAAAGCGTCGCTGGTTTTCTTTTTTGACCAGTGAGCTGCAAAGTTGATTCAGCATTTCTCTCCCCTGTACCAGGCGATTGAATGAAGACTCCAACTTCTTAGATTGGTCTTCGGAAAGTTTTCGAGCGAGTGAAAAAGCAATGACATTGTTCATGGCAACTATTGTTGATCAAAACAACAGTTGTCCACAAATCAATTATTTTGGATGCTTGATGTATGTCAAGACAAGCAGATCATCAGTGATCATTAGCAATTATTTTGACGCATGACAGATCGATTGCAACTGTTTGTGGTCGTTGATATGAATTTCGCGTCCATCGACTTTAATCAGCCCTTCTTTTTGCAGACGGCTGAAAGTACGACTGACGGTTTCGATAGTCAGTCCCAGGAAATTGCCTATATCCATCCTGGACATGGGCAGTCTTAGTGAATTGGGTGACAAATTGCGGCGGCCAAAGCGTCTGGACAGACTGAGCAGCAAGGTGGCTACACGACCTTCGGCATTTTTCTTGCTCAGGGTTAACATCATCTGGTGATCAGCTTCTATTTGCTGGCTCATGAGCTGGAAGAAATGGCGTTGTAAAACCGGGATTTGCAGTGACAGTTCTTCAATTCTCTCAAAGGGAATTTCACAAACGGTTGAGGTTTCCATGGCCATTACGTTACAACCATGTTTTTCGGTACCAATACCGTCAAAGCCGAGAATTTCACCAGGCAGGTAAAAGCCGGTCACCTGCTCAACACCATCGTCGTCAAGCAGATAGGTTTTTATCGAGCCGGAACGCACAGCAAAAATGGAAGTGAAACCGTCCCCGGTCCTGTAAATATGTTCTCCGGCCTGGATCGGACGACTGCGTTTGATAATGTTATCAACCTTGTCGATATCCTTGATGTCCATAGCAATGGGTAAACACAATCCCTTGAGATTGCAGTCAGAACAGGACGACTGGATAAAACCATGGGTACAGGCAATATTATATGGATCAGTTGTCATAGGTCTTCCAAAAAAGTTGTTCGGCTATTGTACTTGAAAGTCAGGCATTTTAAACAGTAGCTAAGTTATTGTTATTTATCCATTATAGTTGGCCAGGAAGGATGGTAATTGTACTGTTTCAACCTCGGGCAAGGGGAATTCTGTTTTCGGGCGCCTGCTCATCAGGCATAAATTCCCCCAGCACATGGTTAAGAAAATTATAGCCTTTGTCCGTAGTGGCCAGATTGTCCTTTTCGAGCAGGCCGGCATGTCGCAATCGTTGCAGGGATTCGGCAATGTCTGTAATCGGCAGACCGGTACGCTGCTGAAACAGGCTTTCTTCAGTGCCTGCACTCAGGCGCAAGGCATTCATCATGAATTCAATGGGAAGCTCGGTAGTAGTAATAGTCTCGCAGCCAGCAAGAGTATCGTCCGTATGCTCCAGGTAACTGCCAGGTTGCCTGATTTTTCGGGTACGAATAATGCGTTGTTCTGCGGGCAGGGTAATTTTTCCATGGGCACCGGCGCCGATCCCCAGATAGTCACCAAAACGCCAGTAATTCAGATTATGAATAGATTGTTTGTTCGGCTTGCTGAAGGCAGATACTTCGTAGCGCGAAAACCCCTGCCGGGATAATAATTCCACGCCGGCTTCCTGCATATCGCCGAGCAAATCATCATCGGGCAATGAGGGCGGTTTACTGAAGAACACGGTATTGGGTTCTACAGTGAGCTGATACCAGCTCAGGTGTTCTGGCTCAACAGCAAGTGCAGCGCGCAGGTCTGCCAGGGCTTCATCAATGCCTTGCTGCGGCAGACCGAACATCAGGTCCAGATTGAAATTATCAAAGCCGGCAGCACGTACGTTGGCAGCCGCGGTCAATGCTTCAGTATCATCGTGTACCCGGCCCAATGCGCTGAGGTATTTTTTATTAAAGCTTTGTATGCCTATAGAAAGCCGGTTGATTCCTGCATGGCGAAAATCGCGAAACTTTTCCTTTTCAAAAGTGCCGGGGTTGGCTTCCATGGTGATCTCGATAGCCGGCGAAAACCCCACCCTTTGTTCAATAGCGCTCAATAGCCGTTCAATACTGGCAGGTGAAAACAGGCTGGGTGTACCGCCACCAATAAAAATGGAAATCAGTTTCCGGTTTTGTACCCAGGGCAGGTCGCGCTGCAGGTCAGCAAGCAGGCAGTCGATATAGGCCTGTTCGGGCAATTCGCCCTCAAAGGCATGTGAATTGAAGTCGCAGTAAGGGCATTTTTTCAGACACCAGGGAATATGAACATAAAGGGATAATGGTGGCAGTGAAAGCCGGGGCTGGTTCATACCGGCAAGCTGGCCAGCAGTTTTTGCAGCGCCTGGGCGCGATGGCTGATGGTATTTTTTACAGAGGGGTCGAGCTCCGCCGAGGCACAGTCGTGGGAAGGCACGTAAAACAGCGGATCATAGCCAAAGCCATTTTTACCTTCTTCACCGAACAGAATGCGGCCCTCCCAGCTACCCTGACAAACCAGTGGCATGGGATCCTGGGGAAAACGCACCAGCACAATACAGCATTGGAAGCGGGCGCTTCTGTCAGCTTCGGCCACCTGCTTCAGGTTTTCCAGCAGCAGGGCATTGTTGGCGGCATCATTTTTTTCACGATCTTCGTTGAGTCCGGCATAACGCGCGGAAAATATTCCGGGTTCACCATTCAGGGCATCCACTTCAAGCCCCGAATCATCTGCCAGTGCCGCCATCCCCGTTTTTTGGCTGGCGTGACGCGCTTTGATAATGGCGTTTTCAACAAAGCTTAGTCCGTCTTCCACGGCATCCTCTACAGCAAATTCAGACTGGGGAATGAGGGTGATATTTCTGGGTGCAAGAATATCCTGCAATTCTTTCAGTTTGGCACTGTTGCTGCTAGCCAGTACAATTTTATCGATAGGAGTCATGTGCTGCCTGTTGCCTGCCTAATTATTATAGACCCGGGTTTCCCAGGAGATTTCATGGACAGTACCGGCGTTTTCCGGTTCGACTTCAAGGCGAAAGCGGATAATTTCTGCATTGGTATATTCAAACTCACCAATGTAATAAATAGCACTTTCTTCACGAATCTCCCTGAATTCCAGCTCGCCAACCTGTCCTAACAGATTACGCTTGCCGCCACTGACATTGGCGCTTACCGCCACGCTGGAACCATCAGCCTGTTTTTTTATCACGCTGACATTCAGAAACGCGCGTCGGTCACTGCGCACGATGCCATACAGACGGGCGATATCTGCTTTGAGAAAGGTGCTGTTGACCGCCTGATAATACACCGTGTAGTCACCGAAGCTTTGCGATTGGGCCATCACATTACCGGTCAGAAAACCCAGGCAAATAAAAAGCATGACAGCTACAGTTTTTCTCATTGAACTAAACATGTTCAGCGTGTGAAGTGATAGATGGCATTGATGCCGAACAGGTTTGGATTCAGGTTCATCAAAAAGCTGCTACGGTGATTAAAATCAACCACGGTTCGATGCAAAATGGTGATATTGCGCTTTTCACACAGAGTATCAAAATCCTTGATTGTGCAGTGATGGATATTCGGGGTGTCATACCATTCATAGGGCAGCGAACTCGATTGAGGCATATTACCGCGGACGAGTAGTTTCAAACGATGACGCCAGTAGGCAAAATTTGGGAAAGTGATGATGCATTTTTTGCCAATGCGCAGCATTTCCTCCACCAGAATATCCGGTCTCTCGACGGTCTGTAGAGTTTGTGCCAGCAATACTGTATCGAAACTGTCAGATCTGAAATTGCTCAGGCTTTTGTTCATATCCTGTTCAATGACATTAACACCGGCCTGCAGACAAAGGTTGATATTGTCAGGATCAATTTCCAGCCCACAGTCGAAGATATTTTTCTCGCTTTTAAGGTGTGCCAGGAATGAGCCATCACCGCAGCCCAGGTCAAGCACCCGCATATCGGGCTCTATCCATTGCTGAATGATTTTCAGATCAGCTCGCATCGGCTTTACCCTCCTTTGCGGATATCTCTTTAATCACGCATCCCAGGTAGGATTTCAGCGCCTGGATGTAACGGGGAATAGGCATAAGAAAGGCATCATGGCCCTGGTCAGCGTCGACTTCCAGGTAGCTTACCGGTTTTTCTGCTTTCAGCAGGATATTGACGATTTCTTTCGATCTTTCAGGCGGAAAGCGCCAGTCGCTGGTGAATGAGATAACCAGGAATTTACACTGGCTGTCAGCAAAAGCCTTACTAAGATCAAAGTTGTAGTCTACGCCAGGGTCGAAATAATCCAGTGTCTTGGTAATCAACAGATAGGAGTTGGCATCAAAACTGTGTGAAAAAGTCTCGCCTTTGTATTTCAGGTAGCTTTCAACCTGGAAATCCACGTCATAGCTGAAATTCAGTTTTCCCGAGCGCAAGTCGCGACCGAAGTTGCCTTCGATGGCATCCTTGCCAAATTTGTCGCGCATGGCGCTGTCGGAAAGGTAGGTCACATGACCAATCATGCGTGCCAGCATCAGTCCGCGTTTGGGATAGGTATTGAAGTCATAATAGCGGCCAGCATGAAAATCCGGATCGCTGGTGATCGACTGACGCGCG
>JAUHWU010000189.1 GCA_030427065.1 Gammaproteobacteria bacterium | reverse complement strand
CGGCAAGGTTCTAAAACCACGTATATTATGCAGAAAAAAAACCGGGATACAGTCCCGGTTTTTTTTGGCTGAATAATGAAGAAATGATTATTGAATCAATTATATCTGGTGGGACATGTTGGGTACGAACTGATTTTGCATGAATGAGTCCGGTTCGGCCAGAAGCGGCCATTAATTCCGCTCATAAAAGCCCCGCTATTAACAAGGATGTTTTGTGCTTTGCTGCCAAATGTCAAGGCGCTATACAGAAATTGTAGTCGGCCTCCTCTCCTGTAGCTAATTAGATCTGTAAAAAGGAGGCGCTGTTAATGAGGCTTTTATTCTTTCTGACTAATTTCAGCTGGCAACTCGTCTTTACCCAACAGAAATCTGAGATCACGCTCGACGGCATTGACTTCATCCCACATAATTATCTTTTCACTTAACAAGCTCTCCCGCAATTCTTTGAGCTTTTCAATAACAGCTGTATCTGAAGTCATTAACTAGCCCAGGACCTTCATAGCAACTACAACCATTTAACGCCTGGTTCCCCATTAGTGTTTAAATTTATTGTTTGCTTTTATGTTTTTCTTGATCTGAATTTACCCCTACTACTTTAGATGGGTCATTGCTTACTTTAAGAAATTCACGAGCCGAAAGAAAGAGTCCAATCAGCATCAGCGTAAAAACGAAAATTGCGATATAAGCTATCATAACAGTGCTCATTTCTTATTCCCCATAATGGCCATCAGTTTGAAATAAATCCCAAAACATAATATTGAAGGCACCCATAATGCAGTAAACAGAGCTTCATCTTGCTGCCCTGAGAACCACAGATAGGCTGAGACTGCGAAAGAAATAGCAACTGCTAAAAGAATGAAAAAATCAGATTGCTTGAACATATTAGTACTCCCGTTATGCATCGTTGTATCCAACTGCAGCCAATAAGCATCCTAAAACTGCAATTGCAGCAATGCTACGAAGCCCAGAGTGGCCTAGAACTTCGAAATAATTTATATCGAATAATCCAATAAGAACCAACAGCGATATCAACGCAGAAAGTGCTATTAGCAATATACCCAAAAATACAAATCCTTTTTTAAGATTAGAAAGTTGGCTTACATTCATAATTTATATTGCACTTTTGCTGTTACTTTATCCCTCTCTTGTTACGATCAGTTTTAGTGTATGGATGAGTATTCGCGCTATATTTCTGGATAGGTAATCAGCCGACCCTCGAAAAAATCACCACAAACAAGCTGATTGTCAGGAAAATCGGGGACTTTAATAACATTAATTCTATAATATCCCGATCGTCTGTTTTTTTATTGAACGCACACCTTTCGGAAATTCACCAACCGGGTATTACCTTTACCCTGATATCTGACCCTTTTCGATAAATCTATGCTGCAGAGCAATAATTTCCGCTAACGACCCAAAGTAGTTGGTTTTGAATTTGGCTGTTAAACATTGTTATAAGCGCTGCTTTTGGGGTAAAAGAGACTTTGAAACCTTCTGATAGATATATGAATTCTATATGAAAAAGCTAAGCAACCTTCACTTAATTATTTTTGTTGCCTTCTATTCCCTACAAATAAACCCTCTGCAGGCTCAGGAAACTGTTCAGCAGGCACTGGACGGTATAGAAATCGGTTACAGCTATACTGATGGAAGAAATGTGATTATGTATTTTGATGGAGGGTTGCTTGACTATCGCTGGATAACTGGACCATCAGCTAGCATAACCAATGAAGGGATACCCTATAAATCTCATGAAGTTGCAGAAGGTATCTATTTTATAAACTGGGAAATGCCACGATGGTTTATCAGCTTTGCAGTCAATTTTAATACAGGCATGTTGTATGTCTCAACTCTTAGGGGTTACGGTACTGAACAGCAAAGTTCAAATTTTGACAGCGCAGTATTGAATAGCGTTGAACGTTAATTGATTTCCGCTACTGGCCGAAAACAGCCTCAGATAAGAGCCAATGAGGGTCAGAGTGAGAATTAAGTATTATAAATATCTGCTTGCCCGCTAGCTGATACATATTCTGAGAATCAACTGTTTTCTGAGAATCAACTATTAAAATAGTATGGATAGTATTTGGTGGGGCATGTTGGGTTTGAACCGTTTATCCTCAAAAAGAATACATGCGGTTAATGCACTGTTTAAAGCTTTCGAGACCTGTAGGTTATTGCGGAACAACCATCGGATTAAGAGTCCGGTGCGGTTTTACTGAATGTTTGGTGGGGCATGTTGGGTTCGAACCAACGACCATCGGATTAAGAGTCCGGTGCTCTACCAACTGAGCTAATGCCCCAAGTCACTATCAAGTTTACTTAGTTACAACAATTACATCTTCAAATCTGCGGAGCAGGCCTGACGGCCCGGTGCGCATCCCGGCCTCAATCATAGATTGAGGCGTTCAGACTACGCTCAACGCTAACGCGTTGAAAACGCTTGGCTTCACCCAACTGAGCTAATGCCCCCACTTTGAAAATTGACTTGATTTAGCAGCAAGCATTATACCCGATTTTCCAATTTAGTCAGCGCTATAACCATAACTCTTTATAATAGCCATGGCCTCATGACTCCCCATAAACTCCAGAAACGCCAGCGCCGCCGGATTCTCGCTCCCCCGCTTTAAAAGCACTGCATCCTGTCGAATCGGTTCATAAAGATTCTCAGGGACTATCCAGCCACTCCCCTGTTGAATAATGCCACTTTCAGATACCTGCGATAGCGCCACAAACCCCGCCTGGGCATTGCCGGTATTCACAAACTGAAAAGCCTGATTGATATTCTCACCCATGACCAGCTTGTCACGATAAGCATCCCGAAGATTCAGGGCCTGCAGCACTTGCATGGCCGCGGCGCCATAAGGCGCAAGCCGGGGATTGGCAATGGCCAACGGATTGATTTGTTGATTACGTAGACGCTTCCCCTGGGCTAAATCAAAGTCCGGATTCACCGACCAAAGCACCAACGCTCCCCTTGCATAGGTAAAACGGCTACCCGGAACGGTCTGCCCTGCCTGCTCCAGCGCTTCGGGTTTAGCCTGATCTGCAGAAAAAAACAGCTGAAACGGCGCACCATTGACTATCTGTGCATATAACCTGCCTGAAGAGCCATATGACACACTCACCTTGTGCCCGCTACCTGCCTCAAAATCAGTGATCAGCGCATCCATAGCCCGGGTAAAGTTGGAGGCCACAGCAATAGTGAGCTCCCCGGCCCGTACCACGGGGCAGCAAAGCACAAGTATTGATAATAAAAGAAATAATTTTTTTCTCATGGGAAATACCATAGCAGTGACGCCTCCAAGAGAAAAGGGTTAACTAACAGGGACTAGACAGAATGTTATTACCTGTTTACCCTTGATCGCCTGGGGAAAAAACCATAAGAAAAATAAGTTATATTCTTGGGGGAATTAACGTGTTGACCAGCTATTTGCGTCCGTCATTTATTACCTGCTCTTTTGCCATCTCTTTTATCCTGTTGATGGTTTCCACTGCCAATGCGCAGATCAATGGTTTTACCGGCCAGGTGCTGGAGACCATTCCTCCTGACAGGGAATTTGCCACTTCCGATGAGCATTACCAGTATCTGCTGGACAAGGCTAATGGTGGCACCCGGCACACCTGGGAAACCCTGCCGCGCTGGGATGGCCTTTGGTACACCTCCGGCAACAACAGTATGGACGCCTTCGTTGATGGCGGACTTCGCGGCGGCACGGTGAGAGAAGGTGTTCTGACCCCGGCTTATGAAGCCGCCTACAAGGAACGCTGGCGCCAGCAGCAGGAAGAAGGCCAGATTCGCTATGACCGCCTGACCCACTGTGAACCTACCGGCATGCCACGCTGGCTGCTGGAGCCCTACAACCACGAATTCATCAATACCCCGGCTCAATCCTGGCTGATCAATGACTTTGCCAACAGCATTCGCCGGGTCTATATCAACAAGGAACACACTAACCTGGCCGAAATGAACGGTGGGCATTCCTGGTTTGGCGATAGTGTGGGTTTCTGGGATGGCGACAAGCTCATCATCCATACCAAGTACCTGAGACCGGCAGATTTTACGCGCTGGTCACCGATGACCAGTAACCAGCTGGAGTTGGTCGAAACCTGGGAGTTCAAGGAGTTCGATGATTTTCCAAGACTGGTGGTCCAGGTCACCATGTATGACGAGCATGCCTTCGTCAAACCTCTGAACTTTGTCTATGCTTTCCGTCAGGCTACCGACCTTGATGAAATCGGCTACCGCATCCAGCACTGGGAATGCGAATCCAGCAGCAACTCCTATCTGGATGAAAATGGCTTTACCGACTTTTATCTGCCCGGCGAACCAGGCTACAAGGATCCGCGCGGCGCCACCCTGTTTCCGGAGCTGCCTGGACAGACACCTGACCCTTTCTCTGATCCTGTCCTGAACGGCGAATAAAAACAAGAGACAGGAATATAATGAAAATTGTAAAACTTTCAATTAAGAAAAAATATCAAGAAATAACAAAAGGGAAATCATCATGAAAAAATTTAGTCTGAAACTGGTGTTGCTTGCCTCTTGCCTCTTGTCTCTTGCCTCTGGTGTACTGGCGCACCACTCTTTCAGCATGTTCGATCAGGACATTGAAATGGTCGTGCA
>JAUHWU010000188.1 GCA_030427065.1 Gammaproteobacteria bacterium | reverse complement strand
CTTTAAGCATTTAGGCAGATGCCAACAGGAATGAGTTTCACAAGTAACTTATGGGTGTGTAAAGTTGGCGAATTGTAGGGGAGTGCTGGTGGGATTGCCAGAGTTCACATCACTTCATGGGCAGGAGATTAGCTAACCAGTTTTTCCCGGTCATGGGGTGCCATAAAGTCCAGTTCTGGTCCAATAGGAACAATAAGAGTGGGGTTTACTGTGTCATGGCTGCCATAGTAATGCGCCTTGTTGTATTCAATATCAACAGTCTCGGCAATACCAGGCATCTGGTAAATATCGCGAGTATAAGCCCACAGGTTAGGATAATCCCTGATTCGTCTGAGGGCACATTTGAAGTGGCTCACATAGACGGAATCAAAACGAACCAGGGTAGGGAACAACCTGATATCAGCTTCGCTAAGTATGTCTCCACAAAGGAAACGTTTGCCTGCCAGCGTTTCTTCAAGCTGGTCCAGTGTCTCGAATAACGGCATGACAGCTTCTTCATAGGCTTCCTGTGTAGTCGCGAACCCGGATCGATAGACGCCGTTATTTACATTCGGATAAATCCAGTCATTCAGGGAATCGATCTCTTCACGCAGACTTTGGGGATACAAATCCAGGGTTCTGGCAACAGGCTCTTCGATAAAATCATTAAATTCTGTATTTAACATACGCATGATTTCTGCAGACTCATTGCTGACAATAGTTTGACGCTGCTTGTCCCATAGTACCGGAACCGTAGCGCGGTCGGCATATTCAGGGTCAACCAGGCGATAAAGTTCATACAGGTATTCGATATATTCATCATTATCCCTGTCGTCACCGTCCGCGAGAAAAAGGCGCCCCTGTTCGGGCTCAAAGGTCCAGCTATCCGGGCCCATATAGGCGCGGGAATTGGATACACTGATCATATTCTCAAGTCTTTTCAACTTTCGCGTGATAAGGGTTCTGTGTGCCCAGGGGCAGGCCATGGATATAAAAAGATGATAGCGGCCGGGCTCGGCATTAAAGCCACCGATACCGCTTGGGCCGGGCTGGCCATCGCGGGTAATCCAGTTACGAAACAGGGAATCGTGACGCACAAAACGTCCGTGCGTGGCATTGGTGTCATACCATTCATTTTTCCAGGCTTTGTCGGTTTTCGGCGTCGCTTTTTTCATAGTGTTTCAACAAATAGTGTTTCAACAATCAACATAGAGAAGGGCGAACAGGAAAAACAGTCCGGCTTTCTCAAAGAAAGATTAGCCCTGGTACTCGAATACTTCGCCGGCATGAGTTAGTGACAATCGGTTGCCGGAAGAGCTGGGTTCAGTTCGCCCGATGATCTGTGCATCGATATTAAAGCTGTTGGCAACAGCAATGACTGTCTCAGCCTGCTGTGCTTCGCAATATACTTCCATTCGGTGTCCCATGTTAAACACCTTGTACATTTCCTTCCAATGAGTTTTAGACGCACTCTGGATTGCCTTGAAGATGGGGGGCGTTGGAAACAGGTTGTCCTTGATGAAATGAATGCCGTTGACTATTTTTCCATCCACAGTTCTGGCGGTATTGTCTGGTCCGGGACTTCCACCAAACTTCATGCACTTGGTCTGAGCTCCACCTGAGCAATGAATCAGACCGCGAATAAGTCCAGGATATTCATCCAGTAATTTATAAATGACCGGAGCATAGGTGCGTGTCGGGCTTAGCAGTGCTTCTCCTACAGTCAAACTGGAATCCGGCAATGGATCCTCCAGTTTATAGGGACCGCAATACATCAGTTCTTTCGAGACATTGCCATCGAAGGATTCAGGGTAGTGCTCGGCATAGTAATGGCTGAGCATGTCATGTCTCGCGCTGGTCAGGCCGTTGCTGCCTATACCACTGTTCTCTTTATCCTCATAACTGGACTGGCCGGTAGACGACAGGCCGACGATTACCAGGCCGGGTTGGATCTGGTCGCCGCTAATCACCTCTTTTTTCTTCATCACGGAGACCGCGACACTGTCGACCACAATGGTCCCGGTCAGGTCGCCGACATCGGCTGTTTCTCCACCGCCGCTATAGATATTGACGCCAAAATCTCTTAACTGGGCCAGAAATTTCTCGCTACCCTCAATGAGCGCGCCGACTACTTCACCAGGGCAGTTCAGGGCATTGCGATTGACAGTATTGGAAATCAGGATTCGGCCATTAACACCGACACAAAGCAAATCATCCAGATTCATCACAATGGAGTCCTGGGATATGCCATGAAATACGCTGGTATCACCAGTTTCCTTATAGGCCAGGTAGCCTATGATTGATTTAGTACCACTGCCATCGGCATGAATGACATTACATTGATCGGGATTGCCGGTGAGGTAGTCTTCTGTGATCTTGCAGAAGGCATTACTGAAAAGTCCCTGATCAAGGTGATCGACGACATTATGTACTTCAGTTTTGTCCGAAGAGACTCCGCGAGCCTGGTAGCGGCTGGCACTGTCACTGCCAGCAATTGACTCGGCCACATGGTAGCCACTGCGATCGGTAGCAACGATGAGTCCGCGGAATTCAAGCTGGCGCATGGCTTTAGCTACGGTATTGGTGGCAAGCTGGTATTCAGCCGCCATTGAGCGGATGCTGGGTAATTTCTCACCGGGCTTAAGATCCGCGGTGTTTATTTTAAAATGAATCTGGTCGATGATTTGCTGGAAAACCGGGGTCGGGGCTGTCGTATCGAGTTCAAGTTTCATAGGTTTCTAGTTTTTCTCGGAAAAAAGCGGCATCAGCCTGTATCACACATATGATACAGGCTGCGCTAGTCCAGGACAAGAAAAGAAAACCTTCATTCGATGGGCATGCGTGCGGGCCTGTCAGCGGGGATATGCTGGTCAATTGCCGTCAGGATGATAGCTGCCATGGCGTAATCAGCCATAATGGCTGAAATTTCCAGGGCTCCCTGTTGCTCGAACAGTGACACGGCTTCGGCCCAGGTTTCAGAACTGAGGCGATGTTCCCTGAGTAATTCCCGTCCATAACGAATGATCAGGCTGGACTCAGCTGGCAGGCCTGCAGTAGTGCGATCATACTTGATGACATCAATAATACTTTGGGGGACGCCTTCACCCAGGGCGAGGGGCTCGTGGGCGGCCCATTCATACTGCTGGTCAAATTCCCGGGCAGCGACAAGAATCGCGGTTTCTATATTGGCGCGTCCAATGATACTTTCATAGCGCAGATACTGATTGATCAGATCCATTCCATCGGCGACCAGGGGCATGTGAACAGAAAAGGCTGCGGGACCGTAGATGGGCCCGGGATTATCCAGTCCTACCACCTTGTCATAGACTTGCTTGCCATAGTCATCAAGCTCAGCAGGGTTTACCGGAGGCAGGCGGGACAGAGTGTCAGTCCGGACATCTGTAGGTAGAGAGTCCTGGGCGATCAGTTGACCTGATGCCATTAAAAATAACAGGGAAATCCCCCATAAAGTTTTTCTCATGTTGCCCCCATGTTTTGATTATTATTAATAGGAAAATTGAGTTCAGGTTCATAATAACCAAATAAATACGGAAAAGTCTTTATAAACGTGGGTTTGGGTGGGAAAAGTACCTGTAATCAATTTCATCTTTTCTTCAAGCCGATATTTACAAAAGACTGTCAGGTCATCCCCCGCTTGTTTAGTGTTTATCTATGGGATCAGTTTCTATGCAAGCGTGTACTCATAAAGTGGCTAATGGCGACAAGAGTGGCAACGAAATTGCGGGCGATGATTGTCTTCAAATGCCACGTGCTAATTCTGCTGAGCTCGCAAATTGATAGCCAGGAAGAGTCAGGTTTATTATTCTGGCTTTTTGTTGGTAATTATTTCGATCATGCTTAAGTGATCACTCCCAGAACTATGCAGCACTTACTCGACACCGCTCTGGAGCTGGCCGTGCCGGTTGAAAGCATGCGCCTGGCGATGGGCGGCAGTATTAATGAGTCCTATCTGATCACCCTTACTGATCAGCGCGAAATATTTGTCAAAACCCATCGAAGAGACAGCATTCCCGGGATGTATGCCGCGGAGTTCAAAGCCCTGAAGCTGTTGTCACGTACCAGGACTTTAACTGTCCCGAAACCCCTCTATCAGGACGAGGACTTTCTCGTGATGGAGGCTTTCAGGGAAGGGGATCCTGCAGTGGACTGGCAGGAGCAGATGGGGCGCGGCCTGGCGTTTTTGCACCATACTACCCGACAAGCTCAATACGGTTTCGACATGGATAGTTACCTGGGCACCTTTAAACAATCCAACCAGTGGCAGAAAGACTGGATCGGGTTCTGGCGCGATCGACGCATCGATCCCCAGTTAACTTTGTTGAAACAGCTGTTGTCTTTTCAGGATCCGCTTCTGAAGGCCGCGGATAAACTCATGGCCCAGCTTGATAAGGTGCTTGCCTGTGATCCGGAGCCCGCTGTGCTCCTTCATGGCGATCTGTGGTCAGGTAATACGGCTGCGAATCAGAAGGGCGAGCCGGTGATTTTTGATCCAGCCAGCTATTACGGTCAGCGCGAAGCAGAATTTGGCATGATGCGTTTGTTTGGCGGCTTCGGGCCCAAATGTGAAGCAGCCTACCAGGAGGTCTGGCCCTTCCAGCCCGGTTATGAGCGTCGCATCGAGGTTTACCGTT
>JAUHWU010000187.1 GCA_030427065.1 Gammaproteobacteria bacterium | reverse complement strand
TATGCGCAGTTATCTGAAGCCCGCAACCGATATGTGAGTTATCGGAGTGCCAAAGATAATGCCCGGAATGCGGCGCATTCGAATAATAAAAGTTAACGTGAGGAGAGCAGCATGCACTTTAAAATGATTGTGGTTTTTGTTGAAGACGACAAAACCGATGATGTCATGGATGCCGCCCGGGAAGCTGGAGCTACTGGTGCGACGGTCATTAATAATGCCCGCGGTGAAGGTGTCAACAAATCCAAAACTTTCTTTGGCCTGACCCTGGAAACCCAGCGCGATGTGGTGTTGTTTTTGGTAGAAGAACACCTTAGCCGTCATATTCTGGAGCGCATAAATGAGGTGGGGGAGTTTGATGATAAACCTGGAACCGGTATTGCCTTCCAGATAGATGTGGAAGATGCTGTTGGCATTGTTCACCAGGCAGAAAAAATAACCAGCGACGTGGAGGACCTGTTGTGATGGAAAAGAAAGGTATGGATAAGAAAGTAATCAAAGCCCGTGATGTGATGCATGAGAAACATCTTGAACTTGATGGTCTGGCCACGGTAAAAGAGGCCCTGACAGCCATGCGTGAGAGTAACTCTGATGTGGTGATTGTAAAAAAACGCAATAAGTACGATGCCTGGGGTATTGTTTTGCTGAGTGATATCGCGAAAAAAGTATTGGCGAAAGACAAGGCCCCGGAGCGGGTGAATGTTTACGAAATCATGTCAAAACCGGTCATTCCCATCGACCCGGAAATGGATGTGCGTTATGTGGCACGCTTGTTTGACAATTTCGGGCTGTCCAATGCTCCGGTGATAGAGGATGACAAGGTGATCGGCATAGTCAGTTACGACGAACTGGTTTTCAAGGGCCTTTATGAGTTGCTTGACTAGAGTTGTCCAGCAAGAGCCGATGTGTTTATCTTATACAGACTGGTTGCTATTGGCGCCCAGGTTCCAATGCAGCGTCTGCCCGGGGTATATTTAATCTATGGAAGTCGTGCATAGGTATAGTCCCCTGATACATGGGAAATGATCAGGCTTTCTACTTCCCCGTCACCGCTGACCATAAACCGATAACCCAGCCCCAGGCCGTCAAACAGGGTTTGTGATAAAGGCACCAGTGCGCGCGGTACCCCCGCCTCCAGACCTGCGGCGCCGAGACCCAATGCGGTATAGGCGCCAACGATAGTGGCGATCAATTCGCCTTCCACAAGGGAAATTTCGTAGGTCCGTTCACTGCCACCATAAATGCCGCGGTAAACGCCAACATAACTGGCCAGGGTTTCGGGCGGCACGGCCACTCTTTTAGCCTCGGTATCGGATAAGTTGCCAGTCCAGTCATCACTGCCACGTTCGCAAACCGACTCAAGCATTTCTGTATCCGCGGCCAGTTCCATCGTCGTGTCAAAGCCCCAGGATTCTGAAAATGTTTCCGGATCAGTAAAGCGGGCCTGTATTTGCAGGTGGCCGAAATCCGGACGGCTGAAGCGCTCACGAACACGCAGTGCTTCAGTATGTGACACTCCATAGCGACTTACCCAGGTTTGATCGTTAAAACCATTGGTGTCGACTACCAGCGTGTCACCTTCCCAATGACCTACCGAATAGCCGGTAAAGCTTGGTATCGGGTCGGTTTCCAATTCACGGCCATCCATATGAATTACCCGAAAGGTGAGATCTTCGTTGAGGATAGCAATGGTGGTCGGGGTTTGAATAAAACGTTTCCAGCCGCCTGAACTTTCTGTCTCCGGCCCATTGGGCAAACAACGAAACAGGGGGCGCTCCTTGTAGAAATTCTGCTGACGCTGGCTGGCAAGTTCCAAAGCCCAGGGTTGTAGCTGCGCAGGGTCGAGATTGGCGACAGGAGGGGGACCGCTCCAGACACCGGTAAAATCCGGCTTGCCATCAAGTCCGCGGGGCGCTGGTGCGCCAGCATCCGGTTCACCATTGGCGGTGCGTGGAATCCCGGGCCAGGGGCGATCCAGCCACTGGGCGCTTGCCGGCATCGTGGCCATAAGCAGTGTAAATACCAGGAAAATAATTTTCATTGATGCCCCCGAATCAAGGTAATTAGCCGTATTTTATCTGACCCCTTTGATATTTGTTACCTAATATAGTGTGATTAGTGTGTTATGAAGAATTATTGCCATGCATTGGACCTGGGGAAAGCGAAATATTTGTTTTCGATAGTAAGTTCCAGAGTTTTAGATATCATCTGTTGCTAACGCCACGATGAAAAAAATAACCTGAGGGGGAAACCATGAGTACAAAAATAGTCTTACTATTTATTCTTTCAGGCCTGACAGCTGGGGTATCAGCCCAGCAGCCGGCGTCTGCTTTTGATCGGGGGAATTCACTGCAGGCCAGGCTGGATCCGCGCTTTGCTGATGTTATTGCCGGCTGCAAAATGGCTCCTGCCGCGATTCAGTTTGGCGAGGGGCCGGATGACAATTCATCACCACCGATGCCGACCCTGCCCGCGGCATCATCCATCCCAGGGGTTATTCAAGGGGGAAAAATCTGGCAGGTAGTCTGGCGTTGGCAGGGCAATAATGCCGACGGTCCCATTGCCGGTGAGAATGGCAAGATGTTGTTTGCCAACAATGATGCCGGCAATGTGATGGAATTTGATCCTGACACCGGGCTGGCGCGCATTATTCATGATGACATCAACACCGCCGGGGCGGTTTCACGTAGCAGGAATGGCGCCTTGTTTGTGGCAACACGGGGTATTGGCACCGGCATTGAGCAGCTGGAGCCGCAGAGGAAATTACTCACCAACAGCTTTAACGGTGAGCCACTGGAATGCGTTGGCGGTGTCATGAATGATCTGGTAGCTGATGCCAGGGGCGGCGTCTATTTTTCCGTGTCCGGTACGGGTGTGTTCTACGCTGATGCCCAGGGCAACACCAGTCAGTACGGTAACGTCCCGAATGCTAACGGCATTATCCTCAGTGCTGATGAACAAACCCTTTATACCACTAATGGCGGAACTGTGGTGGCCTTTGACGTCGAAGCGGATGGTTCATTGACCAACCAGCGTGACTTCGGCCAGTTGCAGGGGGGGCAGGGAGGTGATGGCTCTGCTATCGACAGTGAAGGCCGTTTATATGTAGCGACCGGTCGTTCCGCCGATGTGTTTGCTCCCGATGGCACCTTTCTGGGTTCCATCCCGGGTCCCCAAGGCATGCATGGTGTAGCCTTTGGCGGAGAAGATAAAAAGACACTCTACGGTATCGTCTTTTACGGCTCCTGGGGAACCCAGGCTGCGCGTAATGCCATAGTCGCCATTGATATGATCGCGCAGGGCTATACTGGCAGGGCAAAATAGCAGAAAGGAAAGTAAAGGAAAGGGAAGAAAGAAAGGAAATTAACAGGCTAATCAAAAAGGCCAGACCCGTTTGAACAGTTTCAGCTGGTCAAATGGATCTGGCTTTTTTAGTTTTGCGGAGACTTCTAGTGGTTGGTCTTCAGATTGCCCGCGGCAAGCGCCAACTCATAACGCAAACGTGCGTTGTCCATATTACGCGCCGAGTCTTCCAGAAAAGCGGTACGCACACTGAAGCGTCCATTCAGGACTAACTGGTCACCGATACGAACCGCTGTACGGGGATCGCCTCTGGCCGCCAGATTGCCCCGACTCATGCCTAATGCACAATGTCCGCCAACAAAGGGCAGGTATTTATTATTGCCATTGTCTTGGGTAGCCGCTTCAAAAGTCGTCAGGTTTGCCGCGCTTGAGAAGCACCAATCGACGCCCTGAGCCCTGGCTTTAAACGCACTGCAATTGGCTTCCACGATCATGTGCTCGTCATAGGCGGCCACCAGATCGAAAACCACCAATTCATCATCAATCATGCGCGCAAAACCGATGCCGTCTACGTTGATAATAGCGTCAGGTATCTCTTGTGCCAGAGCAGTAGAGCTGAATCCACAAAGCAAGGTAAGGGCGGCTAGCACATTCACTAATCGGGATTTCATTATTATTCTCCTGTGTATTGCAAATGAAACGTTTCAGCTCTAGTTATACACAACGTTACTAATAATAGAGATCATATCCAGCACACCGCGGCGGAAAGCATCAACAGGAATACGTTCGTCGTTACCGTGTACGCCGGTGGGTTCGCTCGGGTCGGTAATGATCGGATCGAAACCATAGCTGACTATACCCAGGTCACGGGTAAAGTGGCTGTCGGTAAAGCCGGTGCTCACTGCAGGCATGACCCGGGAATTCGGGTACAGCTCACGGGTCACGCTTTCAATGGCGCTGTACAGGCGTGAACTGGTGGAAGAAATAGCCGGACTAAAGGCCATAATCACGCTCACTTCAACGCCACTGTCTGCTACCAGGGCAGTAAGGTCAGCGATGAATTCTTCCGCTGGTCGGTCCGGCAGCATGCGGCAATCAAGTTCTGCCCAGGCTTCTGGCGGTACCACGTTGATTTTGCTGGAACCACTTAAACGGGTAATGGAGCAGGTATCGCGCGTCAAGGCGTGATGACCCGGGCTATAGGCCTGAAATTCAGTCAGAAATTCCGGATTGGTTACCGCTTCTTCTATGTTGGCGTAAATCGGCCCCCATTCATTGTCCATCGATTGCGCCATGCCGGCAAAATAGGTGGCCACTTCCGGAATGATGCGCGCC
>JAUHWU010000186.1 GCA_030427065.1 Gammaproteobacteria bacterium | reverse complement strand
TAAGTGGTAAGGTTTATCTCCACGCATCAAAAAACCCGGCAATAGCCGGGTTTTTGATTTTGGCGGTGAGGGAGGGATTCGAACCCTCGAACGGTTTAACCCGTTACACGCTTTCCAAGCGTGCTCCATCGGCCTCTCGGACACCTCACCAGATACTTTTTAAAATCCAGGTATCTCTGGAATTTGAAAGGATCGCACTCTATAGGAAGCGCTCTCCAAACTCAAGAATGAATTCGGAAAAACCTGTTAACCCCAGGTACTGACATAATCTTCAATTTTATTTTCCGGCACCGGTCTATCCGCAAATGTAGGTGTACCAACGTAGAGGAAACCCACAATTTCATCCGTTGCAGCAAAGCCCAGCGCTTCTTTCACCGCGGTGCTAAAGGCCGCTTTGCCTGTTCGCCAGATCGACGAATACCCCAGAGCATGAATTGCCACAGACATATTCTGAACTGCTGCAGCGGTAGCACATACCTGTTCAATATTGGGAACTTTCGGGTGTTCCTTGAAGCGGGTTACAGCGACAATAATGAGAGGGGCGCGTAGGGGTGAATTGAGCAATTTTTCTTTTTCCTGCTCACTTTCCGGCTCCAGATTGGCGGCAAACACCTGTCCTAGCTTTTCCCGACCTTCCCCGCTGATCAAAAGAAAATGCCAGGGTCTCAACATACCATGATCGGGTGCTCGTAATCCTGCTTTCAGGATTTCCTGCAGTTCATCCTGGGAAGGCGCCGGCTCAACCAGTCGTGGTGATGCTGTTCTGTTTTGTAATGCGTCTAAAGCGTCCAAAATAGTTCCTGTCTGTTATTTCTGTAAGAGTAATGCCAGCGAATTACTGTCTTGTATAGCGGGGAAAAGCCTGATAATTCAATCCTGACACTGTCGTTCTGACCGGATTGATATCCAGACCACCGCGACGTAGAAAGTTTGCTTCTACCGTAAGTGACTGGGGCTTGTAGACCGCCATCAAGTCACAAAAAATTCGTTCAACACAGTTTTCATGATAATCATTGTGCTGACGATAGGAAACCAGATATTTCAGCAATGCTGTATGAGAAATTTTCCTGCCCTGGTAGCAGATGGTGACCGTTGCCCAGTCCGGCTGATTGGTGATTGGACAATTTGACCGAAACAAATTGCTGAAAAGCACCTCGTCAGTCACTTCTTCAAACAGACTGTCATCCTCAACCTGCAGAAGTGCCTTGTTTGCCTCAAATTCATACACATCAATATCCAGTTCATCCAGGCAAATTCCTGCAGGCAAATCCGGCATGATAATGTCCGACGGCAGTTGCAGGGAAACCTCAACGTTACTGCCAGAAGCGGCTGAAAGATCCGTATGAATGGTTTCTGCCAACTGGTTCAGGGAATCAAATTTAGTCTGATTCAGGGAATTTAAATACAGCTTGAGAGATTTTGATTCCACAAGGTTTGGCGATGAAACCGCAAAAATAAAACGCCCAATAAAAATCTGGGGTTTACCCTTGTGGTTCAGGCAGGATATCTCGTAGGCATTCCAGACATCCGCCCCCCTGAATGGAAGCTCGCCATCTTTCAGGCCTAGCAAGGCTCTGTTTTCCTGCCTTGGAATGCTGACCAGGAGTTCAGGTTGATAGTGTTGTGGGTAGACAGTTGGCCTGCCTAGTGGATTGTCTGTCATCGGATGTTTTCGACCTGTCAGTGCCTTAAACCCTTGCCCCTTCGCAACAAAAACAGGGCAAAGAGGAAAAGAGTAACGGTAAACATAACCAGCATCAGGAAAGCAAACACGACGTTGACATCAGACACCCCGAGAATGCCGTATCTAAACGCATTAACCATATAGAAGATTGGATTGATCTGTGAAACAAGACGCCAGAAATCCGGCAGCAAATCCACTGAATAAAACACCCCGCCCAGGTAAATAAGGGGGGTTAATATGAACGTAGGAATAATAGTAATGTCATCAAATTTGTTTGCATAAATGGCATTGATAAAACCACCCAGGGAAAACACGATGGAGGACATCAATACCACCAGCAAGGTGATAGCTATATTGTGCATGTGCAGGCCAGTGAAAAACAGTGACATGATCGTTGCAATCAAACCGATTGCCAGGCCACGTGTAACACCGCCAATCACAAAGCCTGACAGGATGACATAGTTGGGCACAGGAGAGACCAGCAATTCTTCAATACTGCGCTGGTATTTCTGACTAAAAAATGAGGACACCACATTGGCATAGGAGTTATTGATAACGGCCATCATGATCAGACCCGGCACAATAAATTCCATATAGGTGAAACCATTCATCTGCCCTATTCTGCTACCTATCAGGTTACCGAAAATAACAAAATACAGAGAGATGGTGATGACTGGCGGAACCAGGGTCTGAACCCAGATACGCAAAAAGCGGCGCACTTCTTTCCAGACAATGGTCTTGAACGCGGTGAGCTTATAATTCAGTGGCAATGTATGCATCAGGCTGTTTGCTCCGGCTTTTTCAGTAAAGAAACAAAAAGTTGTTCCAGGCGATTTGATTTATTACGCATGCTTTTCACCTGTATGTTCAATGCCTGCAGCCTGTTGAACACATCATTAAGATCCTGATGGCTTTCCAGTGCCACTTCAAGAATAGCCGGATCTATCAACTGACAGTTATAGCCGTCCAGGACCGGGGCCTGGGTTAATTCTTCGCGCAAATCCAGCAGAAAATATTCCTGATGGAGTTTTCGGAGCAACGACTTCATGCTGGTGTTTTCCACGATCACTCCGGCATCGATCATGGCGATATTCCGACACAGGGTTTCTGCTTCTTCCAGATAATGGGTGGTGAGGATTATGGTCGTCCCGCCCCTGTTTATTTCCTGTAAAAACTCCCAGGTTGACCGTCTGAGTTCGATATCCACTCCAGCGGTAGGCTCATCCAGTAGCAATAATCTTGGTTCATGGACAAGTGCCCGGGCAATAAGCAATCGACGCTTCATTCCGCCTGACAGGTTCCGTGCCTGCTGATTTTGCTTGTCCCACAAACCAAGCTGTTTCAGGTATTTTTCTGCTCTTTGCTTGGCCAGTTTGACTGGAAGACCATAATATCCCCCCTGGGTAACAACAATATCGAATACTTTTTCGAAATGATTGAAGTTTACTTCCTGGGGAACTACGCCCAGATCCAGTTTTGTTTCATAACTGTTGGTATCCACATTTTTGCCAAAAACCTGCACAGAACCTGAGGTTTTTCTGACCAGAGTCGACAACACACCAATGGTGGTGGATTTACCCGCCCCGTTTGCGCCAAGCAAGGCAAAAAAGTCACCCTCGGCAACATCCAGACTGATGCCCTTGAGTGCTTCGAATCCATTGTCATAGGTCTTGTAGAGGTCTTTAATCGATATCGCAGGTGTCATACTGAAACTACGGCAGAATTGGCATTGTGACCCGGCATTATACAAAAAAAACACGTAGCAAGCCCCTCCTTCCTTCACTAAAAAAGGGTTTTACGCAATTAATTCATTTGCCTGTTAATTTACCTGCGCATTTGCCTGTAAAAAAAGCTTCCGGAAGCTGACACCTCCCTGTGTCGTTATTCAATGTAGTCCAGGTTTTCGATTAATGTGAACAATATTGTTTTTTGCTTTCTCGACCCTAACACTGCGCCTTGCTAGAATTGAGACAACTTGCATCCAGAAAATTCCGGTATGACTACTTTACTGCTAATCCTTTGTTCTATTGTCTTAACTGCCGCTATCATCTGGTGCCTGCATAAATACCAAATACGTAAAACCCTCGAAATTGCAGAATCCAGTAAGCCCTTAAGTCCTCTGGATATTGATACCCACGCTCCTGCCATACAGCATAGGCGGGAAGTTAACGTAATGCCCGAAATCGGTCTGGGAACCCAACCAAACCGTTCCTGGTCCGATGAAATAAAGTCGCTAAGGGACTCAGGCTATTACAAGGAAGCACTGGCGCTGAGTAAACGACAATACCCCAGGATGCTGGCATTTCGACAGAGCCTTATTACCCTAAGGACGCGGCTTAGGCAGGAGCCAGGGCAATCAGAAGAGTCTCTCAGGGATTTATACCAGACGGCAGTGCTTGGCGACCTGGTCAGGGTAAGCAACAAAAGCGACAAAACCATTGCCGATATCGAATCACTCACTGACCGGCTGAAAGAGCCCCAGGTTATCTGGAACACGCTTGGCTACCGTAACCTGGAGCTGTTAACCAAAACAGACTGTAAATTACTGGTACAACACTGGGGGGAACCCCGGCATCACGATAATATAGATAATATTTTTTAATCGGTTGCCTTTTCAAAGACTGCAACCCCATAAAGGTTTATTAGCCAACAAGCCAATATTGAACAGGAATGACCAAAATGTTGAAAGAGTCCCAGGCCCAAATCATGCTTGAACTCCAGGCAAACATGAATGCCAGGGTCAACCCGCAATGGGTTGAAGCTGCCTACCCCTATCTGAGAGCCGTGGTCGTGGAAGGCGCTGAAGCGATTGAACATCATGGCTGGAAATGGTGGAAAAAGCAGGAATGCGATCTGGAGCAGCTTCAGATGGAGCTGGTGGATATCTGGCACTTTACGCTCTCCCACCTGCTTTTGGAGCACGCCGGCGATCAGCAAGCTTCACAGGCTGCCCTGC
>JAUHWU010000185.1 GCA_030427065.1 Gammaproteobacteria bacterium | reverse complement strand
CAGGGACGCATCCGACAAGGCGACTAATTTAGTCGCTTTTTTGTGACTTGTGACTTGTGACTTGTGACTGGCGCCCCGCGCTTGCGCATCAGTCAATGGCGGGTAATTTTTTTCTCGATAATTGTCATTGCCTGATTGATTCTTGCTTCGACAGTGCCGGAGATTATGCTGTAGTCTATCCCGTAAAAATCAAGTTTGTCCTGATACAAGGCAAACAATTCTTCCCGGTCATCTGGATTTTCACGTAAAGGGTCCGCTTCCCAGGGCACGTCATAATGGCAAAGCAAATAGTGCCGTTTGTGGGTTTCAATATTGGCGGCAAAGGTGTCGAGTATCCACTGATGACATACGCCAAAACGCACTTCACTCCAGATGATCAGTACCAGCAGGTCGGTATCACAAAGCAGCACATCAGGGTTTTTGCCCAGAGCAAGCTGTTCCAGTCTATGCTGCTCACCGGCTATTTCCAGCAGGTCTGGTTCGCTGTAATGAAACTGGCTATCCCGGGTGATTCTTTGATTCAGGTAGGCACGGGATATTTCCGGCACAACATGTGCTCCCAGCATCTCCCCAAGGCCTGAGGCCAGCGTGGTTTTACCACAGGATTCAGGCCCCGTCAGGACTATGATGTTACTTGATAATTCACTGATGTCTGCATCCCCCTGCAACCCCAAATCCTTTTTCATTCCATCAGTTAATAATTCTAGCAGGTGTTTCGGTTATTGCTTAAATTGTTCAGCGGATACCCAGTTCCCATGCACGGCATCGCGAAGTCGCAACGGCATCTTGATTGTAGCGATGGGACCCTCATCAATTTTCTCGGCTTCGAAAATATACACATCTGAGCGATCCTTTCCGAAGATTTCACCAACAATGGCTATATAACCCTCATGGCCCGGTTGCTGCGATGGAATATGCACGGGTTCCTGCAGGGTAACATCAGGGGCAGAGAAGCTTTTTAGTTCACCGGTTTTGATATTGATCCTTGAAGCCGTATTAAAGCCGGCATGAACGGGACCTGAAATAATGGGACGACCGTTCTGAATCATAAAGTTGGCATAATAGGCAATCTCGTAATCTTTCATAAAATCTTTTTCAGCGATGCGGGGCATTTCTCCGTCGGGACCGAGAATGGTTTCAGTCCAGGTATCACTGTCGCCGCTCATATCAAAGGTCCAGCGTGCCAGACGGCCGTTGGTCTGTCCCGGATTTATTCTGATGCCGGCAGCTTCCTGGACGAAAGGAAAGACATTGACGTCAGCGACGCACAGATCCATATGCACCAGCTTACCTTCGGTGAAGGCATTCATCATGTGATAAGAGAATGCCGGAGGACCTTCAAACCAGCGCATTTCGCTGACGTCTCCATAACGCGGCATAATGCCGACAAAGGAGTTCTTGCTGCTGTCCCAGGCCCAGTGTGAACCGCCTGCCTTGAGTCGGTCCATATCGCATACGGTGGGAAACACCGGAAACAGGACGTGCTCCCTGGTAACCACGAAATCATGCATCATGGCGCAGTAGGGCACCTTGAACCATTGCTCACTAGTCAGCTTGCCATCCTTGTCAACGATCCAGTAGGACACGTCAGTTGTGGCCAGACCTGCGGCTTCATACCCAAACACAAACAGCTCGCCGGTGTCAGGGTCCAGCCGCGTATGTGCACTCATGGTCTGGCTTTTTAATTTGCCTTCATAATCAAATTCACCCAGTGTCTCCAGAGTCATCGGATCCAGTTCCCAGGCCCGGCTGTCTTCCTTCAGTGCCAGTAATTTACCGCCATGGTAAACAGGGGTGGTATTGGCAACACCCCGGCCTTTGCCCTGGACGCTGGGATCATCGGTGAACGGATTGCGGTATACGCCATAGAGTGATCGTCGTGCGGCGCGATCATTTTTCAAACGTTCCGTCATTACATAGCGACACTTGTAATCCACATGACCGTTTTCAAAATAGAAAGCACCGACCATGCCATCACCACTGATAAAGACATCATTGCCTTCTTTTGAAGGGTATTGGGGATCGGGGATGCTGCGATACCAGACGCCATTTATTTCCTCGGGTATTTCCCCTTCGACAATCAGGTCGTAAATATCGCATTCAATTCGAACCGGTTCGTTGTGAACCATAAAGTCAGGGGTCTGGGGAAATGCATGGGTCATAATGCTCGGCTTCCTTCTTATAAAATAGTGTGTAAAAGATTATAGTTTTTGGTCAGGATTCACGGTTGATTCAAATCATTTCCCCAACTTTCATTGGCCCGGGCAATGATATAGGCATGAATGGCGTCAACCTGTTCTTCATCCAGGATATCCGCAAAACTCGCCATGCCTTTGTCTACCAAAGTACCTTCAAGTACCGTGGTGTTAAAACTATTGTGTGACTCCATCGTCATATAGCGCAAATCCTTAAGTCCGCCAATAGCATTCTGGCCATGGCATTGAGCGCAGGTTTCGGTAAACAGGCGGGCACCCAGTTCCACCACCTCTTCATTGGCCCTGAGCGGGGGAGGTTGCGGCGGCATGGCTTGGGAAAGAGTTTCCATGGCTGGCAAGCTGGCTGTGCCACCAAGCTTGAAAACCAGCAAGCGGGCAGGGGCAACCGGAAAATCCTCGCCAGTGGCACGGGCCACAATCGCGCGGCCACCACCCCAGCCTGCATTTACGGCAATGTATTGTTCACCATCCACTTCATAACTTACCGGGCCTGCCAACGCCACGGTCTGGATATCCATACTCCAGAGTTTTTCACCATTATCAGCGCGGTAAATTACGAATTCCTTGTCAATATTCCCCTGGGCCACCAGATTGCCCGCTGTGGCAAGTGTGCCACCAGAGCCAATGTTTGAATGGGGCACACGCCACACTTCCCGTTGCCTGACAGGGTCCCATGCAGTTAACCAGGCAGAACGGCGCTCTGCGGATTGGCGTGCCAGTTCATCGCGACGTTCAGCATTGCTTTCAAAGCCCCAGGCAGGATTGGAGCGAAAGCGTCTGGGGGTAAATTCCCTGGCTACGGAATAGGATATCCAGTCTTCCTGGGCGGTGAAATAGACCAGGCCGGTAAGCGGGCTGTATGACATGGGTTCCCAGTTGTGACCGCCGCCGGCACCCGGGGTAATCAATACTGTTTGCGTGCCGAAATCCGCCTCGGGATTAATGACCGGGCGACCCGTTAACATATCGATATGACTTGCCCAGGTATTGGGGACAAATTCCCGAGCAGAAATCAATTCACCGGTGACCCGATCCAGCACATAAAAGAAACCGTTTTTGGGCGCCTGCATAATGACCTGGCGTTCCTCGCCATGGATGGTCAGATCGGCCAGTATCATTGGCTGGGTGGCGGTGTAATCCCATTTCTCCCCGGGCACTTCCTGATAGTGCCAGACATACTCACCAGTAGTCAGATCGAGGGCAACAATAGAGGCCAGAAAAAGATTGTCGCCACCACCGGGACTGCGATATTCAATGGCCAGAGGCGAACCATTACCGGTGCCAATGTAAACGAGGTTAAGTGAAGGGTCGTAAACAATAGAATCCCAAACGGTGCCGCCACCACCAAGTGTCCACCACTCGCCGTTCCAGGTGTCTGCGGCCATGCGCATGGCGTCGTTTTCAAAACCGTCGGCAGGGTTGCCGGGCACGGTATAAAAGCGCCATTTGAATTCACCGGTATGGGCATCCCAGGCTGAGACGAAACCGCGTACCCCGAAATCAGCGCCACCATTGCCTACAATGACTGTGCCATTAAAGACGCGAGGTGCGCCGGTAATGGTATAGGGCCAGTCAGTGTCGGTGGTTTGTGCTATCCAGACTTCTTTACCACTAGCGGCATCCAGACCGATCAGTTTGCCATCCAGTGTACCAATGACTACCTTGCCTTCCCAGACAGCCAGACCCCGGCTAACCGGCCCACAGCAGGCATAGCGCCCCCAGGCTCGCGGTGTCTGCGGATCGTATTCCCATAACAACTCACCGCTTTTTGCATCCAGAGCCCGGGTCACGGTCCAGGCGCTGGTGGTATAGATAACACCGTCAACAACAATGGGCGTGCCTTCCACACCGCGGAAAGTTTCCAGATCGTAAGACCAGGCCAGCCCCAGTTCATCGACAGTGTTTACGTTGATCTGATCCAGCGGACTGAAGCGCTGTTCCTTGTAAGTACGTCCCCAGGATAACCAGTTTTTTCCATCGTCATCATTCATAAGCCGTTCATGGGTGACATTACCCTGGGCGAGAACGTTGGTATGCCACGCAATGGTGAATAGAAAGAGAGTGAAGGAAAGTACAAACCCCGATGTGTATTTAAATGCGTTGTAACAAGCCATGCTCTATGATGTTTTCCTGAGTCTGGTGAGCGGGTATTCGTCATTTATCGAATGTAATTCAAGTGTTGGGAGAATAAACGCGCGTGACACGCTTGTCCATGATCAGGATGAATTGCCCCGCTGAATAAAACCGGTGCATAAAAAAGGGCCGCATTGCGACCCTTTTTAAACGTCCAATTACAGGCTAGTTAAGGGGATTACCTTCCTCATCAAGCTCGACGATAGGGTAGCCCAGTTCAAGCAGTGAATCTTCAATCACAGCCTTGTCGCCGACCACAAGAATTTTCATTTTTTCCACGGGCAGATGTTCACGT
>JAUHWU010000035.1 GCA_030427065.1 Gammaproteobacteria bacterium | reverse complement strand
ACGCTGAACATGTCAGGCATAAAAGGCTGGACGATATATTGGCCCTGCTTTGCGAAGACGCCATCATCCAAATGCCCGATATCCTGCCACTGGAAGGAAAAGCCACCATCAGGGAATTTTATGAAGCAAATTTCAGCACCGCTGACTATCACTTCAGGCTTGAGTTTACTGATGAAAAAGAAGTGGCAGAGCTGGTATTTATTAATGGCCTGATGAACAGGGAGGTTAGCTCTGAAGAAAACCGAAGCAATACAAAATATGATTTTTCCTTCATCCTTAAAAAGGTAGAGGGACGCCTGAAAATTTTACAGATGCGCCTGGTCTGACGGGATTGCTTAACTCTCTCCCGTCCACACCCGTCCACACCCGTCCACACCCGTCCACACCCGGCCATACCCGCTCACATACCCAGGTAAGCCTGTCTGATACGGTCATCATTGTGTAATTCGGCAGGATTGCCACTCAATATTATTCTCCCGGCTTCCAGCACATAGGCGCGGGAAGCAAAATGCAGGGCTTCTGCCACGCGCTGTTCAACAAGAATAATACTTAAGCCGGTGCTTCTGTGTATTTCAATCAGTCGCTCAAAAATTTCGTCAGCAATTGCCGGCGCCAGTCCCATGGAAGGTTCATCAAGCATCAGAATATCGGGATTTGCCGCCAGCCCTCGTCCGATGGCAAGCATTTGCTGTTCCCCGCCGGACAAGGTGCCCGCCAGTTGTTGCTGCCTTTCGCCCAGCACAGGAAACCAGCTGATAATTTTCTCAAAGGTCTGCTTGAAGTCAGCCCCGCTTTTATCGACATAAGCGCCCAACTCCAGATTTTCCAGTACGCTCATGCTCCCAAATACCTGACGCCCTTCGGGCACATGGGCCACCCCCAGGTGTGCACGTCGCGATGCCTCAATCGCAAGCAAATTCTCGCCCTTGTAAGTAATCGACCCGGATGTTGGCGTCACGATGCCGGAAATGGTTTTAAACAGGGTAGACTTTCCCGCGCCGTTGGGTCCAATCACCGAAATGAATTCGCCCGCTGACAGCGCTATATTAATGTCATGCAATACCCTGGGCCCACCGTAACCGGCGCTGATATTGGCAAGTTCCAGCAAAATAGAATCAGGCATTTTCCAACCACTTTTTCCCCAGATACGCTTCTATCACTGCGGGGTTTTTAACAATGTCTTCGGGACTGCCCTGGGCCAGCAAGGCACCATGGTCAAGCACCACAAAGCGATCCACCAGCTGCACCATGGCCTGCATGCTATGTTCAATAATCACAATCGTGATACCCAGCGCCCTGACTTTTTGCAGCACCACCAGCATTTCCTGCATGGCCTCCGGATCAAGCCCGGCAAGGATTTCATCCACCAGGATCAGACTGGGCCTTGACGCCAGTGCCCTGGCCAGTTCCATCAGGCGTAATTCCTTGTTGGTGAGGTTGGCGCCCGGTAAATCACATTGCTGCTGCAGTCCGACCAACGCAATAGCCGCTGAAGCGATCTGCCCGGCGGCTTGCCGACTTGAGGTATGCACGTAAGCGCCGACGATAACGTTATCCAGCACAGAAAGATGGGTAAAAGGTTTTGCCACCTGGAAGGTACGGGCAATGCCCATGGCGCAGATACGATTGGGACGCAGATTCACCAGCGCCTTATTCTGAAAGCGTATGCTGCCGTTGTCCGGCCTCACAAACCCGTTGAGCAAATTGAAAAGGGTCGTTTTCCCGGCCCCGTTAGGGCCGATGATACCGAGCAGCTCCCCCTGCCTGACACTGAAGGATAACTGATCGGTTGCCTGCAATCCGCCATAGGCTTTGGAGAGGTTCGAGACTTCCAGAATCGTATCGTTGTGAGCATCCTGACTGACCGCCAGCAGGGATTCATTGGCTGTAAAATCGGCCACACTGGCACTGGATCCCAGCATGCGAAACTGACCCGGTCTGAGCAGTGAGCGCACTTTCCACAGAATGCCCTGCGGCGCAAAAAGAATCACCGCAATGATCGCCAGGCCATAGATGACCCCCTGAATACCGGGAAAATCTGCCGCATAGCGGGCATAGAGAATTTCACTGAGCGGCACCAGAATAATGGCGCCAAGTACCGGCCCCCAAAGCGTCCCTACCCCGCCGAACATGGCAAAAATCAACGCCTGGGCAGACACCAGCATGCCGAATACGGCTAACGGCGTGACTACCAGTAAAACCACGGCATAAAAGCCCCCTGCAGCACCGGCAAGAGCGGCGCTGATGGTGATTGCCACCAGTTTCCAGTAAAGCGTGTTGATGCCCACTGCCTCTGCAGCGTCTTCATCCAGCTTGATGGCCAGCAGCGACATACCCAGACGCGAGTGTGAAATCAATGAAGTGATCACGAGTGTAAAAAGCAGCAGCAACAGGGCTAACAGCACATAGTAAAACGGGTTTTCAAACTGCATATACAACAGCGGTGCTTCCCGGTTCATGGGCAGGGCGACTTCCTGGTAACCCAGCCATTCGAATATATAAAGCAGCGCCAGCGGATAAGCCAACATGGCAAGGGCAAAATAATGGCCGCGCAAACGAAAGGTAGGGATGCCCACCAGCAAACCTGAGAGACCGCCCACAACCGTAGCAAGCGGTATGGTGACCCACGGATTAAGCTCCCATACCACCATGCACAGTGCAACAAGATAGGCACCCAGACCAAAAAAAGCAGCATGGCCAAAACTGATCAGACCGCTATACCCGGAAAACAGGTTCCAGGACAGGCCCATCACTGCCCAGACCGGAACGATGGTCATGATCAGCAGGTAGTAGGAATTACTGACCAGTAATGCCAGCACAAAATAGACAAGCCCAAACAGCGCGATGTGAAGAAAATCTTTTCTGACACCGGTGAAGGTCATGCGGTTCTGTCCTTTTTGCCAAAAAAGCCCTGTGGCCGGAACAGAATAATAATGAGGAAACAGATGAAGATAACCGTGTTTTGTAACTGGTTGGGCAGAATAATAGCAGACACCTGCTGCAGGACACCGATACTAAGCCCACCCAGAAATGCGCCCCGAATACTGCCCAGACCGCCCAGCACCACACCGGCGTACATAATGATCACATATTCGGTACCAATATAAGGCTGGAACGGCGCATTGGATGCCAGCAGTCCCCCGCCTATTGCCGTAATGCCAACGCCAAAGCCAAAGGCGAGACGGTGGGCACGGTCCACATTGATGCCCATATAGATGGCCGCATCCGGGTTATCTGCTGAAGCGCGTAATGATTTTCCCAAACGGGTTCTGGCCATCAACAAACCAAAGCCAATAACCACAAAAACCGCAAGAATCGCAGACACCGTTTGCGCCTGATTGACAAACACACTGACCCTGTCGCCAATCATGGGTCCCCACTCCCAGGCACTGTAGGACAATTCGTTGGACACTGATACCGGGGAAGAACCAAACAGAAACAGGCCGCCGTTTTGCAGTACCAGGGCAATACCCAGTGTCAGCACCAGTTGCGCATAATGCCCCTGGGCTTCCAGTTGACTGGCCTGGCGACCGGTGACTGCATTAATCAGCAGACGATGCAGCACCAGACCCACCAGAAATACCGCCGGGCCTGCCAGTAAAGCCAGCAGGAAAGGAAGCCAGAGCCCGTCAAAAAAGGCATAACTGCCAAACCAGGCAAAACAGAAATAGGCAAAGTACATGCCCAGCATCATGAATTCGCCCTGGGCGAAATTGATGACGCGCATGACCCCGAAAATGATGGTCAGGCCTACGCACATCAATCCGTACATGGCGCCCATCAACAACCCCGCGACCAGGGACTGGAGAAAATTTTCCAGGTACTGGAGGGCGTCCATGAAGGCCTAGCTTGATTTTGTGCTTTTGCGGAAAGGCATGGATAGCAGGAACAGCCAGGTAGAGAAACTCATCATCTTCATGCCCTTGCGTGCTTCTTCCGGATTCAGCTTGGCAGTCATTGGCATGGATTGAAAAATCTTGCCTTTGACCACCAGCTTGTTCCCGTCACGCTCAATGGCAGAGACATCCATCAGTTCACTGCCATCCTGCGAATAGATCTTCATGCTTGATAACTACCTTATGCAATTTCTGTCGATAAATTTTTAGTGAATCAGTTAATCAATCTATTATTTTATAACTGACTTATTTTATAACTGAGTCAAAGTCCATTCCCATCTGATCAAACATGGTGATGGCAGTTCCACGACCGGCACCAAATACGCCGCCACCCGGATGCTGGAAAGGACCCACCAGGTATAAACGTTCAATACCCGGCACCAGGTTTTTGCCCAGTTCAGGCGTAGGACGATGGGCGCCGAACTGATAAAGATAAGGCGCCACCCCATGGATATCGCCTTTCTGGAAACTGGCGGAGGTGCGCTCCATATCCAAGGGAGAGTCACAATGCCAGTCCAGAATAATATCGCGACTGAGGTTGGGTACATAAGGCTGCATACTGGCCAGCATGTGATCGGCAAAGGCATCCTTGTGACGGTCCCAGGCCTGGGCACCGCCGTCCGGATGTTCATAGGGACAATAGTCCCAGGCATGCATGGTGGCTTTGCCCTCCGGTGCACGGGAAGGATCGATATTGGTGGCTGAGCCCAGCGCACACAGAGAGTTTTTGGGTATACGGCCATAACGCAGATCATCAAAATGATCACGCAGGGTATCGATGCTGTCAGGCAGCAATTCGATCATCATGGCTTTTTTGACATGATCACCGGCAGCAAACTGCAAAGGCTCATCCAGCGCCGCATGAATAGTGAACACACAGTTGGCGGACAACTCGACGTTTGCGGCTGTTTTGGCCACGAAAGGATCCAGGCCATCGACCATTTTTGGCAGCAGATGCGGGTGAATGGCGCCGATAACCGCGTCTTTGGCTTTTATCTCACGACCATCATCAGTGACCACGCCGACAGCCCTGCCATCAGATACCAGGACCTTGCTGATTGAGGTATTGGTCATGACTTCACCACCATGGTCCTTGATGCAATCCGCCAGCGACTGGCTCAGCATACCACTACCGCCCCTGGCGACACCGATCCCGTATTTTTCCAGCCAGCCCAGGAACATGAAAGGCCCGATACCGGTGCCCTTCTCTTCCGGCCCGGTGAGGTTTTCACTGACCATACGCAGGAAATGCAGACGCACACGTTCATCCTCAAAATATTCCATGACGATGTCGTAGGCGCTCTTCATCATTACCGACATAATCTCCCGGCCTTCCCGGGACTGATCCATCATCGCGTACATGGCACCGATGGGCGCCGGAGGTGTATACAGGGTACCCACCAGTGCCGGCAGGTAACCTGCTGCAGTCTCGGAAAAGCGGCGGTAATTCTCGGCATCTTTTGCAGAGAACTTGGCGATTTCGGCAATGTTTTTATCCCTGTCTGTATGAATAGCCAGGGTTTGTCCGTCTGGAAAAACGGAAATCATGGGAATTTCGGGATGGATGTATTCAAGGCCGTATTTGGACTGCAGCCCCAGTTCATCATTGGTGATCAGCGGGTTGGCCTGAATAAAAATATGCGCCATGGAATGCTGGTCATGCTTGAAACCGGGCAAGGTCAACTCACGGGTAACAACGCCGCCGCCAATCCAGTCATTACGCTCCAGCACCAGTACCTTCTTTCCTGCTTTTGCCATATAGGCAGCAGCTACCAGGCCGTTATGGCCGGAGCCAATAGCCACAACATCATATGAATCAGACATTCAATTCCCCTTTTATTAGTCTCAAGCTGCAAGTCACAAACATAATGAGTCACCTTGAACTTCGCTGGTCCCTGCCATCTGCTTGCTTGTGACTTGGGACTTGCGACTTGCGACTGCAGTAATGTATCTTGCAAAACAAAATTCAACGCTTAAATTAACAGACAAAGCATCGCAAAGAAATAGGGAGCATCGTCATATGTCCGATACAGAAAAAAACAATGAAGAGCTGGTAAAACGCTTTTTTGAAACCCTCAGCGCCGGTGATCTGGAAACCCTGCGCGGCATGTTTCGGGAAGACGCCTGCTGGACCGCCATGTCAAAGGAAATTCCCGGTGCCGGCCCGCATCCAGGACGTGATCACATTATTGATGAATTCCTGGCCCCGGTCAGAGGTCTGTTTATTCCAGGCGATCCCAAGGTCATCATTCACAAACTGACCGCCAAGGACAATATGGTCTATGCCGAAACCCAGGCTATTGGAAAATTCCAGAGCGGTAACGAGTATGACAACCTGTATTGCTGGGCCTTTGAAATTAAAGATGGCCAGGTTGATCAGGTAAGAGAATACATGGACAGCCACTACATCATGAACGTAGTAGCCTAGGTAGTAGCTTAGGTAGTAGCCTAAGTAGCAGCCCAGGCAGTAGCAGCCCAGGAAGAGGTATAACTTTCTTCATCAGCAGTTGCATTGGAAACAAGCCTGAAAAACCGGCTTATTTCAATTCGTCCCTGAGTTTAATCAACTGCGTGCGGTAGTGTTCGGCATCACCATAATCGGCAAACTTGCCGTAATGGCGATGACTACCTACTACCCGGCGCGCATGCTTGATCGGGCACCAGTACTGTTCAGTCCTGGCAATCACTTCCCTGGTATACGCGACTACGCCATTACCATAGCCACAATAAAGACAGTTCAGTTTTTCAATTCCATTGAGGTAAGCCAGTTGATGGCGATCCATAACAATATATTTACCTCGTTCTACCCGACGAATACCGTAAAGTCGAAAGCAGATATGCTGGTAAAGGGTAATGGTGACATCAAAAAACAGAATGGGAATTATCATGAAGTAAATAAACGGTGCTGAAATAATACTGCGTACCCTGGATGAAAACAGCCACGGCAGAACTGCTATCTTTAGCTTCCTGTGGGCATCCAGAACTTCCTGTTCAAATTTTACCCGTGTACCTTCGAAGCGGTAGTTGAATTTTTCCTGCTGGGCATCAAGCTCATCCAGTAACTTCTTTTCAAGTGCTACGATCTTGTCGGTAAGCTCACTAATCTTTCCATTCATAAGTATTGTCCTGTTAAAGAGCTATTTACTCTTTAGTCTCATAGTATTTTGATGACTTGTACTGTGAAATAAAATACTCAGCCAATACACCAACACTGGCCGCTATTGGAATAGCCAGTAACATACCCAGCACGCCGAGCAGGGAGTTGCCTGCCATCAATGCAAAAAGAATCCACAGGGGATGAAGGCCAACACTGCCGCTCATGATTTTGGGGGTGATGAAATTACCTTCCAGAAACTGCCCCAACATAAAAATACCGGCAACCAGAAATACAAAAACAAGTGAGCCACCCTGCAATAATGCAGTACAAACCCCCAACAAAAGACCAACGATAGAGCCAAACAGTGGAATGATGGATAAAATACCGGAAACAAGTCCGATCAGAAATCCATACTGTAATCCGATGATTATCAGCAGCAGCGCGTAGAGAATACCGAGTACGATAGCGACAATCATTTGGCCACGTATAAAGCCTGCAATTTTCCTGTCAATTTTACCCAGTAATTGCATAACGTCTTTCTTTTCATTTCGTGGCAACATTTCCTCAACCCAGCTAGCCAGTGAAGGCCAGTCTTTCATCAGGAAAAAAGAGGCCAGTGGGGTGATTAGAAAAAATATAAGCAGATCCAGTAATGCGCGACCACTATTGACGATTTCTCCAAGCACACTGGTACTTAAATTCAGAGTACTGCTGATATTACTCTTGATTAAGTCACGCAGATTTTCATTTAGTGTGGCTTCGCTAATTTCAATTTGCAGCATTTGTAAAACCGGCTCTATTCTTTGCCAAAGTACGTCTATATAACCGGGAGCAGCCTGGGCCAGTTGCAGCATTTCCTGATATATCCTCGGTGTCACAAGGATCAGCAACAGCACTACTGTCACGATAAACATAACCAGAATAATGACGGCGGAAAGTGTTCGCTTAATATTGAACCTTTCCAGCTTTAAAACCAGCGGGTTCAGCAGATAGGCAATAATAATGCCGGTAATGAATGGCAGCAGAATTGGCTGAAACAACCAGAGAAAAAAAGTAAAGCCAGCAGCGACTGCCAGCCAGAAAAGAATTCGATCTTTTAACCTCATAGCTCGATAGTATATCCCATTTATCCAGACACCGAAGCATGGTCAAATTTCACCGAAATTTTTCCTGTCGTGGTAGCCGCATAAATAAACGCAAAACAGGCATCTGCCAAGGGCAATTTATTATTCACAGGCAACTTCATTTTCTTTTCAGGGACGTTTCAACAGTTATAATCACGAGCGAAAATAGCAAGCATACCAGCGCAATTTCAGGTCAACAGAAGCAGGCTTTCAAGACACTCAATGGGTAAGCAATCAACGGCAGGCAATTCCACATCTGAACAGGACATTTCTCAAGAAGCCCTGAAGCAGACCCTGTCATTATCCAGAAAAGAAGCCATGGCCTCCTCGGCCATGACCGCAACCTGCGACAACTTCATTAACGCCTTTGCCATCTACCTGCGCGCCTCTTCCCTGCAGATGGGATGGTTGACCGCCATACCCCAACTGGTGGGGGCATTAATGCAACTAAGCTCAGTCTGGCTCGGTGCTTATTGCAGGCGTAAGAACATTATTCTGATTTGCGCCTATTTTCAGGCCGCGGTCCTGATCATGATGCTGGCGCTGTCACTATGGCATGGTGAAAATGCCATAGCCTGGCTGATAGGTCTGGTTATTTGCTACCACGGACTTTCCAATCTGATTCAGCCGCAATGGCGGGCATGGATTGGCAGTATTGTTCCCCAGCGTGAACGTGGCCAGTATTTTGCCGGACGCACACGATTGACCATGGCGGTTTCCTTGCTGGTATTCATTACCGGTGGCGCTGTGTTGAGTCTCAGTGAAGCCAGCGGCGTAACCTGGCTTGGCTTTGCCGGTCTTTTCCTGATTGGCGCTATCGGCAGAATTGTGTCAGGCAGGCTGCTTGCCAGAATGCATGATCCTGCACAACACCCCATACTGGTAGAGCCGGATATATTTTTTGCGACATTGAGAGAAATTCGCAGCTCAATGCATGACAGGACATTTCGCAGTTACAGTCTTTTTGTTGCGGGAATGCAGGGGGCTGTTGCCATTTCTGCCCCGTTTTTTGCGGTGTATATGCTTAATGACCTTGAATTCACCTATCTGCAATTCAGTCTTAACAGTATTGCCTCCATTGCCACCCAGTTTCTCACCCTTTCCATGTGGGGAAGGATCAGCGATCAGCATGGAAACCGGATTATTATGCTCGGATGCAGCGTGGCAATCCCCATCGTACCCATGTTGTGGATGGTAATGCCAAATTTTTATTATTTACTGCTGGTACAGGTTATTTCCGGTGTTGTCTGGAGTGGCTTTAACCTCAGTACGTCCAACTACCTTTATGATATTCGGCCTCACCACACCAATTTTGCCACCTATGCGGCGGTACAATCAGGTATTTGCGCATGCCTGGTATTCATTGGTGCCATTTTTGGCGGCCTGCTTGCAAGCGTTGCCCCGGCAATCAGGGATGCCCTGCATTTACCCCTGGCAAGCCACCTGTTTCTGGTATTTCTGATTAGCGGACTGGTCAGGGCCGCAGTATTAATCTGGTTTATCCCCCATGCTGAAGAACCCAGCATCAGGACGCGCCCGCAATTGCTTAAAATTATTTTCAGGGTGGCCCGTTTCAATGCCATCTCCGGTGTTGTACTGGACTGGTTGACGGTGACAGAAAAACCTTCAGCCGATAAGGATGATGCCGAGTCCCCCTGAATGACAAACGTTTTATGCCTTGTGCATCAGCGCATCAAGCTGTTCAACGACCTCTGTCCAGTCAGAATCGTCTACTACCGCCTGTTTCAGTAATGCAGCCTGTGAGGCATTCCAGCACGCTGCGTCAGGGAGCTGAATGTCCCCGGGAATCGGGCTATGGCTGCTAATAAAAGCGTCTATGGCCTCATCACTGTTAGCCAGCCCCATTTGTGCAAAAAGCGTATTCAGACTGTAAGCCGGTGTGTGCATGCTGGTCTCCTGTGTTAGTGTCCGGGTTTCTACCATAACATGTTAGACACAGGACAGTGTGATGAAGACTCGACTGGAGAAAGATACTCTCGGGGAAATAGCGGTACCAGCAGACAAATACTGGGGAGCGCAATCACAACGTTCACGGGAAAACTTTTCCATTGGCATTGAAAAAATCCCTGTTGAAGTCATCCATGCCTACGCCATCATCAAGCAGGCTGCCGCACAATCCAACCGTCAACTGGGTGTGCTGTCCCCTGAAAAAACCGATTTGATAATCCAGGTTTGCCAGGAAATTCGCAGCGGCCAACTTGATGAACACTTTCCTCTTTCTGTCTGGCAAACCGGCTCCGGTACCCAGACCAATATGAACGTCAACGAAGTCATCGTGAACCGTGCTCATGTCTTGTCAGGAAACCGTCTTGGCGAAGGTACGCCTCTGCTTCGCGCCAATGACGATGTCAATAAATCCCAGTCCTCCAACGACACCTTTCCCACCGCCATGCATATAGCAGCCTATTCCCTGCTCAAAGAACTCACCTTGCCCTCACTGGAAAAACTGGCTGGCGCACTTAAAGAAAAATCCGCTGAATTTGAGGCTATCGTCAAAATTGGCCGCACTCACTTGATGGATGCCACGCCCATTACCCTGGGCCAGGAATTTAGTGCTTTTGCGGCACAACTTGATCAGGGCATCGCACAACTGCGGCATGCCATGGCGAGTCTTTTGCCGCTTGCCCTTGGTGGTACGGCGGTTGGCACAGGGCTAAACGCACCGGCCGGTTTTGCTGAACAGGCCATTGCCATAATTGCCCGGGAAACCGGAAATGCGTTTACCCCGGCTAAAAACAGGTTTGCCGCACTTTCTGCTCATGATGCGCTGATTGAGGTACATGGTGCCTTGCAGCGTCTGGCGGTTGCCCTGAGTAAAATAGCCAGCGATATTCGCCTGCTCGGCTCGGGCCCGCGCACCGCAATCGGTGAAATCAGCTTACCCGCCAATGAACCGGGCTCTTCCATCATGCCCGGCAAGGTAAACCCTACCCAGTGTGAAGCCATGATTATGGTGTGCTGTGCCGTGACTGGGAATAATGCCACCATTACAGCCGCCGGCGCTGGTGGTCAGCTGCAGCTCAATACCTGCAAGCCGGTGATGATTTATAGCTTGCTACAATCCGCCCGTCTGCTGGGTGACGCCTGTAATTCTTTCACGGCACATTGTGTTTGTGGTATCAGTGCCGAGCTGGCCCGGATTGAACAGCACCTGGCCAGTTCCCTGATGCTGGTGACCGCCCTGAATCCTCATATCGGTTACTACAAGTCCGCTGAAATAGCCCAGAAAGCCTATGCTGAAAACCTGAGCCTTAAAGAAGCTGCTATTGCCTGCGGTTATGTCAGCGCAGAAGAGTTTGATCGCTGGGTAGATCCGGCCACCATGACCGGGCCCGCTGACTGAATGGATTAAGGAAAGCCCGACACCAACGTTGAATTTGATCCAGACCAAACAAATGCCATTCCACGATTGAAAACCCCCTGTCGCATTGCTACCTTGTGCCCGCCTGTTTGAAGGGTGCTATAAATTTTTCCAGGGGGGCTTGTTGAAGCATTTCTTTTTTATCCTGCTGCTGCTTTGCTCTGTCAGCGCGCGATCCCAGGTCGATGAGGATCAGCTGGGTGGCTGGTACAGCTGGTTTTACAATCGTAATATTGATGGCACCCCCTGGGCCACCCAGATGATTCTGCAAAGTCGCAACTGGGATCTGGCGCAGGACATGCAACAGACCCTGGTACTTGGCATGGTGAGTTATAAACCTCAGGACCATCCGATTCGTTATGGGCTGGGTTATTACCACCTGCGTCATGGCGAGTTCGGACCGACCTCCAATCCCTGGAATGAGGATGTATTGTTCCAGCAGGGTCTGTATACAAGCGTATTGGGGGAAAGTAATTACCTGACATTGCGCTTGCGACTGGAGGAGCATTTTCCGGAACAACGCAGCAATCACCGAATAATGCGTCACTTTGCCAGTATTAACCGCCCGCTTAACCAACCCGTGCTGAATAGCGGCGCCTGGTATTTATCGCTGTATGACGAATATTTTGTGAATCTCAACCGGGGCGAGTTTTCTTTAAACCGGGTTTATGCCGGGCTCGGCTATAAAGTTACCGAGCACACCAGCTGGCAGTTTGGTGTAATGCGACAACGTACCCGCGCTTATGAAAAAGACCAGCTGATGTTTAATCTTTTCCACCATTACTGATAGTGCCCGACATTTTGCCTTGCTTATCCACACAAAGGTAAGGCAGCCCAAGTTGTTGTAACCATTGCCCTGAATTTTCACCATACAACACACCAAT
Source organism: Gammaproteobacteria bacterium (assembly GCA_030427065.1). GTDB lineage: Bacteria > Pseudomonadota > Gammaproteobacteria > Pseudomonadales > Pseudohongiellaceae > Eutrophocola. The sequence continues at coordinate 11,537 of JAUHWU010000035.1, read as the reverse complement.
GGAGGACGCAGTTCCTGCCAGCACACATTGATCGGCGATGACACTGACCGAGCTGTAGCCTTCCATTGGCCACCCGGTAACGGGGTTAAGTATATGACTGTATTTCTTTCCCTTGATCAGGGTATAGCGTTCATAGTCGCCACTGGTGGCCAGTGCGCCGCGTTGCAGTGATACCAGCGCACAGGCTTTATCCGCGTCATGCGGATCCCGGATGCCAACGGGCCAGGGCGGATATTTTGGCTCTGCAGCCATGGTATCCGCGCCAAAAATCCGGATATCCCCCCCCAGCTCCACCATGCCTGAGATAACACCTTCACTTTCTGCCAGGCTTGCGACACAGTCAGCAGCATACTCCTTGACGATACCACCAAAATCGATTTCCATGCCGGGGGCTGGCAACGCAAACTCTCCCTGTTGCCACTGCACCTTATGCCAACCTGTTTTTTCCAGTGCCCGGCTAATCTGTTTATCATCAGGCAGTGTTTGTTTATCACCGAGCTCCCGGTAATTCCAGAGGTGGCGTAATGATCCACTGGTGATATCAAACAGTCCTTCACTTTGCTGATAGCAGGTATTGGCATACTCGAGCAAAGCGGCGGTTTCTTCATCAACCCTAAGAGATTTTCCAGAACCGGCCAGCTGGTTCAGTTGCGTAGTGATGCTATCTGGAAGAAAGCGTGAATAGCGATGCTCCAGACGCGCTATTTCTGCCTGCAGCTTGTCAGCGATAATATTATTGAAGGCAATATCTTCGCCGCGCAGCAGGATCTCGCAGGGACTCCCCATGGCGCGAAAACGTCGAGTGAAAAGTTCAGAAGGAATAGCCAAAACCCAGGGACATGCGCGTGAAATCAACCAGCGCCGGACTGCTGTCTTCATCAAACAGGGAATAGCTGTCAGCGGTAATATATCGCTCCAGCGTGAAGGAAACCGTTATCTCATCAAATATGGCCCGTGCCTGCAGACCTGCGCTTAGCGCCCCGTAAGCCGAGAGACGATAATCACTGGAGTTAAATTCCTGTGTGCCGGTGAAATCATTCACCGGGGTAAAAAAGTCCGCCGCAGATTGACTGTAATAACGCAGCCTGGGAATGAGCTGAAAGTTGTTCCCCAGGTTTTGGTACCACCGCATTTCCAGCGTCAGTGAATTAACGCCAAAGTCATCATCATACAGGCGCATATCCAGATGCAGGGCGGCATCCAGATCAGTAATAAAATGGCGGTAGGCATTGGACCAGGCCAGCTGGATTCGCGAATCCGGCCGTCGATCCTGCAGCTTATAGGGATCTGTCAGGAAACCATCGTGGCTGGTAATGTTCAGCGATGACTGAAACAGACTTTTCTGGTTAATAATCTGGCTTACGGAGAAAAATAGCGATGCTGTGCTCTTGCTCTCATCGGTAACGCGATTGAACAGACTGGCATCGGAAGGATTAATATCATCAGAGGAATAACTGACACCGCTCGCCAGTGTCGTCAGGTCATTATTGAAGTGACGCTCGATATCCACCCCGCCGCTCCAGGCTTCATAATCATTTTCCCTTGACGTCCCAATATTCACACCCACGGTACCATTATCCAGGTAGCGTCTTAAACCCAGGTTATAGTCTCTGCGTTCCTCATGGATCGTCGCTCCACTCATGACGATACTTTTTTCGCCATCAACAGCATCTACTGCATACCAGGGTGATGCGCCACTCATACTTTCGACGCTGGAGTTCAGGGTAAGTCCGTAATTGTCCCCTACCGGAGTAACCAGCTGAAACTGGTGAATGGTAATGTCGTAGCGCTCGGCACTGCCTGCCAGCAGGTATTTTTCCGACAAACTGTCTTCTTCGTAGCTTGAAACACGATAGGCAATATTGGTATTTGTGGGCGGTGTATCTGCCCTTGCCATTGGCACAATACCTGGCAAGGCAAGAGCGGAAGCAGTAAGCGCAAGTAGTGAGCGGGATTTCATCAGCGATCAATCAGAATAGGTACCGGTCAGTTACAACCACAGCCGCCACCGGTGGCGCTGTGACCACCATTGGAGGCTTCCTTGCTGAAATAGATATGATTATTCAGTGTGGCTTCCAAAGCATCACCTTCAATCGCCATTTCCGGTTTTGCCAGAGTACCTCGTTCCCAGGCTTCCACCGATTCGCAACCGGTAATCGACAGACAAATAAATGTGAGAGCAACTGAAAGCAGGCATTTCAAATTCATTGGCTGTTCTCCAGCAGTTTCAAAATTTCTTCTTCAATCTTTTCACCATCACCGGGTCTGAATCCCTCATGGCTGAATTCAATCACGCCTGCTGGATTAATCAGGTATGACGTGGGCATGCCCTTGATCTTATAGGCCGCAGGGGTTTTTCCCTGAGGATCGGAAAGCACAACAAAATCCACCGGCTTTTCCTCCAGAAAATCCATGCCGTCTTCAGGATCGCTATCTACATTCACCGCAACCACCTCAAAGGCTATGCCCTGGCTTTGCAGACGATTACGCAGTTCGTTCATGATTGGCATCGATACCAGACAGGGTGGACACCAGGATGCCCAAAAATCCAGGTAGACGATTTGTCCCCGGTATTGATTCAGAGAAACCTGTTGCGTTTGTTCGCTACTGATCAGCACTGGCAGGGAAACATCAAGGGCAATATCTCCAACATCCGCTGCGATAGCATTTACACAGGTAAAAATCAGATTTACCACGATCAGCACCAAGAGAGTCATTCTCAGGATCCCAGTCTTTATGAGCTGTCCGCTGTTGTTATATGTCATAACCCTTTATCCATTACGCTAATGGGAGCATATCATCCATGAAGGTTACTAATCAGTGTAAGCACAGGTCTGATTAACAGAACCGTAAAGTAAAACTGATTCCTGCATAATTAATTGAAGATATTTGTGTAACGATATACAGTTTTTGGAAAATTTTCATTAATTCGGCTGAAAAGCGACATTTTAATCAGAACTGTGAAACAAGTTTTACAAATCCGGGTCCTTCATTGAAGTAATCCGACTATTACCGGGGTTTTGTACTTGCTACTCACTTATAAAGTTATCTCTGCATATAAATATGCTATCCGCAGGAGCTATTCATGAAGTTCAGCCAGTCCTTATGTTTAACATTACTTCTTACGACATCCCTGTGGGCATTTGCCCAGGTCAGTCCCAAGGAGGTCAATGGTGCCAGGAATACTGCCGCTGAAGGAACCCGTGTTGATACCAATGTCAGTTTCTCATTGCGTATGTCACTGGCGGGTGACGAGACGCTCCGTAATTCCGCAACGCTGGGTGATAGCGTAAGTATCAGGGCCACCATCCGTCCGGAAATTGCTGATATCGGTAAACCGGCTGATATCATTCTGGTGGATTTCCTGCCCCCTGTGCTTAGCATGCGCAACTCAGACGGCAACTTTGTCAGCTGGAACGGCAGCCTGCGCAGACTGGTACCTTATCTTGAGGGCCTTGTCCTTGAAGAAGAACTGGATGTAGAGGTTTTTAGCGGACAACTTGGCGCGACCGGTAATCACAGAATTTTTGTCGGCTTCCTGGTGGATGACGCGCTTTACTTCACGCCTACCGCCCTGCGCCTTGATATTGAGGAAGCCCCGGCCAGTCCTCTGGCACTTGCCCAGGCATTGTTTAATTCCACCATCTCACCAATCATCGTGCAGTCAAAATGCATCGTCTGTCATGTTAACAATGGTGAGTTTCCCGAGAACCTGGTGACAACATCAGACCCGGATCATCTGAACAAGAACTTTAATGTTTTTAACCTGCTGCATGCATTACGCGGCACTGACTTTATTCTTAACAAAAGCATTGGCCTGGGGCATGGCGGCGGCGCACAACTGATTTCAGGAAGTACTGAATACAACAATCTGCAGGAATTCCTGGGTTTGCTGGATCAGTCTGCCAGCGACTAGTACTGCCAGCCTGCGCCAACAAGACTGTCAGATCAGCTGTGGTCTTTAATATAATTACGCTCGTATTCTGCCTGGGCGTGATCTTTTTCTTTTTTTATACTGCTCGCCCTGCCTCTTGCTTCCTTAAAGGACTTCGCACGGGATCTGGAGGTACTCACCGCAGCTGCGGTAAACTGCTTCTCCAGCTCGCTGCTGTCGCAGGATGGGCAGTTGGGTGATTCGTTCAGTTTGACGATTTTTTCAAACTGATGACCACAGGATTGGCAGATATATTCATATATTGGCATGCCGATAGAATACACCAGTTCAGCTGATCCGGAACAGCCTCTTTATGTATTATCCGGTCACAGCACCGGCCAACAAACATAGCCCGACTAATTGATCTCCAGAGGCACCAACGCTGTATATGGACGCCAGGCACCTACCCTTTTTTTAGCCCATAAGCAGACCTGATTAACGTTATACTATGACGCCATGACCGATGATACGCGCAAGATAATTCACTGCGATTGCGACTGCTTTTATGCCGCTATTGAGATTCGTGACGACCCTGCTCTGGCGGGCTTGCCGGTGGCTGTGGGTGGCTCGGAAGATCGACGCGGTGTGATTGCGACCTGTAATTACGAAGCCCGCCAATACGGCGTGCATTCCGCCATGGCATCGGCTACGGCAAAACGAAAATGCCGTGATCTGATCATCATACCGGGCAACATGGAGAAATACCGCGTTGCTTCCCAGCAGATGCACCAGATCTTCAGGGAATATACCGACGTCATTGAACCCTTATCCCTGGACGAGGCCTTTCTTGATGTCACTGGCACCACTATTTGCCACGGCAGCGGCACCCTGATTGCCCAGGAGATACGCCAGAAGGTCCGCCAGGAAATAGGTATCACCCTGTCAGCCGGGGTTGCGCCCAACAAGTTTCTGGCAAAGATTGCCAGTGACTGGAACAAACCTGATGGTCAGTTTGTCATCACTCCTGAAAAGGTCGAAGCCTTTGTAGTAAAGCTGCCTATCGGCAAGCTTTTCGGTGTCGGTAAAGTCACCGCCCGTAAAATGGATTTACTGGGCATAGAAACCTGCGGTGACCTGCAGGACTATACCAATTTCGAACTGGTAGAGATGTTCGGCAGCTTTGGCGAAACCCTGTATAACCTCTGTCGCGGTATTGATGAGCGCAGCGTGCAGACCGAGGGACGTCGAAAATCAATCAGTGTGGAACATACCTTCCCCGAAGATCTGCCGAGCCTGGAAAGCTGTCTGGCAACGCTGCCGGAATTGATGGTAATGCTTGAACAGCGTATTCAGAATTCCAGGAAAAAGGTCACCATCGGCAAACAGTTCGTTAAAATCAAGTTCAATGATTTTATCTCGACTACCGTGGAGCAAAATGCCAACACGCTGGATCTCGATACCTTCAAGACCCTGTGCAAGACCGGCTTTGAAAGAGGCAACAAGCCTGTACGCCTGCTGGGCCTGGGGGTACGCATGAAAGAAGCGCCACTGTACACACAACTGGAGTTTAGTTACTGATGTCCCGTTATCGCCCACCACGCACGCCGATGTCGGCCTATATCACGCCGCAAGGCTACAAGAGAATGAAAGATGAATTACATTTTCTGTGGAAGGTGGAGCGTCCACAAGTGACGCAGCAGGTCTCTGCCGCTGCTGCTCTTGGCGACCGCTCGGAAAACGCAGAATATATTTATGGCAAAAAGCGCCTGCGTGAAATAGATAGCCGCGTGCGTTTTTTACGTAAACGCCTGGAAAATCTGAACGTGGTGGACCAGTTGCCTACGGATACCAGCAGAATATATTTTGGCGCCTGGGTGGAGCTGTATAAAGACAATGGCGAGATTGTGAAATACCGGCTGGTAGGGCCTGATGAGATTGACCCGGCACTCAACCATATCAGCATAGACTCGGTGCTGGGCAAGGCCTTGCTGGGTAAGCACCTGGATGATGAAGTTCTGGTTGATACACCCTCCGGCCCCCATCAATACGAAGTCATCGCGGTGAATTATGCTCAGCCGGAGCCTGTGTAATGCTCAAAGTCTCGGTAATCGGCTATCGCAAGGTGTTGGGCACCAGTATTACGATTCCCATAGAAATGCTGAATGCAGCAGATCTTATTAATCGTATTGAAGGTGGAAACCAGGACCGGCTTGCCTTGCAACTGGTAAGCATGGACGGTGGCAATATCCAGCTTAATGCGGGACTGGAACTGGTCTCCAGGCTTGGCCTTGGCGACATCGAAGATACCGACATGGTGATACTACCAGCCTTGTGGGGCAACCCACTTGGTGTCGTCAAACAGTATCCGGCCCTGAATGAGTGGCTGAGAACCCAGCAGGAGAAAGACACCAGCCTGTGCGCTGCAGGTACCGGCAGCTACTTTCTGGCAGAAGCAGGCCTGCTGGACAACAAGGTGGCAACCACACACTGGTATTATTTTGACCAGTTCAGCCGGACTTATCCCGATGTGCTATTGCAACGTGATCGCTTTATTACCAAGGCAGGCAATATCTACTGTGCAGGAAGTGTAAATTCCATAAGAGATGTGATGCTGCATTTTATAGAAAGCTATTATTCGCAGCATGTTGCAGACCAGGTGTCGCGTCATTTCACCCATGAAATAAAACGCTCCTACACTTCAAGCTTTCTGAAAAACTCACCACAAAATTATCATGACGATGAAAACATCGTTACCATCCAGGAATGGATGCACAGCTGTTACCACGATGAAATTACACTTGAGATACTTTCCGAAAAATTTGGCATCAGTATTCGTTCGTTAAACCGACGTTTCAAACAGGCCACTGGAAAGTCGCCCATGCAGTACCTCCAGCAATTGCGTATTGAAAACGCGCAGGAACTTCTGAAAACCAGCAACCTGAGCATTGCAGAAGTGGCTTTCAATGTCGGCTACCCTGATAACAGTTATTTTTCAGCATTATTTCGTAAAGCAATATCAGTTTCCCCGAAACAATACCGCAACCTGGTACGAAAAAAATTATTCAAGGTGAATACCTGAAACACTTGAAGCTCCTGAATCTGTTTAAGCTGTTGAGAAAATGAAAAAAGCTAAACAAAAAAAACACGGATAATGACCCGTGTTTTTTTATTTTTTTAAAAAACTTTTTAACTATTTAGTCGTTAATGTCTAATGGTTAGCCGCTTCAGCCTCCTGATACTCTTCAACATTCACAATTTCAGCCAATTCCGGCTCAGTTAACTTATTGGGAATGCGGCTAAGGCGACGTTTCTTTTCATTCAGTTCTTTAATTTGTCGTTCTACAGCATCAAAGGTATCGCGAATAGCAACGTAGATATCTTCGTGCGCATGCTTGTCATGTTGATCATGGTTTACCACGATATCGTGGTTGGGAATCAGGGCTTCTACGCCTACATGGTAGACCTTGCCTTTATGATGATTATTGTGGGGAGATTCTACGGTTACTTTAAGACTTAGTATCTGGTCACTAAACCTGCTGAGCTTTTCTGCTCTTTTATGAACGGCCTCTTCAACGGCCTGGGAATGCTCAATATTTCTGAATAGTACCTGAGTATCACTTATCATACATGCGCCTCCTTCTTACGCTATGTGCGTTTATTTAGACACTGCTTGTTTGCATTTGTTAAAACTTTTTTCAAATTTTTAAAAAATTTATTTCATGAATCAACGTTTATGCCTGATCCATACTACTCTGAATGGGGGGGCTGTCAACGAATTTCAATCGCGAAAAATCATTATTGACCCAGGTTGGGAAAGTGTCTTTTTTTCCTTGTTTTCATTTAAAAGGCATGGTTGAATTAGTGGAGTTTATGGATGAGAAAACACTGATAATGATTATTTTATAAACGCCTTGATTATCAGCTATATCGCTGGTTTCAAGAATTTTTCGAAAACTCTCCAAACTATTTCCCACGCCTTTCTTTTTCTTTCATACTCTTTCATACTCTTTCTTACCAAGCCTCCAAAATTTCCCGACAACGTTCTAACAACTTTTCTCGCTGTTCCCTGCGCGTTCTATCCAGACTGTTTCCAGGCTTTCTAAAAAATTTTACCGCTTCACTGTCATCTTACAGTCGCATGCAGTTCTGTGTTTAGCAGGTTTTTTATAAACCACATGGTTTGTTCACCGGCATGACTATCATGATGACCCAATCCCGCCCCTGTTCAACCTGCTGTATACTTCCAGTGCCATGGTTCATAGGCAATGCCTGCACTATTGTGCTTTGGAAAGCTCATGCTAAAACCAAAGTTTTTCCCATATGCACACAACCAGGCAAATGCAGAACTGTTTTCAAACTCTTCTTCCAGCGGGGCATAATCGGGCGTAGTGATATCAAGAGCACAACCACTGTGATGCTCACTAAAACCCGGGGCAGCATTTACCTTGAGAATATCCTCAAGACGCTGACCGGCTTCCAGTTTTCGTTGCAAAAGATTTTTCTGGTAATCCGCACTACGAAAAGCAGACACAATCTGTAACTCAATACCGTCAGCGCTGGCGGCTTTCTGCATTTCCTGCCAGGCGATAAAAGCCTTCTCGTCAAGATAGGGCTGCCGACCAAAAACATCCGGTTCAGTGGCAACCAGGGACTGGCAGTCTGCCTGAAAATCCAGGCCACAGAACGACGGATAATGGGCCGGGATACCCAGTTCAGCATGGATAGCCTGAATTTCAGGTGGCGTCATTGGCTTGCTCATGGAATTGCTATGCCCTAAGCGGGTTCCGGGATCAAATTCGGCAGTGTAAGCAAGTCTGTGCTTTTCGTCACATATTTTCCAGCCACAGCACAAAATGGCTGTTTTGTTATATTTTATGGCCAATATACTGGACAACTATTTCGCAAGGGCTATTATGATGCATTGTGTAGCAAGCCAACATATTGATTTCAAGGAAAAAAATTAGAAATGACGCACCTCCCGGTCATTACCGCCATGGGCGGTGTCAGCCCTGCTGGCAGAAGCGCCTTCCATTATGGCTATCGTCGCCTGGTTATAGACCGGCTGACCACTGATAAAGCCCGTGAAACCCTGCTCAATATTGCCGTCCTTGGCGGACGCATTGAATACAACGGGAATCATTGGCAGGACCACACTGAACAACCCATAGAGCTTGATCCCTGGCTCGATCAGCATAAACAAGGCATTCTGGATGGCACACTGATTCGCCAGCTTGAAACCAATATTTACGATCCAGCGAACCAACGTCATCATAATCGAACCCGACTGTCACCGGTCGATGGTGAGGACAGTCTCTCCTTTACCCTGAAGAAACGCCATTTACCCAATCAAATTCCAGACAACTGGCAAGTCACTGAAGGCGACGGTAATAACTTGCATGTCACGGTCAACGGCCCTCTGGATATCATGATGGAAGACAGCCATAGCAGCCCGGTAAATTATGCCGGACAACTGCCCAGTGGTTTTGATCCGGCGGAATTATATCCCTCAAGAAATCATCCGCGCGGATTGCAAATGACTATTTACGGTATATCGGATGCCCTCTATGCCATGGGTATCGACTGGGATGTCATCCGACAAAAAGTCGCCCCGGAGCAGATTGGTATATACGCCTGCAGCAGTATGAGTCAGCTGGATTACAACGGTAATGGCGGCATGCTTCAGGCTCGACTACTGGGTAAAAAGGTCACCTCGAAACAGCTTCCCCTCGGTTTTGCCGACATGCCCGCAGATTTTATTAATGCCTATGTGCTGGGTAATGTGGGCAGTACCGGCAGTAGTCTCGGCGCCTGTGCCACATTCCATTACAACCTCGCCCAGGCAGTCAGGGATATTCAGAACGGCACCCACCGTGTAGTTATCGTGGGTGGCAGTGAAGCCCCCATATTGCCGGAAATCATAGAAGCATTTTCCACCATGGGCGCCATAGCCGGCGACGACGTACTGCAGGCTCTGGATGGGGGCACAAGCCCGCAATACCGGAATGCCTGTCGCCCCTTTGGTAACAATATCGGCTTTACCCTGGGTGAATCATGCCAGTTTTTTGTACTGATGGACGATGCCCTCGCACTGGAGCTGGGTGCAACAATTTATGGTTCGGTGAATGATGTCTTTGTGAATGCAGATGGCTTCAAGAAATCCATTGCCAGCCCCGGGGTTGGTAACTACCTGACGTTTGCCCGTGCCGCTGCCGCTACTCGCGCCGTGCTTGGCGAGGACAGTCTGCGTCAGCGTACGTTTATCCAGGCACATGGCACCGGTACCCCGCAAAACAGGGTGACTGAGTCTGCCATTCTTGCCGAAATGGCAAAACATTTTGGCGCCAGTCACTGGAAAGTCTCTGCTATTAAATCCTATATGGGACACTCACTTGGGGTGGCAGGCGCAGATCAACTGGCGTCCAGCCTGGGCATTTGGCAATACGGCATACTGCCCGGCATTCTGACCACCAAAGCCCTTGCCGATGATGTGCATACTGAAGGCCTGGATATTCTTCTGGATCATGAAGAAGTGGGTGTTGATGCCATGGATTCCATATTACTCAATGCCAAAGGTTTTGGCGGCAACAATGCCACCGCAGCGATCATGTCTCCTGCGGTTACCCGGCGCATGCTGGAAAAACGTCACGGCAAGAAGGCGCTGGCAAATTGGCAAAACGTTAATGAGTCGACCCAGGCCAAGGCAAGGGAATACGAACAACAAACCAACCAGCAGGCCATTAGCCCGGTTTATCATTTTGATAATGATGTGCGCGGTGGTGCTGATTTGAGCTTTGAGGGTAATGGACTCAACCTGCGTGGTTATGGGCAGAAAATCTCTCTGGATTTACCCAACAAGTATGCTGATATGAGCGAGTAGGGACTCTACCCAAACGAAGCTGGTCAGCACAATTACAGGTGATTGGGAATAAGGGGTTTCAGCGATAAAAATTCTGGCAACATAGAGCTTTTGCCAGGCATGGCACGATCAACTTAGTCAAAACTGCCACTGGCCGATACCGGATGCTGCCACCAGGTGATATCACGTCCCACCGATTCCTCCAGTCCTGACAGTACCGATTGAACGCTCTCTTCGTCGAGAATAATTTCTACCTGGGTGCGTTTGCGACGACCACTCACCTGCTCCGCCAGGGATAAATTCGCATGATCGCCATGCCCACTGACAGGATAGGAAGTAAAACCTTTCAGTTCGCTGATCGACAACAGGTAATCCACCAGATCTTCTTCAAGACCCGGATTGATGTTCAGTACCAGAAGAGTTTGCATTCCATCTATTCCGTTTTATTAATGTCTGAATTATAAAAAAAGTTACAGGTTACAAGTCCCAAGTCGGCGACCGCTGGCCACCATGTCGGATGGCGCTGCGCTTATCCGACCTACAAAATTCCCGGCTACAAAACACACCGCCCGAAACGTCTCCAACCCCCCAGCCCCACAAATAAGAAACCTGCCATCTTCTTGCATCCTGCATCCTGCATCCTGTCTCCTACATCCAGATCAAAGTCGCCTCAAGTCAGCGACGATGGCCGCCTAGTTAAAAGTCACAAGCGGGCGACCGATGGCCGCCATGTCGGATGGCGCTGCGCTTATCAAACCTACAGTAAACTGCTCACCTTTATCCTTTATCCTTTATCCTTTATCCTTT
>JAUHWU010000184.1 GCA_030427065.1 Gammaproteobacteria bacterium | reverse complement strand
CGATTCTGTGTGGGCTGACCGATGGCCTGCCGGTGAGGCGCATGCCCACAAACTACTGAAAGAGTTTAGTGGAGCAGGGATCAGGGATTACAAAAAAAACCGTGATTTCCCCGCTGTAACCGGAACCAGTTCCCTGTCGCCGTGGATTAATGCCGGTGTTATTTCCATCAGGGACTGCTGGCGCCAGGCGACCGCCTCTCATCAGGGCGAAGGGCCGGAAACCTGGAAGAATGAATTGTTATGGCGTGAATTTTATCGACATATATTTTTCCATTATCCCCATGTCAGCAAAAAGCAGCCGTTCAAGAATAATGTCGGGCATGTTCCCTGGCGTCATGATGAGGCTGAATTCAGATTATGGTGCGAAGGGCGCACAGGTATTCCTATAGTTGATGCCGCCATGCGCCAGTTGCTTGAAACCGGCTGGATGCATAATCGTTTACGCATGATTACAGCGATGTTTCTCAGCAAGCATCTACTGATCGACTGGCGCTGGGGTGAACAGTGGTTCATGCAGAATCTGATCGACGGCGATTTCTCCGCCAACAATGGCGGCTGGCAATGGAGCGCATCCACCGGGACTGACGCAGTCCCGTATTTCAGAATTTTTAATCCGGTCACCCAGTCGCGCCGCTTTGATGAGGCAGGGGACTTTATTCGGCACTTCGTTCCGGAACTTGAAGAGCTGGATAACAAGTCCATTCATGAACCTGGCCTGTTAAAGACCGAGCAATATCCTATGCCAATGCTTGATCTGAAGTTTGGCCGCGAAAGGGCGCTTGCGGCTTTCAAACAGTAAAGATTGATCTCTGGATCAATGCCATCAAAAGTCTTTCATCCGTAAGTAAAAAAATAGAAGATGATGAAAAGAATGTTTGCACCATTACTATATTCGCTCGTATTCAATATGTTGGGCAATAATCTTGCTATCGCACAAAATGATGTGCCTGATCCACTAATTGGGACATGGGAATTAAATCAGGCTGAATCTTCTGGTTCTGAAAATGCGCCACTCCCAATTGGATAAAAAGAACAGAAACTTATCGAATTCTTGATAATGGAATGATTGAAATGCAAAGTAGTTCTGTTTTATCAGATGGCGCATCAGGTTCGGGCAAGGCTTCATGGGCTGCTAAAGGTGGAATTGTACGGGACAGCGAAAGTGAGATAATCATCGAATCCCGTATATCAACAAGACAGTGGTTAGTTACTCAATTAGTCAATGGAATACAAATCAGTTCCAGGCTGAAAGTCATTAGCGAAGATGGCAAACAGATGTTTCAAACACTTAGGGCTTTTGATGCGCAAAACAGAGTATATGAAAAGCACTCAGTGTTTTATAAACAATAAGCGAACCAGATGTCGGCTTATGGCCGAAAGCAGCAGCTCTCTGGATAATTCACTTGTTAACTTCCTGATCTAAGCCTTACAAGCGCTAACCATCCAAACTGGATATCTGCGGGGGCTTTGAACTGTGCCTTACTCTATACTCCCGGATAAAAGTGCTGTACAAAGGCGCCATGAAAATTCCAAAACGAATCCAGCCCCTGATAGATGAAGGCTTAATTGATGAAGTTGTCAGCAGACTGATGAGTGGCAAGGAGGCGGATGTTTATGTAGTGCGCTCCCATTCTGAAATCCGCTGCGCCAAAGTCTACAAAGAAGCATCAAAACGCAGCTTCAAACAGTCAGTCCTTTATCGGGAAGGTCGTAAGACACGCAATAGTCGTCGTTCGCGGGCGATGGACAAAGGCTCAAAATTTGGCCGCCAGCAACAGGAGCAAATTTGGCATAATGCCGAAGTAGACGCGCTCTCAAGACTTGCGAATGCTGGCGTGCGAGTTCCCCAACCTTACGCGTGTATAGATGGCGTGCTGTTGATGGAATTGGTCACAGACATTGAAGGCGCTGTGGCACCCCGTTTAAGCGAGGTCGCTATGTCAGCCGAAAAAGCAAAGGAAGGTCACTCCCAGGTTATGCGATTCGTAGTGCAAATGCTCTGTGCCGGCCTGGTACATGGTGATTTGTCAGAATTTAATATACTGGTGGATGAAAACGGGCCGGTAATTATTGACCTGCCTCAAGCGGTGGATGCGGCAGCAAACAACAATGCCGAGTCCATGTTGGAGCGGGATGTTAACAAGATCACTAGTTACTATGGCCAATTCGCGCCTGAATTACTCGATAGCCAATACGCCAAAGAAATCTGGAAACTGTTCGAAGATGGCGAATTACATCCGGAAATTGCGTTAACTGGCCGCTTTGCCGAAAGTACGCATAAAGCAGATGTGGATGGAGTGCTCCAGGAAATAGAATCAGCCCTGGCCGAAGAGCAAAGCCGGAAAGACCGGCTGGTCGAAGCAGAAAGTCAGGCCTAGTAGTAAAAGAACATCCAGGGGTTAAATCAATAGGTTAAATCAAGAGGTTAAATCAAGAGGTTAAATCAAGGGGGCATAGTTCCTGGTTTTCTCTTAAAAAATAGAAGCTTTTGCAGTTTTCTTTTTTTACTCGCTTAGGCGCTTTACAGTTTTTTTAAAATATAAGTAAAAATTTGTGCTTGTCAGCTATGCATAAACAGATTTTATTAAACTAGAAAATAGAGCGTTTTCCAGGGAGCTTATCTGCTCCAAATAGACTTATTAGTAACTTTTCTGTATTATTGCCCGTCTTTTCAGCACTATCCAATTCCCAATCTGAATACATTACCTAATCATGACGTAGCTTGTTAAGGCATTGTTATGTTTTATGTTTTTATATAAATAAGAATCTTTCAGATTGGATAAAGGGAGGACTTATCCGCTCCAGGCAAAGAGCTACGATATGTAAGATTTTGTTTTGGTTGACGCTTTTGTTGACCAAGGCGCCAGTGTGGGCTGCTGATATTTCATTATCCTCAGATACCACGCTTTCCACGGAAGGCTACTTTGTTATCAGCTGGACCTCAGCGTCTGAATCTGACGCCCCTGTAATTCTTCAACAATCCCCTTCAGAAAATTTCGGAACCACGATTAGCCGCGAATTCAATCTACCGGCAAACGGCAGTGTCACCATTACCGGCCTCAATGATGGTCTGTATTATTATCGTGCCATTCATTCAGGTGAATCCTCTTTCAGTAATGTTGTAACAGTTGAGGTTGCCCATCACAGTCTGCAGCGCGCAGTGGCTTTCTTTCTTGTTGGTCTGGTTCTGTTCCTGATTCTTGTGGCCACCATTATCAAGGGTAACCGGAGTATGTCTGTTGATGGGAGCCGTGTTGCCAGGGAGAACAGCAATGCCAGCTAGTGCCTTGTCTCCCACAACGGCTTTTATAATCCTCCTGTTCTTTGGTGTGCTGTGGATTGTGTTTGGCTGGTGGCTTGGTAGAAAGAACGAGTCTCTCGATGACTATATGCTGGCGGGTCGCAATGTGGGGCTGGCTTTTGCTTCTGCTACCGCCATGGCCACCTGGGTTACCAGTAATACCACAATGACAGCGCCACAACTGACTTATCAGCTTGGCGTCTGGGGAATGGTGGGTTATTCACTGGGTGCGGTCGGCTTGCTGCTGTTTGCACCATTGGCCATACGGATTAAGACCCTGTTGCCCCATGGGTTTACTTCCGGCGATTTTATTCGAAAACGTTATGGGAAAACTGCGTGGCGTGTATTCCTGCTGATTTCATTATTTTATGCCCTGGGCTGGCTCATCAGTCTGGGAATGGCCGGTGGCATTCTGGTGAATGCCCTGAGCGGTCTGGATTACCATCTGGGGATGAGCATCATATTACTGGTTTGTGTGTCGTATACATTACTGGGTGGTTTACGGGCAGTCATTGCCACTGATTTTATTCAGACCATTATTATTCTGCTTGGCGTTATCCTGATTGCCTTTCTGGTGATTAAGGATGTTGGAATTGAAACGCTGCATACGAATCTTCAGGAAGATCATCCCATGCTCCTTAACCTGCTGTTTCCTGCAGCGATTATGTTTCTGTTTAATAACCTGCTGTTTGGCGTTGGGGAAATTTTTCACTCCAATGTCTGGTGGTCCAGGGCTTTTGCCTTTCGTGAGGATATCGGTGCGCGTGCCTATACCATCGCCGGACTGTGCTGGTTTCCTATTCCTGTTGTAGCGGGCTTCATTGCTCTGGCGGCGCCTTCGCTGGGATTGAATATTCCCTCTGCAGATATGGTGGGGCCAATGGTGGCCGGCAGTCTTCTGGGCACTACGGGTGCCATTATCGTTTTTATCGTGGTGTTTTCTGCGCTTGCCTCGAGTCTGGATTCATTACTGGCAGCAACATCGGATCTTATTACCCAGGATATTTATCGTGGCCATTTCAACCGGGGCGCGACAGATGCACAGTGTTTTAGCGCCAGTCGCTGGATTATTGTGGGGCTGGGAGTATTTACCTGGATCCTGTGTGTGCCTCGCCTGACAACGCTTGCCTCGCTGTTGTATTTCACCGGGGCATTTGTGGCCAGCGCAATCTGGCCTATCGTTTTCGGGCTGTATTTCAAATGGGTCGGCGATAAGGCAGCGACGCTGGCGATGGTCTGCGGTACGGGGCTGGGATTACTTGCCTATTTCCAGATTGGCTTCTATGTAGCTGCCCTGGTTTCCTGCGCGGTCTCCCTGCTGGTGATCGTGTCTGTCAGTCGTCTGGAGAAGGTGAACTTCAATTTTGAAAGCTTGTCGGGAGAAGAATCATGATCAGTCTGAGTGCCCTGACCATCCTGGTCTATTGCGCCTTAACTGTCACTATCGCCACGCCTTTTGGGCTGATGATTTTATTAGTAAGAGATTACCAAAGAGGGAAGATGTGGTGAGCCAGGATACATTGAATAACACAGTAAAAATTCAGAATACAGCTACCCGTCAGAAACCGGAAGTGTATGGGGAT
>JAUHWU010000183.1 GCA_030427065.1 Gammaproteobacteria bacterium | reverse complement strand
GATAGTTACAACCTGAAAAAATGGGAGTATTTCCCGTTGTTCACAAATCCCTCCTTAAGTGTGAAGTAGATCGCGAAAAACCAAATCAGAATAAATTTCTTTTCTAAATCAGGGCTGAGGGAAAAAAGATAATTGGGTAAAAGGGCTTATTTTCGATTTCTACCAACCAGCAATAAAGCAGACTATTTCTCAAAAAACTTGAAAGAGCGACCCTCCCTGGTCAGTTTGTCCCTGCTAATTACTGCCGGTATTTCAGGAAATGTCGCTGTGGAATTGATAAATAATAAAAAAACAAAAAAGAAATGAAGGAAAACCCTTGGTGGGGGCAAAAAGAATGCGCTATCAGCGTGCTGAGAATTCCAGCAGGTAGGATGTTGCTCTGTCTGCCCGGGCATCCGGGTAGACTTTGAGCTGGTAGTTGCCCTGCAAGGTTTCAGTCTGCGCATCCAGACTATAAAACAGCCAGCCATCGGCATCCACACTCAAGCCTGCTGACCGGAACATACTGTTGCCTGACGCATCCACCAGTTCTGCGGTAAATGAATTACTGTCCAGAAATTCTGCCGGGCCCATATCTACCTGGAACTGGAGAATGGGCTGTCCACTCACCTGTACTGTGTTATCTGCCGCGCCTCTGAAAGTCTCCAGCACAACCGGAGGCTGAAGCTCATAAGAAGACTGATTACCGGAAAAATTGAATACTGCAACAAGGCCTAATACCAGGCATGCTGCCAGAGCCATGCCGCGCCCTGCAAATAATGAAATGGACCTGTCTTTACCCGCTTTCAATAAGGGCTCATGTTCCCTGAAGGCATCATGAAGAAGCTTTTCCTGCTCAACGACAGTGATGATGTCGGGATTTTCGAGAATATAAATCTCGAAACTGTTCAGCTCTTCTTCGCTGAGCTTGTTCTGGTGATAACGTCTGATCACATCAAATTCTTCTATATATGCCTTATCTATCTGCATGCTGACACCTCATGGCAGATATTACTGAACCCAACAATTTCATTGGCATCATCCCGTCACTCCCTGAACATCTTCTTGATCAGAAGTTTGCAGCACTTCCCGTAAACGGGTCCGTGCGCGGGATATCACTTTGTCAAAATGTCTGAAATCTATACCCAGGTGCTGACAAATTTCGTCCTTTTCATGCTCATGTATGTAGTAGCGATAAAGAATTTCCTTGTCACGCGTATTCTTGAGATTGAGGATACTGTCCCTGACAGAATTCCTGATATGCATTTTCTCAAGATCATTTACAGGACTGCCAGCACCGCTAATATAATTATCAATCAATTCACTGTCGGCAAAGGTTTGCCGTCTGGCTTCCTTGCGCTTGCTGGCAATCAGAATGTTGACCGCAGTTTGCTGGATATAGGCTGCCAGCTTCTCCGGATCATCAATCATTTGCTTGCGGAATTTCTCCAGCAACACCACGAAGGTGTCCTGGCAGATATCCCTGGCCAGATCCGGATCCCCGCAACGTTTTTCCAGGATATACAGCACCTGGCGACTGTATTTCTGAATCATCTGCGATTCAGCGTTTTTGTCGCCGTTGTATATACCTGTCACCAGGTCAGAAGATGTGACACTTTCCATTGGCAAAAATATAGCCTTGCAGTGCAACTATTTGAATTTACGAAGTATATTAGAGGAAGCCCGATTAACAAAGGATTACTGCCAGATCACCCTTTATATACTGTAATACCGCTAAAGAGTAAGCGAGGAGTCAGGACTGGTGGTAGTGAGAGTATAGGCCGCCCAATAGAAGGGATGAGAGTAACGGGAATCATTGGTCATCTCCTTTTGAGCTAACTGCAAGGCTATTGATACATCTTGCTGTTGTTCAAGATAGGAATAAAAAAGAGACATAAACGCGGCCGACGCGCGGTCTGAAACAGGCCATAATGTTGAGATGACATGCCTGCCTCCCTGCACCAGGAAACCCCTGGCGAGACTATTCAAACCTATTCCTGCCTGAGCCTGACCCAGCGCGGTTTCACAGCCACTGATCACTACCAGTTCATTATTAAAGGCATAGCTGAATAATTCTGTCAGCGTAATAAAACCAGGCCGGGGGTTTCCCCTCTCATCAACGCTGGCAAGCGCCAACCCCAGTTTGTCTTCCTCAGCAGATTTAAAATAGCCATGGGTAGCGATGTGTAATATTTTGGCATTTCGAGCCACTTCTGCCCCCAGATTTTCCCTGGATGCCTGCGTTCCGGTGAATACGTCCGTCTTGCCGGGAAAACGCTTGCTAATATTCACGGCTTCCAGCGCGGAAAATGGCAGCGGCTGAAGCGTATCCGACCATCCCCTGACATCATCAAGGTCAGACCCAAATCTGTCCACAGTGCTCAGCTGTAAATTTGAAAATACCGGGTCTGCAAAAATAGCAATCCTGTCATTGGACTGAGCTTCGCTGACGGGTTTTTCCATGAAATAACTACTGAGAGAAGGCAGCAGCTTTACAGCATAGTTTTCTATTAATGGCTGATAGCTGCTGCTAAGCGATGACAGGGCGGAGAATGGCAGAGTTAGAAGCTCTTCCCTTCCGACAACCAGCAATTCTTCAGCATCCGGGTATTCGCCAAGATCGGGAAGTAATATTTCTGACAACTGTGTGAGAATTACTTGTGCACTATCATCAACCAGGTTTATCGCCTGATCGGCTTGCTGTGCCAGAGAACTCACCTGCGAGGCATCTATAAACTTGTCGAGATGAACTGTGTTGGCATCAATAGTCAGCAAGCGAAGTTTGTCATTGTCCAGAAAATAATAAAGCACCAATTGATTTTCCGGTAATGATGCCTGCACCTGCGAAAGAGATACCGGCTCTGGAACGTCTATTCTTTCAATATTATTCAGCCGTGCTAACGACAACAGATCATGCTGGTGATAATAGTCCACCATTTTTGGAGTGGGAATCGATCTTTGTGAGTCAGACATGTCTATGTTGTTTGAAATCTCGCTAAACAAGCGAATTTTTTCCTGGTCTATCAGCGAATAAACATCATGAGACAAATTCACACTAAGATGCTGTCGAAGAGCTGGATCACGTGATCGCTCTACTGTGAACAGGGCCTTTTCCAGATAGCTTCTATCGTCCGTCGCTTGAAAACGCGTTAAATACATGTCCGACAAATGTTGAAAAACCTTGTTGGTCTGGTTGCTCCAGGATGGGCTTAATTTCTCCGGATCAAGCTGCGAATACAATGCCTCGATCTCAAGCAATGTTTCATTGGCCTGGGCAACGGCACTGTCATAATCACCCCGGGCCTCAATGATTCGCTGCGCCAGATAAAGTGCATCGATATGGTCATTGAAATATCTGCCATCTATAGGAGTATTTCGCGAGTTGTTAACAGCAAGTTCTGCTGCGGCAAATTCGCCTGCTGCCAATAATACTTCGCCATACTGAGTATAAATACGTTTAAGTATATTGGGGTCATTCAGGTCACCCATATTCGCCATGGCTGATTCTATATGGCGTCGTGCCTCATCTACCTGATTGCGTTGGCTGTGATCGATACTTAACTGCACCACGGCTTCAGTGATATGTTCAGGCCAGTTTTTTGCCATAGCCAGGGAAAGGCATTGATTATGGGAATTGAAAGCATCATCAAGATTACCGAGCAGGCGTTGCAAGGTACCCAAACGACAGTGATAGCCCGGAATCTGGCGTGAATCCGACCCTTCTGACAGACGAATAGCTTCCTGTATATAAGCTCTGGCTTTGTTGTACTGACCCAGGATTGACTGATAGTTACTTATATTGGCAAAATAAAAGGCGCGCCCCTCCGGGTTGGGATTTTCCTGAAGCATGGCAATTAAATTTGAAAAATGCAGTAAGGATTTGCGGCGCTCTCCAATCCTGACATAGTCCACTGCTGCATTATTCTCTGCAATTTGTTGTGAAAATACGTCTTTGGCTTCCGTGTAGAAATAGGAAGCAGTAAGAGTACGTTGAACAGCAGCTTGCAGGTATTCAACCTTGAGAGATTGATCAATCCCTTCAATTTCACTTTTTTTAACAGAAAGATAGCCTTCATTGCTGTTCACATGACCGAGCAACTGAAAATCAGGTTGAGCATATTGCCTTGCTTCATCAAGCCTCGCCTCTGCCAGCTCTATCTGCATTGCGCTTGCATAGACCTCTCCCAGCATGGTGTCGGCATCAGCAATATCAAAAGCAAGGGCGGGATTTGTTGTTACTGACTCCAACAAAAAATTTCGAACCTGTTCTAGCAGCGCTTCACCGGCGTTAATTTCCCCTTGCCTGACCTTTAGCTTGCCCAGCTGCAGCGTCGCCCGATAAGCAGAATCAAATTCACTAAAAGGAGGCTGCTGCAACTTTAATAGCTGCTCCTGAGCCGCTGTATATCTGCGCTGTTTGAAATTTGTCAGTGCTGAGTAATAAAGCATATCCAAAGCGAAATCAGGGTTTTCGAGAAGAGATGCCAGGTCTGAGTTAACCAAAGCCGTATAAATTTTTTCAGCGTCTTCAACATCCTGAAACCCGCCTTTTTCCCAGCTCACTGCTGCCTGATTAATGCTGCGTAACTCATCAAGCGTTTCGTTATCAGGCTGGTCAAGTGGAAATTCCCTTATCCGGTATTCAGGCGGGGCAGAAAACCTATAGGATGAGTACAGGCATATCTCAGTTGCCTGCTCCTGCGCTTTGGTCTCGAGAAAAAGGTAATCAGCACTGTTTCTGCCACCCGGTGAATTGAGTCGACCAAGGTTCGGGGCTTCGACCTCAATAAACAAATCTGCACCAAGGTTGTTTATTGCAATAAGTACTGGCTGATCTGCAGAATATTCAACCAGGTAACTACCTACATACTGACCCGGATACTTATCTTCCGCACAGGCTTTTACTAACAAGG
>JAUHWU010000182.1 GCA_030427065.1 Gammaproteobacteria bacterium | reverse complement strand
TATGGTGACAAATTACGTAATTGCAATATCTGCAAAGGTAGTAAGTTCAAGGACATGCCCTTTTAAAATCGGTACAATGCGCCCCTTGGTTGAACAATTCATCACATCAATGAATGTTTAAAAGTTTGTTCAGACTGTTTTGTACGCCTGAAATGGTGATTGGAAATTAATATTGGAAACAAACATGGCAGAGAATGAATTCCTCATTGCACCCTCCATCCTGTCCGCTGATTTTGCCCGGCTGGGGGAAGAGGTTGCGCAGGTTCTGACCGCTGGTGCTGATGTTGTCCATTTTGATGTCATGGATAATCATTACGTGCCTAATCTGACCATTGGCCCTGGTGTGTGTAAATCGCTTTATGGCTATATGCAGCGTAACGGTTTGAATGCGCCAATTGATGTCCATCTGATGGTCTCTCCGGTGGACAGCCTTATTGTGGATTTTGCCAGGGCAGGGGCTTCCTATATTACCTTTCATCCGGAAGCCACCCACCACATAGATCGTTCTTTGCAGCTAGTGCGTGACCAGGGCTGTAAATCCGGACTGGTACTGAATCCGGCGACCTCACTGGATTGTCTTGAATACGTAATGGACAAAGTGGATATAATTTTACTGATGTCGGTCAATCCGGGGTTTGGTGGCCAGGCTTTTATTCCATCAACGCTGACCAAACTCAGAGCAGTACGCAAATTGATTGATGAGAGTGGCCATAATATTCGCCTCGAAGTTGATGGTGGCGTGGGCATTAATAACATTGCAGAAATCGCCAGCGCCGGCGCAGACATGTTTGTGGCAGGTTCAGCTATTTTTGGTACTGATAACTATGCTGACACTATTGCTGCAATGCGCAAGGAACTTGGTTCCGCAGCGCTTCAAAAGTAATCTGGTTACAGGCCAGTAAATATATAGTATCAAGGGCAACGAGTAAGGTATTTAAACATGAGCCCCGAGCAGTTCGAAGCATTTGCCCAACAGGGGTACAACCGTATACCTGTGTACCGGGAAATTCTTGCAGATCTTGAAACACCCCTGAGCACTTACCTGAAACTGGCACGTGGTCCGTACAGCTATTTTCTCGAGTCTGTCCAGGGCGGCGAAAAGTGGGGTCGATATTCCATTATTGGCTTGCCTTGCAGGACTTTGTTGAAGGTGGATGGCAATCAACTCACTTTAGAAACAGATGGTCAGGTGACTGAGTCCTGTGAGACTGAAGATCCTTTTGTTTTTATTGAGCAGTATCAGCAACGTTTCAGGGTTCCTGAGCTTGAGGAGCTGCCTCGTTTCAATGGCGGGCTGGTGGGTTATTTTGCCTATGACAGCGTGCGCTATGTGGAAAAAAAGGTAGCCCATAGTGCGCCAGAGGATACGGTCAATACGCCGGATATCATTCTTATGTTATCCGAGGAAGTAGTGGTACTGGATAATCTGCGTGGCAAGCTGATGCTGATGGTTTACCAGGATCCAGCCCTCGAGAATGCCTATGGGCATGCTATGGAAAGACTTGATGAGTTGGCCAGGAAGCTCGACCAGCAGCTAAATGTAAAGAGTGTCGCCAGTGATCGGGAAGTGGGTGAAGCTGATTTTGTCTCCAGCTTTGGACAGCAGGCATTTGAAACTGCAGTTAATAAGATCAAGGACTATATTGTAGCCGGCGATGTCATGCAGGTAGTGCTGTCCCAGCGAATGAGTCTTCCTTATGACGGGGAAGCCATCAATGTCTACCGTGCCCTGCGTCAGCTTAATCCATCTCCCTACATGGTGTTCATGGATATGGGCGATTTTCATATAGTCAGTGCCTCGCCGGAAATTCTTGCTCGAGTAGAGGATGGCAAAATTACTGTCAGGCCCCTTGCCGGGACGCGCAAACGCGGCAAAACAGAAGAGGAAGATTTGGCCCTGGAGCGGGAACTGCTCACCGATGAAAAGGAAATAGCAGAGCACCTTATGCTGATTGACCTGAGCCGAAATGATGCCGGGCGCGTATCCAAAACCGGCACGGTGGAAGTGACCGGACAGATGTTTGTTGAGCGCTATTCCCATGTCATGCATATTGCCTCGAATGTTGAAAGTGAACTGGCGGATGACAAGACCGCACTGGATGTTCTCAAGGCGACGCTTCCAGTGGGTACGCTCAGTGGAGCACCCAAGGTCAGGGCCATGGAAATTATTGATGAATTTGAGCCGGTTAAGCGTGGCGTTTACGGTGGTGCCATGGGCTATCTGTCCTGGAATGGCAACATGGATATGGCGATAGCCATCCGCACAGCGGTGATCAAGGACAAGACACTTTATATCCAGGCCGGGGCCGGTATCGTTGCAGATTCTGTTCCCGAAATGGAATGGAAAGAAACCATGAACAAGGCCAGGGCGATGTTTCATGCCGTGAAGCTGGCAGAAGAAGGGCTATAGCGCCATGTTATTGATGATCGACAATTATGATTCCTTCACCTACAACCTGGTGCAGTATTTTGGTGAGTTGGGGTCAGATATCCGGGTATTCAGAAATGATGAGATTACCCTGGAGGAAATACAAGCCATGGCGCCGGAGAAAATTGTCATTTCTCCTGGCCCCTGTACGCCGCATGAAGCCGGAATTTCCGTCCCTGTTATAAAACATTTTGCGGGAAACATTCCGATTCTGGGCGTATGTCTGGGACACCAGAGTATAGGCGAAGCCTTTGGCGGTAAAATCATTCGAGCCAAACGCGTCATGCATGGCAAAATTTCCGCGATTCATCATGAGGGGAAAGGCGTGTTCAGGGGTATCGAAAATCCTTTTAACGCGACTCGCTACCACTCTCTGGTGATAGAAAAGGAAAGTTTGCCTGACTGCCTGGAATTAACGTCATGGACTGAAAATGATGATGGCACCCTGGAAGAAATTATGGGTGTTCGCCACAAGACACTTGCGGTGGAGGGTGTCCAGTTTCATCCGGAATCAATCCTCAGTGAACATGGCCACCAGATGCTAAGAAACTTTCTGGACGCTTGAGTCCGCAAGATGTGACGAATTTATGAACCAGGCCACCATTCTAAAAAAAATACTCGACCGCAAAGCCGAAGAAGTCAGTCAGAGGAAAGCGATATCTTCTCTGGCAGATCTGGAATTACAGATTAAGGATGCACAACCATGCCGTGGCTTTACCAAGGCACTGATGGAGCGGATACGGCAAAAAAGACCGGCTGTAATAGCGGAGATAAAAAAAGCCTCTCCCAGCAAAGGCCTGATCAGGCTAGATTTTGATCCTGCAGCGATCGCATCAAGCTATGCTGAAAATGGCGCCACCTGTCTTTCCGTGCTCACTGACAAGGATTTTTTTCAGGGTGATGAGTACTATCTGGAACAGGCCCGGCAGGCCTGCAAACTACCGGTTATTCGCAAGGATTTTATGGTGGATAGCTGGCAAATTGCCGAGTCACGCGCAATCGGTGCAGATTGTATTCTGTTAATTGTGGCGGCCCTGACTCCTGATCAGCTGACAGAATTGGCTGCCAGTGCCAGGCATTATGGTCTGGATTTTCTGGTGGAAGTGCATAGCCGTGAAGAACTTGAACTAGCCCTGGCCCTGGATGCAGAACTGATTGGTATCAACAACCGGGATCTGCATACCTTTAAAACCAGTCTTGGCGTGACCTATGATTTACTGCCTTATATTCCTGAAGATGTTGCTGTGATCACCGAAAGTGGTATCCATATTCGCGAAGACGTGGAAGAAATGCTGGGTCACGGGGTTTACGGATTCCTGGTGGGTGAATCGTTTATGCGCGCCTCAGAACCGGGAGAAAAACTCAAGGAAATGTTCTTCAATGGCTAAGCCTGGAGAAACAGGGCTGAAACGGGTCATTTCCGCCAGCCACAATTCTTTCAAGGGACTCAGTGCCTGCTGGCGCAATGAAGCGGCTTTTCGACAGGAGGTGGTGCTGTGTCTGATTCTGGTTCCACTGGGTCTTTATCTGGGTAACAATGGAATAGAAAAATCACTGCTGGTGAGCGTCTGTTTACTGGTCTTGATTGTGGAGATACTGAATTCGGGTATTGAAGCGGCTATAGATAGAATCGGCCCCGAACACCACGAACTCTCCGGGTTGGCTAAGGATCTTGGGAGTGCAGCAGTATTTTTAAGTCTGGTTTTAGTAGGCCTGGTCTGGCTCCTTGTTCTGGTTTTTTAAATATTTACTTTGGCTGTAGCTGCTGCGCTCGCAATCTTTTCGTCGCAAAAGTACTCAGTCAGTCATGTACTTAAGTACACTCCTTCCCTGCGTGCATTTGCTCCTCAACCTTGCTTCGCTCGCGACGCTACCAAAATTTTGACTTTGACGGGACGATCTAAAAGCGATCGTCCTGGCTGTCGCCCCATTTTTCACTTTCCTGTTGTTTCGTCGTCCTGTAGGTCGGATAAGGCCGCAGGCCGTCATCCGACGTGATCCGGATTTTTATTCGGGTCCGTAAATATAATATTAAGCTTGAAAAATGGGTGGGGTAAGCGGAACGCTTGTAAAGTTCAAATTTTGGTAGCGTCATGAGCGAAGGCAAATCGAGGCAAAAATAATTTTAACGATGAGTTGGCCAGTGCAATAGCTACTGCTAGTTAGCGTGTACCATACACAACAATAGTTTTGCCGTGGACTTCGATGAGTCCCTGTTCTTCGAGATCCTTGAGTACCCGTCCGGCCATTTCCCTGGAACAGTTTACAATTCTTCCCAGTTCCTGACGTGTGATCTTGATCTGCATGCCCTGGGGATGGGTCATGGCATCAGGTTCCTTGCTCAGTTCCAACAGCGTGCTGGCGATTCTGCCGGTGACGTCGAGGAAACTCAGATCGGCTACTTTTTTGGTGGTACTGCGCAGCCGATGAGCCATCTGCTCACCGATTGTATAAAGAATTTCCGGATGACTTCGCGTGTAATCACTGAAGTTGCTGTAGG
>JAUHWU010000181.1 GCA_030427065.1 Gammaproteobacteria bacterium | reverse complement strand
GCGTAGTATTGAACTATCGGTCTCTTCCAGCATCAGTCTTATCCAGTTGTCGGCGATGGAACTGATATTTAAAGTTGAATAATTTCCCTTATTGTCATTTTGAAGCTCGGTCAGAATAACGGTCAGGCTTCTTTGCTTCAAGGCATGGGTCAGGCGTAACACGACATTTTTAAAAGCCCTGGAATCACCCAGGTCGCTGAGGGAGCTTATGGGGTCAATAAAAATAAAGTCGGCATCAAAATTATCCACGGTCTTCAACACGGAAATCACATGTTCTTCCATGCCAAGTTCAACGGACCTGATGGAGACAATAGACAGTTGCGATTTTTTGATGAACGGCTCGAGGTTGTCGCCAAAAAGTTTTGCGTTTCTTTTTATTTGTTCCGGGGCTTCTTCGAAAGATACATACAGTACCCTGTGGCCAGCTGATAGTGCACTTGCCATCATATTGTAGGTTAACAGGGATTTTCCCGAGCCACTTTGCCCGGAAATCATGGTAATGCTGTTTAGCAGCAGGCCTTTTCCGCCGAGCATCTTGTCCAGCTCCGGGATATTGGTCTTAAAGCGACTGGTTTGAGGTTTTGCGGTGAGCGCTGTGTCTGTAACCGGTAAAATGGTGACACCATCCCGATCGATGATGAATGGATATTGATTGGTGCCATGGGGGCGTCCGCGCAGCTTCAAGACTCGGAGTTTGCGGGTCATCAGGCCATTTTCCAGAATTTGCTGGAGTAAAATAGTAGCGTCACTGGCATAATCCATCACATCCGTTGAACTTTCATAGCCTGTTGGTGTACCGGTGGTTGCAAGCAATGTGACATCATGTTGACGGCACCAATGGAACACCCGGTGGATTTCACGGTGAACCATTCCGGCGTCGTCAAAATTCAACAGCATGGTGTCAAAAGCGTCCAGAACCAGTTTCGTTGCACCGCTCTGTTTTATCGCGTATTCAATTCGAATCAGCAGGCCTGAAAGATCCACCGCATCTGAACCGGAGTGAAGCATTTCAGGGGCGGTAGTAAAATCCAGGAATTGAATGTTGTTCAACAGGTCCCGTTGACCGAAAAACTGTTCAATAGACTTGATTGACTCATCAAACGTGGCAAACACGACCTTGTCATTATTTTTTGCATGCCTGATGGCATAAAGCAGCGAGAACATGGACTAGCCTGTGCCACTGCTACCCCGAATAAGAGTCACGTGTCCTTTGGTGTAGCTACCATGCAGGATGGTATCCAGGCCACTAATTCCTGTAACAACCTTCTGACTCTTCGGGACTTCATTAAAAAGTGGCAGGGGTGACTTTTTGGCCTTATCGGGGATTTTTTTCATAACTTGAAACCGGTATTCCTCAAAGCATCTCTGGACGTTGCAGCGCAATATTTTTATCTAAAAAGTCATGCAAATAATGGTGTTATTCATCGATAATTATTTTAATGCAGAAGGTCACTATACCTCAGAGCAGTATTGAGGCTAATGGATTTTAAATTTGCACGCTTTGGACACAGCCTTTCCCGGCATCCTTCGCCTTGTAGACACTGTCATCGGCAAACTTCATCAGGTCTTCAGTGGTTTGCATTTCTGCTGTCTTTTCTGCCACGCCGACACTCAGGCTCCCTTGGCAGGCACCATCCCCTGTCTGGACAGAAAGCGCTTTGACCCGTTGCAGCACCTTGTCAGCCAGATACAGGCAATCCTGCAAATTGGTATTGGGACAGATAATGAAAAACTCATCACCGCCCAGGCGAGCGACAAAATCATCATTTCTGACTGAGTGTGCCAGCAGCTTGCTGATTTCACAAAGTACAATATCGCCAGCGTCATGACCGAAGGTGTCATTCACTTCCTTGAAGTGATCGGCATCAATCATCATGCAGTTTAGCGGCTTTTGTTCAGCAATGTTCTGCTGCCAGAATTCATTCAGTTTAAGCATGGTATGGCTGCGATTATGCAGGCCAGTTAGTACATCGGTTAATAAAATTGTGGTCAGTTTTTCGTTGGCGATTTCCAGTTCGCTGGTGCGTTCCTTAAGGAGCTCTTCCAGGAAGATTTATCTCGGCCATTTCCGCATTCTTTTCTGTGAGAAATGCTTCTTCAGCACTAATGCCGGATTGAATAGCATTAACCTGCCTGGCCATACTTTGGTCTTCGCCCAGAATATGATGTCCCAGCCACTGGTAAAGAAAGTCCAGTACTGTCTCGCAGTCATCAGTTGCCTCAAGATCAAGCTGGTTCTCCATTAACACCACTTTGTCTATAAATTCATTGTGTATGTTCTTGTGGTGGGCTATTACTTGAGGATGCAGGCCTACTGACTCCATCATCGTTTCTTCTTCCGAGAAGTGATAATGGGTATAGTCTTTAAGTTCGCGGAATAAATTGGCGGAAGATTCTGCAGAGACAGATTGATTGACTACGCTGTCGCTGAATTGATTGATCAAATCTATCAGGTGATGATGCTGATTATCGACAGCTTGTAAGCCAGTCTCAAAATCTATAGTCCAGACGAATGATTTGTTCATATTTTATTAATGCCGCTATTTTTTTCAGAGTGGCTTTCAGCCTTTGTGCTTCAATCAGATCA
This sequence comes from Gammaproteobacteria bacterium, assembly GCA_030427065.1. Classification (GTDB taxonomy): domain Bacteria; phylum Pseudomonadota; class Gammaproteobacteria; order Pseudomonadales; family Pseudohongiellaceae; genus Eutrophocola. The sequence continues at coordinate 2,352 of JAUHWU010000181.1, read as the reverse complement.
TGTTGCTTCGTTTCGGGGGTGAAAAGGGCAGAAAATGGTTTCATTCATAGGAATTTACTAAGGTCAGATCCTAAAGCAATCGTTTGGAAGATTTCGCACAGTATGACTGGTCAGCATTAAGTAGTGTTGATAACGATCAAACAGGTTCTCATTCACGCCCAAGATTAGTGACTTTGGACTATTTTTTTTTACTTTAAAGGTGCGAGAACTATGGAAAAAATATGGTAAATGTTGTTATTTTAATACAGCAGTTGAATCAAGGTTTTGTTTCGGGCAAATTCACTGTATTGACCGGGATGGAATCCCACCATTTTCTTCACCATGACTTACTATAAAGACTTATTCCTGTGAAAGCGAAACACAAAAATTCACCAGATCTGGAGCAGATAATCGCTGAGACCTCCGATTGGCTGTGGGAAGTGGATAAGGATGGTTTTTATACCTACAGCAGCCCACAAATTGAGACGATTCTGGGCTATTCACCCGATGAGGTTGTGGGTTTAAGTCCATTTGATTTCATGGCGACTGGCGAAGCCGATAAAGTCAGAGATGAATATTCCCGGATTGCTGAAAAACGCGAACCATTTCAATTTCTAAGAAACTATAATTTGCATAAGAATGGAAAACTGGTGCTGCTTGAAACCAGTGGCAATCCTTTTTTTGACGAGGCTGGAAATTTTGCTGGTTATCGAGGTATTAACAGGGATATCACGTCCAGAAAAGATATTGGAAATGAAAGTTTTATTTACCAGGCTTTACTGGACTGTGTTTCAGAAGCCACCTTTATATTAGACCCGAATGGAATAATCATCCACGTCAATAAGCACTTCACTGAATTGTTTGGCTATTCGTTTAAGGAGGCTGTAGGTCAGAGTCCTTCTATTCTCAACCCCCTGGATGTAGATAGTGCCAATGGTGTAGAAAACTCCCTGGGCTTACTCGCTGATGGTAAAGTCATTACCGGGGTGCGCGACAGGAAGAAAAAAAATGGCGAGCTGGTAACTGTCAAATTTATCGCGCGTCCTATTAAAGATATAAATGGCCAGACCATTCAAATTGTTTGTAGTTACGATGACCTGACTGATGTTCTTCAATATGAAAGTAATTTTGCCAGAAACTCAAAACTTCTAGAGCAGTCCCAGCGCCTGGCAAAGATAGGTGGCTGGGAGCTGGATATTAATTCCGGTGAAGTATACTGGACCGCTGAAACTTATCGTATTCACGAAACAAACCCGGAAGAATTTAATCCGAATGTTGATGACGGTGTGAAATTTTATCTGCCAGAATCCAGAAAGCCGCTTTTGGATGCACTGGATGCAGCTATAAATAAGGGGGAGGGCTATGACCTGATTTTGGACTTGTTGACAGCCAGGGGTAATCAGATTTCTGTACGAACGACATGTGAAGTCTCAATGAAAGATGGTAAGCCAGAAAAATTGACAGGAGCGTTTCAGAATATTTCGCAGCACGTAAAAGAGCAAAGGCAGCTTAAGGACGCGCTTCATGAAAATAAATTGGCCATAAAAACGGCACAACTTGGTGTCTGGACTTTCGATCTTGCTCAACAGAAGCTGCACTGGAGTGATGTGCAGTTATCCATTTTTGGCTTGAGTCGTGATGATTTCGATGGATCATTGGATTGTTTTGAAAAAAGGCTGCATCCAGAAGACAAGGATACAGTGCTGGAAAAGCTTGGTCAGGTTTTGCAAGGGGCTGAGCTTTTTGATTTGAATTTCAGAATTATGCGCCCTGATAATGAAGTTCGTTATATCAGTGGCTCGGTCTCACCTGTCTTTGATAAAAATAATAATGTGATCAGAGCCACTGGCATAAACAGGGATATTACGAATAGAGTGGTGGCAGAAAATACCATCAGTGAATATTTGGAGAAGCTGCAGACAACATTAAACGGAACCATAGAATTGGCCATGAATCTGAATAGCCTTCGCGACCCTTATACCTCAGGTCATGAATTTCGAGTGAGTATGATTGCCGAAGAAATTGGTAAGACTATGGGGCTGGATGAATTGGTGTTGCAGGGATTATCTGAAGGCGGAAAGTTGCATGATATCGGGAAATTTGTCGTCCCTGTTGAAATACTCAGTAAACCAGGCGCGTTAAGCGATTTTGAGTATCAATTAATCCAGACCCATAGCCAGGAAGGCTACAAAGTGCTCAGTAACATTGATTTTCCCTGGCCCATAGCTGAAATGGCCTTGCAACATCATGAGCGTCTGGATGGCAGTGGCTATCCACAAGGACTGAAAGGGGATGAGATCATTCTGGAAGCCAGAATACTGGCGGTAGCCGATGTTGTCGAAGCCATGTCTTCTCATCGTCCCTATCGTGCCT
>JAUHWU010000180.1 GCA_030427065.1 Gammaproteobacteria bacterium | reverse complement strand
CTTTGGTGTCAAAGCCGCCATGGCCTCTGCCGCAGTCTGGTCACCCAACCCGGATAATCCGCCGTTTTATCTTGACCTGCCGTTCAAGGATGGCGAGTTACAGGAAGATGTGGTGGCACGCTGGGTTGCCAATGCGCCGCTGGTGATGATGCATCAGTATATTCCCCAGCTTGAGTCCTTTACGGATATTTATCTTGATGCCGGTGATCGGGACGTCGGTATTGCTGCGACGGTTAGGGAAATGGACGCCATACTGGATAATTATGGCCTTGCACATCGGGCAGCCATCTATGAAGGCGATCATGTCAGCGGCATTCATGAGCGCATTACCACACAACTGATGCCAATGTTTTCCGAGATGCTGGTTTCCCAGTAAGGTTCAGTTGCTGTTGACCAGCTCATACAGAAAATACATTTGATGAATTTCAGGATTAGTTGTCCAATCACCTATGGATAGTTTGCCAGCAGATATTCAATCAATTACAGCAGCGCAACTTGAGCAGGCATATCGGCTTGATCCTGTTCAGTTTCGCAGCTGGTTTGATGGTGTTTATAAGCACAACTCCCAATCGCAGTTACTGCAGGCCTGGCAGGCGCGTCTGAGTTTCGATGATACGGCTCAATACTCTCACGCTGAAAATACTTCTTCAGCTAATCTCTCCCGGAGCGACAATTCACTGTTGCTCTATGTGGTTTTCATTTCAGTGCTGGTCTGGGCAATTGCGAAACTCCCTGACTTTATCTCACTGGATGGAGAATGGTTTTATCCCCGCTTTATTCCCTTCCTGGTAATCGCAGCACTGCTTGTCTACTTCATTATCAGTCGCGCTCACGAGAAAGCCCGGCTGTTGATCGGTATTGCTGGAATAACTGTGGTTTTGCTGGTCTTGCTGCTGCTACCTGACAGGCCCGGCTCCGATTCCATTACCATGGCTCTGATTCATGGTCCTTTTGTCATGTTGAGCCTGCTGGGTATAATTTTTTGCGGTGGTCACTGGCGCGAGTCTTCTGTACGTCTTGGCTACATACGTTACGGTGGTGAACTGCTGATCTTTACTGCCCTGATACTGCTTGGCGGTGCAGTGCTGACGGCCTTGTCTCTGGGCTTGTTTGAGTTGATCGGCATTCCCATTAATGACTGGTTTTTTGACTATGTCGTAATGTGGGGCGCCATGTCAGCGCCGCTGATTGCCACCTGGCTCTGGGACCAGATCTTGAACAGGGAAAGCAAACTGGCCAGCGTCATTGCCAATGTGTTTTCGCCTTTGTTCCTGTTGTTAACTGTGGCTTATCTGGTGGCCCTGTTGGGACAGCAACGCAGCCCATTCAGTGATCGGGAATTTCTCATTATCTTTAATGCCTTGTTGCTGGTGGTATGGGGGATTACTGTGTTTTCGGTAACCGGCAGAGCAGACAAGAGTTCAAGGTTACTGGATCTGACCAATCTGAGTCTGGTTTTTGTAACGCTGGTGATCGATGCCATCGCGCTGACGGCGATCCTGTACCGATTGTTTCAGTTTGGTATCACCCCGAACCGGATTGCGGTGACCGGGGCGAACCTGCTGATTTTTGTCCACCTGGTGTGGATTTTCTATGAATATGTAAAAGCTTTTCACAGCAAAGGCGGCACCGAGGTGATCAAGACCACTATCGGGCGCTATCTGCCGGTGTACTCTCTGTGGTCAATTTTTGTCTTTACAGGCCTGCCGCAGTTGTTTGGTTTGGGTTAAGCGCAGAGCAGGTAAGGCTGCAGAGCTTCCCCAGGCAAATTGCCTATAGCTTGATAAACGCCAGCGCATTATTCGGGTTCAAGGGAATCACCAGCTGTTTCTGCACCGAGTCATAGCACATGGAGGCGGCACTCGGAATACCGGTGGCAATCACCTCGGCTTCCTGCCCGGGGCGGATTCGCGACACACTGCCAAAGCGCACACTGCTTACATACTTGGTGCCATCTTCTGTGACGACTACTCCATCATTGCCGCCCTCGGCAGCATATTCAGTTTTGATAACATCGCCATCAGGGTTGTAGGTAATCACCGCATTGTTGTTGATATTCACCACCACAATATTGCCATCGTTATCCATGGCAACACCGTTGGGCACACTTAATGGGGCCCCTTCGGCAAATACGCTTACCTCGCCAAGCGGGTCGACTCTGTAAATGAGCTCGGGATCCCGTGAATTGGAAATGTAGGCGGTACCGTCCTCAGCAACGGCTATGCCATTGAGTATGGTGGAGCCCGGAATCTCGACTGAGCCCAGTGGTTCGCCAGTGGCCAGATCAAAAGCTCGCAGGAAGCCCGCATCCACGGTGTAGAGATAGTCACCCTGTATGGCACTGCCCAAAGGATTATCAAGTTCAAGTCCGTCCCGGGTGGCGCCTATCCACTTGGCGGTATGGACACTGCCATCGGGATTGATCAGGGACACGAAACCGTCCTGTTCGACGCCCTCGGCACGATTGCCTGCATTCATGGCCAGGATCAGGTTTTTGTTGGCATCAAAAGTACAGCTCTCGGTAAAGTGAAAGCTGCCAAACACTTTGACGTTGTCGGACATGGCCATTTTAGTGCCAGCTTCATTAATGGAGCCAAGAGGCTCTCCGGCAGTAAACTCCTGAGCGTAAACAGGCAGGGATAGTACACCTGCCACTATTAATAATATTTTTTTAAAATCTCTTTTATTCATTCTCGCTGTTCTCCAGGAATGGTTATCCATCATTTGGCGGAAGTTGTCGGGTTATTCCTGTCATTGATGCAGTTGACTAAAATCTTTGTGTCCAGCAATATCCTGAGCCAGATTAAAGCATAAGAATAATCGATTAGGTAACACCATCGCTAATGGGGTAACGACAGGATTGTTAACGAATTTGCCTGATCTGGAATAATCCAGTTTTAACCTGGTTTAGATAAAGCCAATTAAAAGCTCATACACAAAGGGGGTGTCATGATACGTTTTTCCACGGGAGTTGCCATGAAAGGAATTAACACAGCAGTAGCTGTATTGCTACTTATGTCAGTGGCCCAGCTTTCTGTTGCCCAGACCAGCACCCGGGAGGGCGTCTATACCGAAGCCCAGGCCATCGCCGGTGGCGCGCTGTATCTGCGGTCCTGTGTTGAATGTCATGGCATCACGCTTGGTGGCGGCGAAGCCGGGCCTGCCCTTGTGGGCGGTGCCTTCTGGGAGCAGTGGCAGGATCAGTCCCTGGCGGCGTTTTACCAGATCACAGCCTCTACCATGCCGGTGAACAACCCGAATGGGTTTTCGCCTTCCCAATACACCGACCTGGTGGCGTTCATGCTGCAGCAAAATGGTCTGCCAGCGGGAGAAAATCCCTTGCCGGATAGTGCCGGTGATCTTGTCGCCATCACCATGCAGGCTTCCCTGCAGCCGGTAAGGGTGGCGTCTTTGCTGAATGGTGCTTCAACCGCGCAACGGGTCATCGAATATGAATGGCTGAGTTATCACAATGATACCCATGCGACCCGTTATGCTCCCCTTGATCAGATCAATAAGGATAATGTCGAGAATCTGGAGATTGCCTGGCGCTGGACGACTCTGAACCACGGGCCAAATCCTGAATTTAATTATGAGTCCACTCCCATAATGGCCGATGGAGTCCTTTATGCCACAGCAGGAAGGCGTCGTGATGTGGTGGCGATTGATCCGGTTACGGGTGAAAACCTGTGGATGTTCCGTTACGACGAAGGGACCAGACGCGGTCCCAGAGTAAATTCCGGCAGGGGAGTGTCCTACTGGCGTGATGAAAATGAGTCCCGTGTTCTGCTGGTGACCCCGGGCTATTACATGCTTTCACTGGACACCGCGACCGGCAAGCCGGATCCGGATTTTGGCGAAAATGGGGTAGTGGATCTTCGTGTCGGTCAGGAAGACCGTTTTGATATTGATATTGAATCAATCGGTTCCGGACTCACCGCGCCGCCGGTGATCGTCAGGACGTGGGTGCTCGTGGTGCCCTCGACGTGCAGCTTCGAGGTCGGGCTGTTCGTCCCGATCCCAACGTTGCCGGTCGCGATCTCAATAAAGAAGTCCGTAGCCGGCGTGCCGGCGTCGTCGATCTTGAACGAGAAATGGTCGTCCACGTCCGCCGACGTATCGCCCATGACACCCATCGTCCAAAGACGGGCGCCGACGGTCGCCGAGGACGCGATCATGTTGATGATCGCCTCGTTCTCCACGCCAAAGCGACCGATCGAGAGCGGGGCGCCGGGGTTGGGCTGGTTGATGCCGACGAACCCGTTGTTGGCAACGACGACCGCGTCGACGATCGAGCCGTTCGCGGAGTCGAGCGAATGCCCGTCGATCCCGACGACGGACTGGGCCGTCACGGCCGATTGCGCGTTTGTCGCGAAGGTCGCGGTCTGTGACTGCTTGGAAAAGAGCGAGTAGGGTGCCGCGGTGATTTCCTGCAGGGGGGTGACGAACTCGTAGTTGCTGATCGAGTTGAACGGGCGGAAGCCGATTAGCAGGAAGCGGCGGTCGCCATCGAATATTTGCGGGTCATACTCGAGTTCCAGCGTGAACAGGCCGTCGGTCACCGGGACGCTGTCAAAGTCCTGTTGACCGATGATGTTAAAGGTGGTTTCGTCGATCAAGCGAACCCGAACATCGATCGAGCCATCGAATACGACACCGTTTTGCTTGAGAAAGCCCTGGTATGTGAAGGCATCTGTCAGGGGCTGTGCAGCGACCCCGGTTGCAACGGTGAGCAGAGCGGCGGCGACTGCGCGGCCGACGGTTCGGAAATGCATGTGGACTCTCCTTCTGGCCTTCGTCACCTTGGGCCAATCCGCTCACGCGTCATGTGCCCTGGACGATCTGGTTGCTCTAAAGAGAGTCACGAAGTCCGCGGGCCAAACCGGCAGTCGAATCCCAAGAAAGTTGAGATTTCTGTGCTCCATGGCCGGCTTCCATCTCTCGCCGCCATCCGTCCCGGGCATCCCA
>JAUHWU010000179.1 GCA_030427065.1 Gammaproteobacteria bacterium | reverse complement strand
TAATTCTGGACGCCATCGCGCGGCTGTAAGCCAGCTTTTTACCGACGCCGAATAAAGCTTTTACAGCTCCACTTCTGGTCCCTTATTCTGTAAAATGGCCGCTTTTTTACTGAGCGTAAATGAGGTCACTATGGAATTACTGGATGGCAAGGCGACTGCCGAAGCATTGAAACAGGATATTGCAGCAAAGGTTGATGAGATCAAGGCGGCAGGCGGCAAGGTTCCCCATCTCGCCGCGGTACTCGTTGGCAACGACGGCGGCAGCAAAACCTATGTAAACAACAAGGTACTTGCCTGCGAGCGCGTCGGTTTTGACTCTACCCTGATTGAACTGCCTGAAGAAACCAGCGAGGAAGAATTGCTGGCTTTGGTGGAGAAGCTGAACAATGACGACAATATCGATGGCTTCATTGTGCAGGTACCATTACCTGATCATATAGACGAAGACAAAGTGACCCAGACTATCCATCCGCGCAAGGATGTGGATGGCTTCCACCCGGAAAATCTGGGCCGTATGATGCTTGGTCTGCCTACTCATATCTCTGCAACACCTAACGGGATCTTGGAGCTGCTCAAACGCAATAATATTGAAACCAGCGGCAAGCATTGTGTTGTTGTAGGCCGCAGCAATATTGTCGGCACGCCCATGTCCATTCTCATGTCCCGTAATGCCAATCCTGGCAACTGTACTGTCACCATGGTGCATAGCCGCACCACTAACATGAAGGAAATCTGTGCCAGTGCCGATATTCTTATCGTTGCCATCGGCAAGCCGGAATTCGTTACTGCCGACATGGTCAAGCAAGGGGCTGTCGTTATCGATGTGGGAACTACCCGCGTGCCAGATGACAGCCGTGAGCGTGGCTGGCGTCTTACCGGTGATGTGGACTTTGACGGCGTCAAGGACAAGTGCAGCTTCATTACCCCGGTACCGGGCGGTGTTGGTCCAATGACTATCGCTTCCCTGATGCAGAATACCCTTAATGCCATAAGCATGAAGTAAAGCGGCCTGTTCTTGGTAAGAGAGCTGGCAAGATGGCTGGCAAACCAGCTGACAAAACGGCAGGACGGATGTAATGACCGAAGCACTGACAGAACTCAAACCCTACCTGGGAAAAGTGGCCGAGGCCCAGGTATTGTCTTTCGAAGACGCGCGGCAAGCGTTTGAGATCATTATGTCCGGCCGTGCCACGACCGCGCAAATAGCCGGGTTTCTGGTGGCCTTGCGTATGCGCGGGGAAAATGTCGATGAAATCAGTGCTGCTGTGGACGTTATTCGTTCCAAGGCACTGGCAGTTACGGCACCTGCGGATGCGATGGATATTGTGGGTACCGGCGGTGACGGCTCCGGTACTCTGAATATTTCCACGGCAACGGCCATTGTTACCGCTGCTTGCGGGGTTCCTGTCGCCAAGCACGGTAATCGAGCACTGTCTTCCAGATCAGGAGCCGCGGATGTATTAACCTCGCTGGGGGTGAATCTGGATGCCGACATTGTCCGCATAGAGCAGTCCATTGCAGAAGCGGGCATTGGCTTTATGATGGCGCCGCGTCACCATGAATCATTCAAATACGTAGGGCCGGTACGGGTAGAGATGGGCATCCGCACGATATTTAATATCCTCGGGCCCTTGTGTAATCCGGCAGGGGTTAAAAAATATTTGATCGGTGTGTATGCCCGGGAGTGGGTTCGGCCAATGGCAGAAGTGCTGGCGAAATTGGGTTGCGAGAGAGCCTGGGTTATTCATGGCGCCGATCATCTTGATGAATTAAGTACCACGGGCAGTAACTATATCTGTGAAGTCAGTGACGGTGCGGTCACCGAATTTAGTCTGTCACCGCAAGAGGCAGGTCTGGCTATTGCCAGTCTGGACGATTTGAAAGGTGGAGACGCCAGCTATAACGCCGAGCGCCTCATGGCCCTGCTAAATGGGAAACAGGATGCCTATCGCGACGTTGTGCTTTTCGGGGCAGCCGCTGCACTTCTGATCGCCGGTAAAGCTCAGGATATACGCGAGGGTGTTGCCATTGCCGCAGCATCGATTGATACCGGTAACGCAAAATCAGTCCTGGAAAACCTGGTAAGGATTACGAACAGCTAAAAAAACTAAAAAAATACTATAATAAAAACATAAAGTTAGTAATAATAGCTAAATTATGTTCTAGATTGTGCCGCGCCCCGTGAGTGGCCAACTGTAGCGATGAATCCGGGAGGATAGATAAATGAGCAGCAACCAATGTCCAGTGTGTCAGCAGGCAGCCATGGATGCAGTGACAAAGTTGATGAAACGACCTCATGTCTGCCAGAATTGTGGCGTTGAACTGAGAATGAACCTCATTTATACCATTGTGGTTTCTATTATCTTTTTTGCTCTGGCTGTGCGTACTCTCATTTCTTCCGGCTTTACGGCTGGCGGCATGGTGACTGTGCTGGTGATGACTGTGGCCTTTATGGGTGTTTGCCTGTTTATTCCTCTTGAAACCAAAGAGTCCACCTCCGAAACCTGATCTTGGCAGAGCGCATTTGTGCTGGCCAGGTGAATGCTCTGACTGGCCCTGCATCTTCCGTGTAAAGTGCGCCTAACTTGCTGAAATCATTCCACTAAATCCTTTATTAATTCATATTTCTCGCGCCAAAAAAAGATAGACTGGGCGATCCCTGTTATATTTTGTGAAAACAATGTGAATGCTCAAAAACCAGGTAAACCCGGTTTCTGTTGCAACGTTTAAAAGGTGTTAACAGAACTGATTAAAACTGAAAATCGGCTGAATAATTGAATGAATACAAGTGAAGTAGAGTCAGAAACGTCAGAAATCAAAAGACGTGGTGGTCGTAAGCTCTGGTTTGTTGCTATCGGTCTGGTGCTGTTTGGTGCCGGTGGCTGGTATTTCTGGCAGTCCGGCTCCCAGCAGGAAACCACGAACCAGCCGTTAATAGCAACGGTGCAAATAGGCAACATTGAAAACACTATCACCGCGGCTGGCAGTTTGCAGCCCTTTGACTTTGTAGATGTCGGTGCCCAGGTCAATGGTATTCTGGAAACCCTGCACGTTGATATTGGCGACGTGGTGGAAGAAGGCCAGTTACTGGCTGAAATTGATGCCCGTATTCAGTTAGCCCGGGTAGAGGCCAGTCGTGCCAGTATTGAAGCCCTGGAAGCACAAATTGCTGCCCGTAATGCCTCCCTTGCACTGGCCCGTGCCAATGCCCGACGTCAGGAGCGCCTGATGGAGGCTGACGCGACCAGTGAGCTGGATTATGACAATGCCATTAACAATCTGGCTTCTGCAGAAGCCGGGCTGATCCAACTGGAAAAACAGATTATTCAGAGTAAAGCCAGCCTGGAAAGTGATGAGACCCAACTCGAGTTTTCCAGAATTTATGCCCCCTCAGCAGGCACTGTGGTTTCTCTTGATATGAATGAAGGCCGTACCATAAACGCCAACCAGCAGGCACCCACTATTTTGCGAATTGCTGATTTGAGTACCATGACGGTTGAAACAGAAATATCTGAAGCCGATATCAGCAGTATCAAGAAGGGCATGCCGGTCTATTTCACGACGCTGGGTGGAGGAAGCCGTCGCTGGTATTCCACCGTGCGCCAGATTTTACCTACCCCCATCGTTGAAAATAATGTGGTGCTATATACCGGACTGTTTGATATCGATAACAGTGATGGCTCATTACTTTCTGATATGACAGCGCAGGTATATTTTGTTACTTCTTCTGCGGAAAATGTGCCTACTGTTCCGGTTGGTGCTTTAACCTTCATTGAACAGCCAGGAACCGGTGGCTTTCCGGGTGCTGGAGCTGCTGGTGCCGCAGGACGACCCGCTGCCTTCGGGGGACCAGGTAATGCAGCCGGTAGACCAGGACCCGGCGCAGGGCGGGGTAATCCCCAGACTGCTCCTGCAAGACGGCTGGCAATGGTTCGCGTAGCTAACAGTGACGGCAGTTTTGAAGAGCGCGAAATTATGGTTGGTGTCACCAGTCGAATTGCCGCGGAAGTCATTTCCGGCCTTGAAGTCGGGGACAAGGTGGTTGCCGGTATTCTGCAAAACATTCCGGGCTCATCGGCTCCCGCTGGCGAGCCTGATCGGCGAGAAATGTTCCGCGCCATGGGTGGTTTCCGTTGAGCACAGAAGCTCTTCATCCTGGTTCATCCTTTGCTGCCGGTGATTTGAATAAACAACCAGCAGCCTCTGGCAGTGAAAAAAAATCAGCAGAAATGAGTGGCGAAGTTGCCATACCGCTGATTGAGCTGAAAAAAATTCATCGTATTTTTGCTACTGATGGCGGTGTCCAGGTTCACGCACTTCGTGGTATTGACCTGAAAATTTACCCGGGTGAGTTTCTTGCCATCGTCGGCCAGTCCGGTTCCGGTAAATCCACCCTGATGAATCTGCTTGGTTGTCTGGATCGTCCTACTAAAGGTACCTATTTATTTGCCGGCCGAGACATCAAAAGCTTTGATGCTGATGGTCTGGCCTGGCTGCGTCGTGAGGCATTTGGCTTTGTATTTCAGAGTTATAACCTGCTCAACTCCTCTACCGCAGAAGAGAACGTCGAGGTTCCGGCCATTTATGCAGGCCTGAATCACCATGAACGACGCATGCGTGGGGAAGCCCTGTTAACGTCCCTCGGTCTTGGAGATCGTCTTGATCACAGACCGACACAACTGTCCGGTGGGCAACAACAGCGGGTTTCCATTGCCCGTGCCATGATGAATGGCGGCAAGGTGATTTTGGCGGATGAACCCACCGGTGCCCTGGATACCCAGAGTGGTATCGAAGTCATGGCCTTGCTGGAAAGTCTGGCCCGTGATGGCCATACGGTGATCCTGATTACCCATGACAATGAAGTTGCTTCCCATGCGGACAGGGTGATTGAGTTTCGTGACGGGGAAATAATTAAAGATAGCGGGCATGCTGAAGGGGTCATTGACCCCAAACAGAATAAAACCCTGAGGGATTTGTTTCTCAGCCGAAAGG
>JAUHWU010000178.1 GCA_030427065.1 Gammaproteobacteria bacterium | reverse complement strand
GTTTTCTTTTCTTTCATGGGCAGGTTTATGCTGGAGCAATAAGGGTTCACTGCCCTGCACCAGTTTTGCCAGTGCCGAGGCAATGGCCAGGGCTGGCACATTGAATTCTGCTGATATTGTTCGAGTAAAAGAAGAATAAACAACACATCGCGACCAGTCCAGCCTGTGGTTGTTGTCTTAATATTCATATTTTCCTATCTCTTCCAGTTCCTAGCCCTAAAAGTCATCAGCCTGGCAAATGAATTTCTCCACTTTTTGAGAATGCAAGTGCACACTGCCCTGCAATCCCTTTGGCCGCATCGTCCGTCATGTGTTTTCTTTGTCAGTCGATCAGTCCCTGATCCATTTCGATCAACCATGGCGGGGCGTGGGTGGGGGTGGCAGGCGGTTTGACCTTGCATCCGACTCACCTTCTTTTGCTTTCTGATGATCCAGTATCTTCTCAATCACCACGAGGTCTTCGATACAGGCTATGATCTTCACAGCCCCTTTGCACTTTTCGCATTCCCTGATATCGATGCTGAACACCCGCTTGAGTCGTCTGGCGCAAGCGGTTGGCTTTCAGATGCTCCAGGTTGAGGTAACTGTGCTCAATGTCCTGCTCAAGGATACCGGCCTTAACCAGGAACTGGGCCAGACGTGTGCTGATACGGTGGAGCAAGACCTCCAGGTCGGCCTTGGTGGGCGCGTTGACTCGTCGGAACACTTGTTTCTGGTCATCAAACCCAGCGCTATAGACCCCATCCAGGAACAGGATGTGAAAGTGAACATTCAGGTTCAGCGCTGAGCCGAAACGCTGGATGAAGCTCACCGCGCCGGTGCGCGCCGTATTGCGGGTAAAACCAGCTCGGTGGATCAGGTCGGTGGCGATACAGCGGGTGACGATCCCCAACGCCTTGCCCATCAGGTCCGGGTAACTGGCGAACAGGAAGCGCAGCTGAAACGGGACACTCAGCACCCACTGGCGTTAAGGGGCTTTGGGCATCACCTCATCCACCAGTAAGGCGGCGCTATCCACCATCCTTCTTGCCCCGCAGCTGGGGCAAAAGCCACGGCGTTTGCAGGAGAAGGCTACCAGCTTCTCGTGGTGGCAGGACTCACAGCGTACCCGCAGGAATCCGTGTTCCAGGCGACCACACCTCAGGTAGTCCCGGAACTCCCCTGCTACATAGGTGGGCAGGTCACCTACCCTGAGTAAAACTTAAGCAGATTGCCTTGCCGTTTCACGTCATTACCTTAGCAAATACGTCTTCGCTCAGGCCATTCTGAGAATGCGGTTTTTTGGCTAGTTTGTTGCAGTGTATTGGATATAGGAACTAGTGATGGCGCTAGTCAAAAATTAACCTTGCTTGACCAATACTATGACCCTCACTGGTGAGCAGCAATTGAATAATTTGGAGTTAGAAAAGCTAGCCGAACTGGATACTTCAGGCAACTTGAAAGAGCTGGCCAGTCTAAACGCTTTATACCAGTCCATAGGTGATGATGCGGAAAACAGCGCTTGAGCCTACCTGAAATGCTTGATTAGCCAAATTGAGTTAATAGACTTGGAGAACATAAGCGCAGCCAACTGTACAGCCATTCTTAAGAATACATTCGATAGATACGTAGGCACTCGGCTTTTGGGAGTAGAAAGAAATACCTTCTATTCTTTGAATGACGCCACTGACTGGATACTTACGAAAAGAAGTCCCATATTTTTTAGCGTTGTATTGGTAGCACCAGGCTATAATTTTGTTTTCTTTTTCGCATTAGAAAGTCATTCTGGATACAGAAGCATACCTTTTTGCATTCAGTTTGGCGTTATCAACGAGGGATCGTATTTTGTTTCAAAGCGAAAGTTTATGGGAAAGGATTTGCAGTCTGAGATATTCTATTTGCCTTTAGCATTTACCAGGGAAGCCGCGATCAAATTCTCATTCCGACTCAAGATTCTAAGGGCGCATGTAAGCTAATGAAATAGAATGCAACTAAGTCGTGGAAGATTCACTGATTGCTCCACATCCGACCTGTTGTATTTCTATACGGTCTTTAGGAATAGGGTAAAAAGCAATTTCTATTAATAGGGCAAGGGTGTTCATCCCTTTTGATATCAATCCTGAATCATAACGATAACTAACCGACGATTAAGATCACGCTCTTCATCACCGGATTCGGGATCATAGATCAAAAACTCCTTCTGCTCTCCATGAGCCTTAGAGGTTATGGTTTCAGAATCTACACCCTTGCTCACTAGATAGTTGACAACATTGGCAGCTCGTTCCTCCGATATTTTCTGATTATGATTTGTGCTGCCAGAAGTGTCAGTATAGCTATCTATTTTCAGCCCGGTTATTGCTGAGTCGGCAATCGCGTAGGTAGCAACATTATCAAGGGCAGCCATAGCGTCATTGTTTAGCTCTGTGACTTCCACACCCCAATACAGAGTAGTTGTACCAACTTGATCAAAATTCACAGGCAAGAGGTCCCTTGAGCACCGTTGGTATGCATCAAAAGCTGACTTGAAGTTGACAGGAGACATAGCAACTTCTACCGCTTGACTCGGACTGTGTAGGGCGGCACCTTGAAAAGTGGGCATCATAGCTGCAAGTAATTCTGTCATAAGTCGCAGAGATAAATTGGAATCCAATCGATAGGTTAAGTTCACGAGGCCTAAATCCTGCTCTGCGGCCTGTGTGTTCCAAGTTGCGCCTACAGAACGAAGAGCGACGGTCGTTTTGTTAAGCTGTTCACTGAAGTCATGTAGCTGAAAATTGAGAGATTCTCCAGCACGATGTTGAAAGTGCGCCTCACCGAAATTTGGAATGCTCTGAATAAGACGACATTCGAGAACAGAAGATTCCACTAGCCAATCGGCTTTATTCAGAGGAGGGGTATAGTTAAGGGTTTGAGCATGCCCTGACTGAAATAGCGCAGTAAAAAGCAATGGGGTAAAAGCAAGATTCGACCTTTTAGAGTGCGCAGATCGCGCGAAGTTCAATAATTGAAGGTTCGACCAAGGCGCCTTGAATAATACTTCACAATATTTTTTGGTAAGTGCTTTCACATTTAAAAACCCGCCTGGATCAAAATTCAGTATAGGAAGAATAAACAACACATCGCGACTAGTCCAGCCTGTAGTTGTTGTCTTAGTATTCATATTTTATTATCTCTACTAGTTCCTGGCCCCTGAAAACCCTCAGCCTGGCACTTGAATTTCTCCACTTTTAGGAATGCTAGCGAGCACTGCCCTGCAATCCCTTTGGCCGCATCGTCGGTGATGTGTTTTCTTTGTCAGTCGATCAGTCCCTTATCTATTTCGATCAACCATGGTGGGGCGCGGGTGGGTGGCAGGCGGTTTGACTGTGCATCCAACTCACCTTCTTACCGGGATGAACACCCGGAAAATCGTCGCTACCTTCAAGGAGATCTTCGACGCAGACATCTCACCGACTCTGTTTTCCAAAGTGACATAGGCTGTCATCGGCCTGGTCGACGAATGGCAATCGCGCCCCCTGGACCCATCGTATCCTATCGTCTGTCTGGATTACATAGTGGTCAAAATCCGGTAAGACAAGCAGGTGATCAACAAGGCGATCTACCTGGCTCTAATGTGGTAATCGATTTTTTGAATGCCGGCGCAAAACTTTTTGTCGCCAAACCGTATCAATCAAGTGAACTTCTACACTGTATTAAGCAGCTTCTACCCGGTCAAAAGCAGCGGCTACCCCCATATCGTCTGAGCAATGGCAGAAACTGGGCTCTAGAGCTCACCGGCACGAGTCTCCAGCCGAATCGGTTGGCACCGAACAATTGGCGGAAACTCTTGGGACATTGGAGCAGGCCATAGACTGTGAACAGTTGACCCATGCGGCCAGCATACTTGAAACACTCCCGGATCTTGTCAACCAAACCAAAGATGTAATTCACAAAAAAATAGGCCAACTGGAGCAAAGACTGTGACCAGCAATTCAGGAACAGTAACGCTACCGCCTCATGATGCCCTGTTAATTGATGACGATCACCTGATCCTCATGATTTTGGGCAATACCGTGCGGGATTCAGGTTTCATCATTGAAAGTCTGACTGACGTTTCAAAGCTGACTACCGACCAGATTGATGAATCCGATCTGGTAATTCTTGATCTTATGGGTGCCTGATGTCGACGGCATAGACATCATTCAGAAACTTGGCAAATTTTGTTATCCAGGTGCCCTGATCCTCATCTGCGGTCTGGGTCAGGACTATCTCGATGCTGCGTCAATGATGGCTGGCTCTTTCAAACTCAAGGTGACAGGCACCTTGCAAAAACCAGTCGACACCGCAGCGTTGAGGACACTGCTGACAAAACATGCCTACTCCTTGCTGCGTGAAGAAACTGGATTTAACAGAAAACCAGAGGTGTCACCCGATGAGCTGAATACAGCCTTGAGAAACAACCTGGTAAAGTCTGCTGTCAAAATGACGGTCAGTGTTGCCGATAGCACGGCGGTGGGTGGCGAAATAGTGACATACTGGGCAAGCGATTTGCAGTATCACAACCATGACGCCTTATCTAAATCAGCCGAACTTGACCCCGGATCACACAACGCTTACTCCTATTTCATGCTGCGTCATACCAGGCAGATCTCCTGCGCCGTAACCCCTCGGTCGAAATTAAAGTCAGCATTCGCATCCCGGCGATCGGCCTGATCAAAGGCTTGAAAGATCCAACATTCGTGGTTTTCTTGCGCGACGCCAGCGACCAGCGCGGGGATTTTTACATCAGTGTCGATCCCAGGGATGCAGCCTCCGTTGGCGACAAATTACTAACTGCCTGCGAAAAACTGGCCGGTTTGCGTATCAAAACAGCGCTGGATATCCAGGAATCTGGACCTTGTCAGCAGGCCCTTCAATCGCGTGGTGCTTAGCCATCCCTCCGAGATTCTTCCTGAATACAGAAAAAGTCTGGATAAGTTCTTGGAATAAGCCCAGCGTAAAGGACTGCAGACAGTGTTGAGCGAGGTCGATACAATCGATATACTTGGGTAGAAACACATCTCAAGATTCGATCTCGTCCGA
>JAUHWU010000034.1 GCA_030427065.1 Gammaproteobacteria bacterium | reverse complement strand
AACCACCATTGACAACCGCAGTCACGACATCTTCGCCTTTTTCGACAGCTTTATTCACAAAGTTGACCAGAATAATACTGTCGTTTACCACAACGCCGGACAGGGCAATGATGCCAAGGAAAGACATAAAGTTTACCGGAATGCCAACCACAAGATGGCCAATAATTGCACCGACCACACCAAACGGGATGACGCCCATGATGATCACTGGCTGGGAATAGGAGCGTAGCGGAATCGCTAGCAGGGCATAGATACCAAAAATGGCGAATAACATGCCGCGTACCATGTCCTGGATAATGGAGGACTGTTCAGCAGTACCGCCATCTTCGCGATAGTCGACACTTGGGTAGCGGGTTTTTAAATCCGGAAAGAAGTTATTCTTGATGTCATCGTTAACGACTCCGGGTTCAACCAGGGATTCTATAATATCCGCATTAACGGCTACGGAGCGTTCACCATCCACTCGATTGATCTGTGCATAGCCTTGCTGCATGTCGAAATCAGCGATGGAAGAAAAGGGTACTGCATCACCTTCACTGGTGCGGATATACATGTCTTCCAGGTCACCTATTGAAACACGTTCCTGTTCCGGATAGCGCACCATCACACGCACTTCATCGTCGCCACGTTGCAGGCGCTGGGCCTGGGATCCATAAAAAGCATAGCGTACCTGTGTAGACAGATCATTGAGAGTAAAGCCCATTATCTCGGCGCGAGGCAATAGCTGTAAACGCAGTTCGTCTTTGCTGTTTACCGCTTCATTCCTGATATTGATCAGCCCGTTATAGGTACGTAACTTGGCTTCCAGTTCGCTAGCTGCAGCTGTCAGCTCCTGGGGATTGTTGCTGACCAGCTGGTAGGAAATCGGGTTGCCACCAAATACGGTACCGGACGAGAAGGTAAGTGACTTCAGTCCCGGCATATTTCCCACATAATTTTCCAGGTACTGGGTTAACAGGTCGGAATCTATCTGGCTGGGAACATCCTTATCCATTTCGATTGCCGCCGTGCCGGAAGACACGCCACTACCAACAATGATGACGTGGTCAACAATATTGGTCGACATTTCACCTGTCTCGGAGTCCATGAACTCAAACTTGCCATTCAGTGAAAGAGCAGCATCCTCCAGTTTATTCATAATTGCCCGGGTCTGCTCTTCCGGACTACCTTCCACCATAGTGACGCTGGCCTGGATAAAGTCACTGGGAATTTCCGGCAGGAAAACGAGACGTACTACACCACCTGCCAGAAGGCCGACAGTGATAATGAACATGCCAATAAAGGAGGTGAAGGTGATGTAACGATTCCGTATGCATTTCTCAACAAAGGGGACATATTTGCTACGTACAAAATGGTCCAGTTTGCCGTTGCAATAGTGAGGGACTTTATTAAACCAGCTGGTGGGGTTTGGCTTCCCAAAATGCACAAGATGAGAAGGCAAAATCAGTTTTGATTCTACCAATGAAAAAACCAGGCACAGAATGACAACCCAGCCTATCGACTCGGTGAAAGCTGCGGCAAAGCCGCTGATCATCAGCAGGGGGAAAAAGGCGACGATAGTGGTCAGAACACCAAAAGTCGCCGGTAAGGCAACCCTGTTTGCGCCGTGGACAATGCTATTGATACTGTGACCATACTTGGTCATGCTGTGGTGAGCACTTTCACCAATAATGATCGCGTCATCCACCACAATACCCAGCACCATAATAAAGCCGAACAGACTGAGCATGTTCAGATCAAGCCCCACAGCAGGCATTAGTGCAAAGGCTCCCAGAAAAGAGATGGGAATGCCAACAACAACCCAGAAGGCGAGTTTTATTTCCAGAAAAATACTCAGAATCACCAGAACAAGCAGACCACCCATGAGCAGGTTACTGGTCATCAGATTCAGGCGGTCTTTCAGGTAGTAGGAAGAATCTGCCCACACATCCAGGCTAATCCCTTCAGGCAATGTCTGTTTGCGTTCTTCCACAAAATTACGTGCTGCTTCTGTTACCTGCAGCATGTTTTGGTTGCTGGTGGTGAGAACTGTCAGGCTGATGGACGGTTTGCCATCAAAGCGGGCATAGGTTTCGGTATCTTCGAAACCGTCAACAATGGTGGCGATATCGCCAAGGGTGAGGATGGTGCCGTCAGTTGAAGTCAGCAGGACTATTTGGTCAAAATCCTGATAATCATAGGCAATTGCCTGAGTACGTACCTGTATTTCTCCACCCTGGGTATCAATGGAACCTGCCGGCAGATCGAGGGAGGAGGCACGAATGCGCTGGGCAATCTGGTCAAGAGATATGCCGTATTTAAGCAGGGTGTTTTCCGATACTTCAATACCAATTTCATAGGGGCGGTCACCTGCCATCCTGACGGATGTGACATTGCTAAGCTCAAGAAGCTCGTCTCGCAATGACTGGGCCAGTTCCTTTTGACTCACTGGATCGATATCACCATAAACTTCAATGCGCATGGCATCATTGCGCATCAATGTGCGACTTACTGCCGGGGGTTCAGCATCTACGGGAAAGTTGATAATACCGTCAACCCGGGTTTTAACATCATTGAGCACTTCATTGATGTCATAGGATTCATCCACTTCCAAAGTTACTGAAGCACTGCCCTCACGGGAAACCGAGCGGATATCTGTGATGCCATCCACGTCTTCCACGGATTCTTCCAAAAGTATTGTGATACCTTTTTCGACATCTGCAGGCGTTGCCCCGGGATAGGCCATGGTGATCTGAATAGTGGTCAGGTCAAAATCCGGCATGGCTTTCTTGGTGATTGTGTAGACTGAAAACAGACCGGCCATGATGATGACTATCATTAGCAGGTTAGCTGCGACATGGTTATTGGCAAACCATGAAATCAAGCCTTTTTCTTCTTTTAACTCTGACATTTTTTATAACGCCTTTTTTAGCCGTACAGTTTGTTTGTGTTGAATTACTGAATAGTTTGAACAGTTTGGACAACGCCTTCTATTTCATTAATCTGAACTGGAGAGCCATTAAGCGGATTCTCAAGGCGGGTCAGAATGACGCGGTCACCATTTTGCAGGCCTGAAGAAATATAGACGTCATCACCATTGATGGTGAGTACTTCAACTGTTTTTGGCCTTAATCTGCCTTCAGCATCTGCGGTCCAGATAACATTATTGGCTTGCAGGGTATAGCGTGGCAGTACGATGACGTCTTCAAGTAGTCGTCCCCGGATAGTGGCATTAACATAGGTGCCTATGAGCAAGGGCTCATTGTTTTGATTAGTAGGGTCATCAGGATAGAGATTGTAGGGATCTTTGATCTGTACGACGCTGAACAGTACCCGTGTTCTGGTATCAAGGACGCCTTCGGTACGGGTCAGCTTGCCGCTCCAGTGAAATTCCTGGTTTCCAATATTGCTGACAAGATCAACTTCAGGGGCATTTTCCATATTATCAGCGGCCTT
Source organism: Gammaproteobacteria bacterium (assembly GCA_030427065.1). Classification (GTDB taxonomy): domain Bacteria; phylum Pseudomonadota; class Gammaproteobacteria; order Pseudomonadales; family Pseudohongiellaceae; genus Eutrophocola. Next base: position 22,916 of record JAUHWU010000034.1, on the reverse strand, counting down.
GAGATTTTCTGTATGAGCAGGCAGATCCAGGAAGGAAATTTTGGTTTCAGGGATAGGCAGTCTTACTTCTGCATAATCGACTGCGAAAGTTTCCGCGATTGAGGCGCCTGTTGTCACATATTGGCCAATATCAGTGTTTTTACTGCTCACCATGCCGTCATAAGGTGCGACGATAGTCGTTTTGTTTAAATCAGCCACAGCCTGATCCAGATCTGCTTTGGCAGACTCCAGCCTTGCCACGGCTTCCTGCAATTGTGGTTTGCGTAGATACAGCTCTTTTGCCCGAATTCGGGACTGCTCTTGTGCTGTCATACGGTCCCATTCGCGTTGGGCAACATCAGCCTGGCCTTTTTCCTGCTCCAGCAGACTCTGTGCTGAGGCAACAGAGGCCTGGGCACGGCTTACCGCGGCGCGATAATTCTGGTCATCCAGCTTTATCAGAACGTCACCTTCGTTGAAAAACCCGCCAGCGACAAAGGAGGGGGAAACTTCAACCACGCGACCGGCAACTTCAGACACCAGATTTGTCTGGGTTCGCGGGGCTACGGTACCTTGGGATGAAACCGAGATATAGGCATCCTGAACAGTCACCGTCATGGCATCAACCACTATCGACAACTGCTGCGGCTCATTCTGTTCGGCATCGGGACGTCCCGCACGCAGCATAACTGCGATAGCGATAGAAGCCAGGATAATCAGGAAGGGCAGAAGCTTTTTCAGCATGGATTTGATCCTTTTTTAGTAATTATTGCCGATTGGTAAAATTTGCATCGTCCAGACACAAAGAGCGTTTTTTCAATGCCTTGTCTTTTGACCCGCCATGCAGGAAAAAAGAAACACCTCTGGTGTTCCCTTTTTACGGTCAAGCAACTGATAAAGTTCATTTTTTAGTGAAAATATAAATATGACTCATGAGTCATTATTTTCGCAGGCATCTTACCCGCAGTGGTATGCAGAAGCAATGGGAAAAGCTCCGCATAATGTGGAAAGAAAATGAAACGAATTTATGCGCTGTAATCAGCTGCAGTGGCCTAATGCAGGGCGGCTCGCAATGGCAGCTCCCGAACTATAGCCGCTTCGATTTCCAATAATTCATCCAGGCGGCGGGTAATCACTGTTTCTGAAAAGTAGGTTTCTGCCAGTCTAAGAAATAATTGATAGTGACGACTTTCGGAATCGGTGATGGCAAGGTAAAAACGCTTCAGTTTTGGGTCTCTGTCCTCAGGCAAGGCGCGGGCAATCATGCCGAAACGTTCTGCGCCGCGGGCCTCAACTATACTGGCTATGAGAAGTCTGTCCAGCATGTAGGCTTCCTTTCCCTTGTCCATGGCCTTGTGGAGTCTGTGAATATAGTCGTCTTTTTGATCTGAGCCGGGTGTCAGTTTTTTCTCCAGTATCAGCCTGATGACATCCCGGAAATGATTGAGCTCTTCGACAGCAAGGTTAAGCATTTGCTTTACCAGCTCAGGTTTGTCAGGGTAGTGTGAAATCATCGAAATGGCCATCCCCGAGGCTTTTTTCTCGCAGCTGGCATGGTCCAGCAGGAAACTGTCAAAATCAGCCATGACTGTTTCCAGCCATGCGTTCGAGGTGGCTTGTTTTAGTGAGAAATCCATTTCTCTTGATTTAAACGGGCTGTGGCGTTGGCGAGGGGAGGGACGTGAAAGTATTCAGTAGCGCCTGCCAACTGCGGCGTTTCCCTTCCAGTTCAATTTTTAAAAGTCGGTAGCGCAGGCGCAGACTTTCCACATCCATGTCATGAAATTTTTCATGTAAATCAGAGGATAACTGGGCAGATTTTGCCTGGTACCACTGTTGCTTGAGTTCGGCCCAATGGTTCAGCGTTTCCACCAACTGGTTATATTCAAGTTCGAGTTTTTCACGCCAGGAAGGGGAGTCGATTACTTTTTCACAGGTTATCAGAGCATGGTTATATTGCACCTGCAGGCGTTTGAGTTCCTGTCTATACACAGAACATTGGCGCAGATTGTAGGTAAGTCCTATCCAGGAGCAGAACTTGATCAGCCACTTGGTAGGATCCCAGTGATACCACTTGATGCCATTGCGATAATCCCAGGCGAAAGTGTGATGGTAGTTGTGATAACCCTCGCCAAAAGTAAACAGTGAAATAAACCAGTTGTCACGCGCTGTCTGTTGCGGGTCATAATCACGACTGCCCCAGATATGTGCTGCTGAATTGATCAGGTAGGTGAAGTGCTGGCTGAGCACCAGACGCAGGAAACCGGCCAGTAGCAGGCTCGCCCAGATATCACCGTGAAGAAAACCAATGAGGGCAGGAATAGCCACATTCATTATCAGTAATAATGCCAGATAATGCTTGCGTTGCCAGACCAGAATGGGATCTGCCAGCAGATCCTTTACATTGCTGGTGTCCTCTTTGGTGCTCTCAAAATCCCGAATCATCCATTCAAAATGCGAATACCAGAAGCCTTTTCCGGCTGAGTAGGGATCTTTTTCATTGTCATCCACAAAAAGATGATGACGGCGGTGATCCGAGGCCCAGGTGATGCAGTCATTCTGCAAGGCACAGGCGCCTCCCAGGGCAAAAATAAACTTCAGAATGGGGTGAGCCTGATAGGCCTTGTGTGACCAGAGGCGGTGATATCCGGCGGTGATGGACATTTCACAGAAGATTAACAATGCCAGGCACCAGACCCATTCATACAGGTCATAGCCATAATTCATGCCATACCAGGGCACCAGCGTGAGTACCACAAGAATAGGCAGGCCGAGGACGGTAAGATTTAGCCAGCGAATCGGAGGTTTGGGACTTTGGGAAACCATGGGTGATGTTTTCTTCCGTAAATGGGTGCAGTGCTACTTTTGAAATGAAATTATTACAGATAAGTGGTGGTAATAAAACCGCTTGATGACATTGAGAAATTCAAGCTTTGGATCGAATAGCCAATTATGATCCGCTATACTGCGGGAACTTCGCCAAGCTGGGTTTTTCAGGAGTATTTATGTCCGGGTTAAAGTCAAAAGCTGTAGTTAAGCGCTTCAGGAAGAAACCCTCAACCCTGCGCCGTTTTATCTCACAGGCCTTGCTGGGTGCCTGGAGTAATCTGATACTGGCCGGGCAGGTCTATTCCCAGCAGCAGTCTGTTGAGGTGATCATTGTCGAGGAAACTGGTCGCAGCCCTTACCTGATTGATGAATCCTCCATTGGAAAATTTACCGAGCCATTACTGGATACGCCCCAGTCGGTGACAACTATCTCTGCAGAGCTGATGGAAGACCGTAACGCCATGAGCCTGGATGATGCCTTACGCAATGTGCCTGGTATCACCCTCGGAGCCGGAGAATTCAGTTGGCAAGGCAATAACCCCAATATTCGTGGTTTTTCGTCCCGCAATGACATGTTTCTGGACGGCATGCGGGACCTGGGTAGCTATGCCCGGGATCCATTTAATCTGGATACTGTTGAGGTTCTGCTGGGTTCATCCTCCATGGTATTCGGGCGCGGTTCAACAGGTGGTGTGATTAACCAGAGCACCAAAAAACCGATGCAGCAGGAATTGCGCAAACTGCATATGAATTTTGGTAATGCCAGCACCACCAGGGTTACCGCCGATTTTAACCAGCCACTGGATCTGGGTCGTGATGCGGCCTTTCGTGTCAATCTGCTTGGCCATAAAGCTGACGTTCCGGGACGTGATGTTGTGGAAACCGAACGCTATGGCGTGGCCCCCAGCCTCAGTCTTGCATTGGGAAATGCCACACAGCTGACGCTCAACTACATGCACCTGCAAAGTGACAGTACGCCGGATTATGGCTTGCCATGGATTCAGGGAGAACCGGCCGCGGTGGATAGGAAAAATTTCTACGGATTTGAAACCGACTACCTGGAGACTCAGGCTGATGTCAGCTCGATAATTCTGGATCATCGTTTCAACGAGACGTTTTCCCTGAATACCCAGTTGCGTCATGCAGATTATTCACGCAGCAGTTTTATTACCGAACCCCAGGTCGGACCTGGCGTGACGCGCAGTGATGCGCCAGCGTCCGTTACCGTTTACCGCATGATTTTTACCGGTGACAGTAATGAACGCATGCTGCAGACCCAGGTTAATCTGCGTGCAGATTTTACTACCGGATTTATTGAACACACCGTCATTAGCGGAATTGAATCCGCCGAAGAATCGTCTGATCCGGCCTTTGGCTTTGCCTCGCAAACCCCTTATTTTGATTACGGCATTGCTGTGCCGACTACGAATCTGGCAAACCCGGGTGGTTCCTATAACGGTGTGACGGCGACCCGTCTGAGATCCGATGCCAGTAGTGACACACTGGCGGCTTATTTCCTCGACACCATAAAATTTGGCGATCAGTGGCAGCTTAGTCTGGGGCTGCGCCGGGATCGCTTCACTAACAATTATACAGAATATCGTTTTGATGTTGACGGCAGCCAGACCAGCAGTGGTCAGGTAATTACCAAGGATATCGAGACCAGTTATCGTACCGCTTTGGTGTATAAGCCAGTCGCAGATGGCACCATTTATCTGGGTTGGGGAACCTCTTTTAACCCTTCCGGCGAATCACTTTCCTTTGTCAGTAGCGGTCGTGCTCTGACCACCAGTAATATTTTTCTCGAACCGGAGGAAAATGAAAGCCTGGAACTGGGGTCCAAATGGAATTTGCTCAATGATCGTCTGCAGCTGGATGCTGCCTTATTCAGGATTACCAAGAAAAATGCCCGGGTTTCTGATCCACTTAATCCGGGTTTCAACACCCTGGCCGGAGAGCAGGAAATTAACGGATTTTCTGTCAAACTAAGTGGCGGTCTGGGTGAGATTCTTCACTTCACCACCGGTTATACCCGGCTGGATGACAAACAGGAAAACCTTCTGACAGGTAATACCGGCAGGATGGATAATGTGGCAGAGGACTCCTTTTCCTTCTGGATAAACTGGACCCAGGGTGAGCGGCTGGATTACGGTATTGGTACCCGTTATCTGGACGAAAGGGTTGTTAACAACAGAAAATTTGCCGGAGATTACTGGGCATTGGATGCGATGATGAAATACCAGTATTCCGATAACATCACCATCAAAGTCAACCTGACCAATCTTACTGACGAGTATTATTTCGATCAGTTACATCCCTGGCATGTCATTCCCGGACCCGGTATTGGCGGTGTATTTGCCATTAATCTGGATTACTGAATTTTATGATTCTGCATTTATCAGGGGTTTTAACAGGCGATCAGGTGGACACTTGCCGGTCACGATTGACCGACACACACTGGTCTGATGGTCGCGGCAGTGCCGGCTATTTATCGGCAGCGGTAAAGTCGAACGCCCAGTTACCGGATAATCATCCGTTGGCCAGGGAGCTTGGTGAAATCATTATCAGGGCACTGGATGGCAATGCACGCTTTACTGCAGCCGCACTGCCGTTGAAAATGGTACCTCCGCTGTTTAACTGTTATGAAAATGACGCTCATTACGGCAGTCACATTGACGGGGCTATCCGACCGGTGACGGGAACACCTTACCGCGTTCGCACGGATCTTTCTGCTACCGTGTTTTTGTCAGATCCGGAAACTTATCAGGGGGGGGAACTCGTCATTGAAGACAGTAACGGGCCATCCGAAATCAAGCTGGCTGCTGGAGATATGATCCTTTATCCAGGCACCAGCATCCATCACGTTAAACCGGTGACCAGTGGTAAGCGTCTGGCGGCTTTTTTCTGGATACAGAGTATGGTGCGCAGTGATCATCACAGGACCATGCTTTTTGAACTGGACAATGCGATACAGAAAATAGCAATGGATTCACCCGACCAGAGTGCCCTGACAAATCTGGCCGGCGTCTATCATAATTTGTTGCGAGAATGGGCCGATACCTGATGTCAAACAGTGATGACCTGATTATAGAACTTCAGACCCGCCTGGAATTTCAGGATCTCACCATTGCAGAGCTCAATGATGTGATTACTGATCAGCAAAAACAGCTGGACAGTCTGTCGCGCAGGCTGGAAATGCTGGGGGATAACCTGAAAATTCTTGAGGCGTCTGTTGAGACGGAGCAGCAGGACGAAAAACCCCCGCATTACTAGCGATAGGAGTTAGTGATAAAGAATTGACGATAAAACCAATTCTGTAATTCAGGCTAATTCAAATTGCAGGGGTTTAGCGATCAATTCTCGGCAGCAACTTCCTCAGCCTGCAAACCTTTGTCACCTTCAGTTACCGCAAAATTTACGCGCTGACCTTCCCGCACTATTCTGTGACCATCTCCGACTATTGATCTGAAATGGACAAAAATATCGTCTCCACTATCCCGGGTAATAAAACCAAATCCCTTGCTGGCACTAAACCATTTGACGCTACCGGTTTCCCGCGGCCCGCTACTGATAACAATTGGTTTGTCAGCTTTCTTTTTCTTGTTGTCTTTTTTACGGGAGGTGTTTTTTCTGGAGGTGGTGGTGTCTTTAATAAGGCCTTCTGCGGAACAAATCCAGAAACTGCTAAAGCAGCCACCCAACAGAGAAACAGCAAACACGGTCAGTGGCTCGGGTAAAAAATTATATAAGCCGATGAAAAAAGAAATAGCAGAAAGTACTATCGCTACGATTATTGAAGCAATGATAATTTTGATGTTCATGATTAGCTCTTTTCGAAAAAAATGATTTTCTTTTTTTATTATTAATGTCTATTTTTTTTGTTTGTCTGCAACGGTGGAAGTAATAAATTATGGCGACTAAGTAAAAAGTAAAAAGTAATAATTAATAAGTAATAAGTAATAGGTAATAAATTATAAGCAATAAATTACAAGTAATAAGTAATGCATGATAACACTTAAAACCACCACGCATTGCAGCAAGTTGTGGATGGTAACATTTTCAAGAGAGATGTTTAAAGGGGCTGAGTGCTTAAGAGGTTCAGAAGCATTTTACAGGGGAATCGGAATGCCACCAGCGCGCACTTCAATGTCTGTTTTATCGTCTTCCTCGCCAAAATCGCGCTCCGGGATATCACAATCCTTGAGGATGGTGTTCATACGGCTGCGATCACGCTGAAATAGCTCCAGGTCATATTTAGTGGACACATCGCGCCAGGCCGCGGCATATTCACAATGAAAAGCTTCCTGGTCCGGACGCCAGTTGCCAATGCCACGATCACGTTTGTCACGATGGCTGTCTCGACTGACCGGGATCAGGTTCAGGGGATCATTGGCGAATTGCATGCGTTTGTTGTCATCCCACTGGAAGCCATTCGCAGCGTTGGCGTAGGCAAGGGGAATAATATGGTCAATTTCCAGGCGGGCTGCACGTTCAAACTCTTCCCCGCTATAGGGGTCTATCCATCTGCCCTCACGAATTTCACATTCGCGCGGATTGGTCCAGGTAACAGGTACCTGGCTGGTGGCCTGAAGTATCTGGGTGCGAACAGTCTGGCAACTTCCTATCAACATCCAGTGCGGCCAGTCTTCTTCAAGATAAAACAGATCCTGGTCACGGTTGGATAGCTGTGGCCGGCGTGACATGATGTTGTAGCGCGAGGGTGCCATGCGGCATCCTGCCTGATGACAGTGATAATCGCCAAATAAATCCCAGTGACCACCGTTACGATCGGTATTCTTGTCCAGGTGTGCCTGCAGGGGTGACCAGGGAAGGCTGATAAGTAGCCCTGGTAAAAGCAGCAAGACAATTTTTTTCAGGTTCGGCATGTTGCTCTCCTGATTAACAAGTTGAGATTCAGAGTTACTCTTCCGCGTTCACGTCGCTCCTGAACAGTTGTTCAAGGACCGCCACTCCACGCGAAAAATCCAATTATGGCCTCGATACAGACCTTGATACAGAGAAATTTACTCGATCACAATGACTTTAGTTTGGTCACCTGATCGTTCAACTGATTAAGCGTTGTTTCTGCATTAGACAGTTTTTCCTTTTCTCTGGCAACCACGTCAGCCGGGGCGTTATCAACAAATTTGGCATTGCCCAATTTGCCGGCAAGCCTGGCAATTTCCTTGTTGAGCTTACCCTGTTCGCGACCCAATCGTGCCAGTTCAGCCTCCACATCAATCAGACCGGCCATTGGCACCAGAACTTCCATATCACCTACCACCTGCATGGAAGAGGGTGGCGCCTGCCGGGGATCGTCGAGCCAACTTACGGATTCCAGTTTCGCCAGCTTGATGAGAAATTGCTGGTTACTGTCCAGGTTTTTACGATCCTGTTCAGTACCGCTGCTCAGAAGGACTTTGATATTAGTGGCGGGTGAAATATTCATTTCACCACGGATATTCCTGATAGCAAGGATAACCCCCTTGATCCATTCCACTTCCTTGTCGACATTTTCATCAATAATGCCGGCATCAACCTCGGGGAAAGGTTGCAACATAATTGTCGGGCCTTTAATGCCCAGCTCGGGAGCCGCTTTCTGCCAGATCTCCTCGGTAATAAAAGGCATTAACGGGTGCAGCATGCGCAGACTGCTTTCAAGGACATCCAGCAAGGTATAACGGGTGGCATTTTTTTGCGCAGCGGAGGCGTTGTCATCCCATAGTACCGGCTTGGAAAGTTCCAGGTACCAGTCGCAGTATTCATTCCAGAAAAAGTCGTAGATGGCCTGTGATACAAGGTCGAAGCGATAATCCGCAATACCATCCTCTACCTGCTTCAGGGTTTGCTGCAGGCGGGATCTGATCCAGATATCGACCTGGGAGTAATCGTCCACGCTTTGAGGTTGAGTGACCTGCTGGTCTTCGACATTCATGAAAACGTAACGGGCCGCATTCCAGATTTTGTTACAAAAATTCCGGTAGCCTTCGATACGGCCCATATCAAAGTTGATATCTCTGCCAGTGGAGGCCAGGGAATAGAAAGTATAGCGCAGCGCATCTGTTCCAAAGGCAGGAATGCCATCAGGAAATTCCTTGCGGGTTTTTTCGGCAATTTTTTCGGCATCCTGTGGACGCATCAGCCCCTGGGTGCGTTTTGCCACCAGGCTTTCCGGGTCAATACCATCAATCAGGTCAATGGGATCCAGCACATTGCCTTTTGACTTGGACATTTTCTGACCTTCGCCATCGCGGATCAGGCCATGAATATAGACTTTCTGAAAGGGAATCTGCTCCCTGAATTTCAGTGTCATCATGATCATGCGCGCCACCCAGAAAAAGATAATGTCAAAAGCCGTGACCAGCACATTGGTCGGGTGGAAGGTCTTTAATTCTTCGGTATCTTCGGGCCAGCCGAGGGTAGAAAAGGTCCAAAGTGCTGACGAGAACCAGGTGTCCAGTACATCTTCATCCTGTTTCAGGGGCAGGTCGGCTGCCAGGTTATATTTCTCACGTACGTGGTCCACACTGCGGCCAACAAAAATATTGCCCTGGTCGTCGAACCAGGCCGGAATGCGGTGTCCCCACCAGAGCTGGCGACTGATACACCAGTCCTGCAGATCACGCATCCAGGAAAAATAGGTGTTTTCCCAGTTTTTGGGGACGAATTCGATATCCCCGTTTTCCACGGCTTCAATGGCCGGTTTGGCCAGACTTTCCACTGCCACATACCACTGATTGGTCAGGTAGGGCTCAATGATCACGCCACTGCGATCGCCTCGGGGAACTTTCAGTTTATGGTCTTCAATCTTGTCCAGCAGGCCGGCAGTTTCCATATCCCTGACAATCTGCTTGCGGGCATCAAAGCGATCCAGACCGCGGTAGGCTTGCGGGGCATTCTCGTTAATGGCGGCATCGACGGTAAGGATATTAATAATGGGCAGGTCATGACGTTTTCCTATTTCGTAGTCATTAAAGTCATGGGCCGGGGTTATCTTGACGCAGCCGGTACCAAATTCAGGATCAACATAGTCATCGGCAATTATGGGTATTTCCCGATCGCACAGCGGCAGCAGCACGGTTTTTCCAATTAATGAGGCAAAGCGTTCATCTTCGGGATTTACAGCCAGGGCTGTGTCACCAAGCATGGTTTCCGGGCGGGTTGTGGCAATAGTGATGTAGGATTTGCCGTCTGCAGTGGTCGCACCATTGGCCAGCGGGTAACGGAAATACCAGAAGTAACCATTTTCCTCCTCCGAAATAACTTCCAGATCGGAAATGGCGGTATGCAGTTTTGGATCCCAGTTCACCAGACGGTTGCCGCGGTAGATAATGTCTTCGTCGTAAAGGCGAATAAACACCTCTTCAACTGCCTTGGACAGCCCTTCATCCATGGTGAAACGTTCTCTGCTCCAGTCAATCGACGAACCAAGTCGGCGCAACTGGCGGGTTATATTGCCACCGGATTCTGCTTTCCATTCCCAGACTTTTTCAACAAATTTTTCCCGCCCCAGATCATGACGGGTCAAGCCCTGCGTCTGCAATTGACGTTCGACAACCATCTGCGTAGCAATACCGGCATGATCCGTGCCTACCTGCCAGAGCGTGTTATAGCCTTTCATACGGTGATAGCGAATCAGGGCATCCATAATGGCATTATTAAAACCATGTCCCATATGCAGACTGCCCGTCACATTGGGTGGCGGAATGGCAATGCTGTAAGAGGGACCCTGGCCGGAAGCTTTGAAATAGCCGCTGTCTTCCCAGGTCTGGTACCAGGTTTTTTCTATCTCGGAAGGTTGGTAGGTTTTTTCCATTGGATGTAGTTTATCTGCCTGTTTTTGGATATGAGTGGCTGTCAGAAAGGCGCGCATTATAGCCTGTCACACAGATATATCCCAATGCAGTAGCACTGCTGTCATGAATTAATTTTGCGAGATTTTGGCAGTACTTATGCCGTATTTTGCTTATTCCGGCATACCACTTTCAATACCGAGTGATTCCAGGTTCATGCTTACGCCATAATAATTGGCCAGGGCAACCTGATGGTCAAAATCCGCTTGCCAGCGTTTCAGTTCTGCCTGGGCAACGGCTTGTTCACGCAGGTTAAGCTGGAAAAAATCACTGAGTCCGGTTTCAAAACGTCTTGCTTCAGCGTCGGCCAGCTGTCTCGCAGCATCCAGTTCCAATTCGGCGATGTTGTTCATTTCGCGGGTAGCTTCCACATTGATCAGTGCTATTTCCAGTTCAGCGCGGGTCTGGTTAATAAATTGCCTGATACGAAAATCAATACCGGTCATTCTGGCTCGTGCAGCATTGGCTTTGCCGCGAGCTGCATTGGTGGCCAGTGGGATGCTGAAACTGATATCGGCCACATTTTCACCGGCGCGCAGGGCGGTGATACCGCTTCCGAAATCCTTGGAGTTATAAAACCTGAGGTCAACCCGGGGTTTAGCCTGGTTTTCAGCCAGCAACACATCAAGCTGTTCCTGCTGGCGAGCCAGCCGGGTACTGGCGATCACCGGGTCCAGCTCTACGACACGATCAAGAATGGATTCCATATTGCTGGTATCGCCGATATTTTCCGGGGGCATCTCAAGGCCTTGGGTATAGACTGGCAATTTCGGAGAACCATCAGCATTTCGTAAATACACGGACAGTTTGTAGGCAGAAGCATCGACCAGGCGCTGGGCATCCACGACCAGTCCACGGCGCTGCAGCACAGCCAGCTCATTATCAACCCCCAGAATTTCGGCTGCGTTGCCACTTTCCACACTGCGTTGCACTGCCTCGGCGCGACTTTGTGCTATATCCAGCAGTTCGGTATAGTCACCGAGCAAATGTTCTGCCTGCAACCATTGTGCATAGGTGATATAGGCATCCTGAAGGATGGAGATAACATCCCTTTGCAGATTGTAACGTTCACGCAATACGTCAACTTCGGCTTTGGCAGTGCCATAACGAAATTCATCGATCTCCCGGTCGCGCCACAATGAAATCGACAGACCAATTTTTGATTCGCCATCACTGGTGGTGGCCAGGTCGTTCTCATAGCTGGGAAAGCTGCCATTGGAGCGGCTATAGCCACCAAAGACACTGGCGCCAAAAGCCGGAAAGCGTTTTTTGTACATGGTCTCCAAACTGTTACCGTCATAGAAGCCACTCAAGCGGTTTTTATAGGAACCCTCTATAACCGGATCAAAGGCCCCCTGGGCAGCTTGCAGCATTGAATCCTTGGCACTTATTTCCGCTCGGGCGGCCATGATGAGTGGGAAGTGCATTTGAACACTGTCGAGCACCTCGTCAATTTGTGTGCCTGCAGCAGCATTACTATTACTGTCATCAATTTGTGCACGCGTGCTCAATGGCAACGTTGTTAGCAGCACCGCCAATAGCACCATCAAAATCAACAACAGCAGGCCCTGATCGGGCAGTATTTTTTTCAATTTTATAAACATCATTGGCTTGTATTAATTGCGTTGTTGACGGGGGGGAAATTATTTAACAGACGCCAGAATTCAAAGCCAAGTGAGACAGTATCCAGCAGGATCCAGCCTCGGACATTGGCACCCAGGCGAATATAACTTTCCGGTGGCCATTTACAATTGATCATGTTCTGACCAAAGTCAGGACTCTCATTGCCAAGGCAGTCATGGGCAGTACGCGATTCTTTCACCAGCACTCGAAAGGAGCCATTGGCTCTGGCGCTGGGCTCGACAAATACCACTTCACCGGGAAAGGTACCTATGGCATGGTTGGGGATACCACTAAACTGAAAAGCCGGCCAGCCTTCAAATTCAAGGCGTACTTGCCGACCGGGTGTCACCAGACCAATATCCCTGCCATCTATGTATATTTCTGCGGCACGTTCTGCATTGGCAGGCATAAAGGTAGCCAGCCGCGCGCCAGCACTGACAATAGTCGCCAGATCGCCGGCTTCCACATGAATAATTGTGCCGTCTCTGGGGGCGGTGATAAGCTGGCTACCCTGGCGCGACAGGTTTGTTTTCGCCGCATTCAGACTGGCAGCTGCATCCTGCTCGCTGGCCCTTAATTCCTGAACCTTGATGCGAGCCTGTTCATATTCATAGCGCGATGCCAGGCCTTCGTTAAACAGCGTTTCCTTTCTTTCGTAATCGATTATGGCGGTATTAACGGCTTCGGTGGTGGCTTCATATTTGAGTTCGGCGGCCGCTAATTGTGCCTCGAGCCGGGACACCAGATTGTTGTCGACATCCTGGATAAGCACGATGGGATCGCCTTCCTTGACCGAATTACCATCGTTTACATACCACTGTGCTATACGACCGGCGACTACCGCATTAATGGATTGCACACGATCGCGGGGGTTCATCGTAGTCACTACTCCGGTGCCCGAGGTGGTTTGCACCCATGGGGTATAAGTCAGGGTCAGCGCGACTACCACCAAGCCAGTGACCAGCGTCCAGGCAATGACCCGCAATGGCACCGGTGTTCTTATGCGGTTCAGACATGACAAATGACCCAGGTATTTCGAGTCCAGAGATTTAGTGAAAGTAAATTTCTGGGGCTGCACATTTGTGTGCTTACTATCACTCATAATTTAGCTCCCTGATTCCAGATCAAGTGTGCGGGTAAACAGCGCTATATCATCACGCCGGGTAAAGTAAATCACTGTAGTGTTAATGGTTTGCAGATACTTGATATACCTTTCCAGAATCTCGTTGTTGACGAGATCCACAATTTGATCAAGTACCACAACAGCCGGGTCAGCCAGAGTGACTGCAGCCAGCTTCAGACGCAAACATTGTTCCAGGCTCAGTGGCCAGCCATCGGCACTGACCAGGGTATCCAGCCCGGCGGGGAATTTATCCATCATGGTATCCAGTTCAACCAGCTCCAGTGCGTTGCGTATTTTAAGTTGCTGCGCTTTCGGATTTGAAAAAATCAGGTAGTGTCGAATACTACCGGGAATTACGCTGGCCCGATCTACTACCTTGATGTCCTTGCGTAATTCGAAAGGATTAAGTTCATGGGTCGACATGTGGCCGTAATAGACTTCGCCACGAATCGGAAAGATATTGCCGATAATGGAACTCTTGAAAAGGTCCCGTAAGCGCTGGCTTTCGCTCCAGCTGCGCAGAATTTCACCAGGAGCTACGACTATATCCAATGTCACCATATCCTGCGATTTGTTGTCACCATAGCCCGCATTGTCGAACTTTATTTCCCTGGTTTCCTGGTGCAAATGATTGTCGTCAATGATTGTGATGGATTCCTGGGAAAGTTGTTCGAAGCGACTGATTTCCTCAACCGCGGCACAGATGTCATAAAAATATCCCAGATAGCCTGCCAGCTGCGGCAGCCCGGCAAATATTGCCATCATGATTAATTCTGCGGCGACTAACTGACCCAGCGTAAGTTCTCCCTGGATTACCAGCCAGCCCCCCATACCAAGAAAGGCGGCACTGGCAAGGGCATTAATAAACAGAAAGCTCAGGAGTTGCTTGTAGGTATAGGCAAAATGTTTCTCCTGTTCATCCACATGGTGGTTAACGACCTCGTTAAATTCCTCAAGGATGTATTCAATATTGCCGGTGGCCTTGAAGTCACGCAGGCTTATACTCAGTGTCTGCAACCAGTCTGCGGTTTCATACTTGGCTTCTGACAGTAAAAAGCCGGTTTGAATAGCTTTCCAGCCCCACAGTTTCCATACAATAAGAAGCAGAAACACCAGTACCATGGCGAACAGGAAAAAATACAGGTGATACAGAGATACGACTATAAATCCGATGATGGCCTGAAGGACCAGGGAAAACCCGTTGGTAATAATATTGGGGACATTTTTCTTCAGGGTCATGATGTCAAAAAAACGATTGAACAGTGCCAGACGTTTTCTCTCATCGGTGCCGGATTCACGGGCAGCAACCGCACCCAGTGCCATTTCCGAGGCTATACGAATAAAAATCCTGCGGTTGAAGAGCTCCATGATGTAAGCGCGAAAGGCATACAGAATGCCTGAAAACAGCAACAGGCCGAACAGCAGCATGGAAATAACGACAATAGCTCTCACCAAACCAATATTGGCAATGGTATCAATCAGTGTTTGCACTGAGATGGGAATAGCCAGCGTCAACAGACTGAGCGCAAGGCTGTAGATTACTACCAGTTTGTAAAAGCGCTGTTCCGGGCCTAGCAGGCGAAAAAACATTGCCCTGAATTCAGTCACGCCGGGTAAAGAATGGTCATGGGAACTCATTAATCCAACTCCTCAAATACAAAAACAGGCGGCACTATAGTGAGAATTATTCCAGTATTAAAATGGACTTATGATAGTTTAATCCTATCACTTGATTTATTGATGACCGGCTGAATACTGACAGTATAAAAAGGTCTCAAAGGGTATGATGCTTGAGCTCAAAACCCTGTTGTTTGTAGGTATTCCAGTGCTCGCGCAAATTACGTTTTGCGGCTTCCGCATTGGGAACAATTTCGGCGATTCTTTCAAATTGTTGATGAAACGCTGGGATTCCATCGCTCAGATTGATCAACAGTGTGGCGCTGACATCGCATGTTGTACCAAAGCCGATAAAGACCGGGATTTCCTCATCGGCATCAAGATCTTCATCCAGACCGACAATGGCATGGGGAATGAAACTTTCCGGCTTGAAACTCCAGAGTAAATCGTCCATCTCCTGGGCAAGCTTCTCAGAGTCGGTATGAATATAGATTTTCATGCCCTGATTCATGGCTTTTTCACACAGGCGGCAGGCAAAAACCATGCGCTGTTCCTGGGCGGGTTGCTGCAGAAGATAAAAATCGACCTGGGTCATGGGCTTTGTCAGTTATTTAACAGGTACTCTACCAGCAGTGGCACCGGCCTGCCGGTAGCGCCTTTTTGTTTGCCCTGTAACCAGGCTGTACCAGCGATATCAAGATGGGCCCAGGGATATTTCTTGGTAAAGCGTGACAGGAAGCAGGCTGCGGTAATGCTGCCGGCTTTGGGGCCACCAATATTCGCAATATCGGCAAAATTACTGTCCAGCAGCTCCTGATATTCTTCCCAGATTGGCAGTCGCCATACCGGGTCATTGATATCAAGGCCAGTCTGGTAAAGCTTGTCAGCCAATTCATCATTGTTACTCATCAGGCCACTGACTACTGAGCCAAGGGCAACGATTACGGCACCGGTCAGGGTGGCAATATCGATAACGGATTTGGGTTTATATCTCTCTACATAGGTCAGGGCATCACACAGTACCAGCCTGCCTTCGGCATCAGTATTGAGCACTTCAATAGTCTGTCCGGACATGCTGGTTACAACGTCACCAGGTTTGGTAGCTCGACCACTGGGCATGTTTTCAGCGCTGGCGATAACGCCCACAACATTAATCTTCGGTTTCAGAGTGCACAGTGCGGCCATGGTGCCAAGGACACTGGCAGCGCCGCACATATCAAATTTCATTTCGTCCATGCCGGCACCCGGTTTCAGGCTGATGCCTCCGGTATCAAAAGTGATTCCCTTGCCGACGATCACATTCGGTTTGGTCTTTTCACTGGTGCCGTTATATTCCATGATGATCAGTGCAGAGTTTTCATCGCTGCCATTACCCACAGAAAGCAGGGAACCCATACCAAGTCGTCGCATCTGGGCTTCTGACAAGATTTTGGTTTTTAACAGCTTACTGCGTTTGGCCAGCAACTGAGCCTGCTCACCAAGATAAGTTGGGGTACAGATATTCGCGGGTAGATTACCCATTTCACGAGTCAGTGCCATGCCTTCAGCGATTGCAGAACCGGTATCAAGTGATTTCCTGAGCCTGGTGCGCTGGGTTTTATCCACCAGATAGAGATCAACCTTCTTCAGTTCAGGCTTGCTGCCTTTTTTGGATTTGGTCTGGGTATAACGATAGATGCTATTTTGCAGGATCTGGGCCAGCAATTGACCACATTTCTCGGTGCCGACATCCTTGACCGGTAGATTAATCAGGGTATCCAGTACATCAGTGAGGGCATATTTCTTCAGTCCTTCTGCCACGCTGTTAATAATCTGGATAAATTTTTTCAGATCAAGTTCACCTTTTTTGCCCAGACCTACCAGTAAAAGTCGTTTCGCCCGCACCCCTTCCGGGTTATGAATTAGCAGGCTTTGCCCGACTTTGCCACTAATGTCCCCAGCTTCAATAATATTGCCCATAGCCCTATGCGTCAGCTTGTTCACTTCTGCACTCACTTCGGGTAATGCCTTGTTCTGGTAAACACCAAGGATCATGCAGGAAGTGGAAATATTCTGGATTGCAGCAGTTTTGATTGTGAAATTCATAAAGGTTCCGTTATTAAAAAAATTGAGAGATAGGCGGCAAAAACAAAATTTTACTCTGGCCGCTGACATATATCAAAAGACTGTCTCCCTGATGCATCAATGGGGAGTGCTGTTTGGCATCATGGACAGACAAGCCATCATACAGGTGGCTGTGCCCTGAGCGATACACTAGAATCCCCTTATGATTATTTCACGCTATCTGACACGGCAGATTCTTCAGGTGACAGCGGCGACGACATTCATATTGCTTGCCGTTGTTGTGCTGGGCCGATTTCTCAAATACCTGGGCCAGGCTTCCCAGGGAGAAATTGACCCGGCAATTCTTGCTCTGCTGATGACATACCGTATTCCTGAATTTATTCAGTTGATACTGCCACTGGCGTTGTTACTCAGCATACTCTTGGCCTATGGCCGTATGTATGCAGATAACGAGATGACAGTGTTGTCTGCCTGTGGCCTGAGCAGGCGTCGGTTGCTGGGCATGACCTTCATCTCGTCAACACTGGTTGCGTTAACCGTGGCCATACTTTGTTTCATGCTCACGCCAATGGGCCTGGTGAACACCGATAAATTGCTGGAAGCGCAAAAAGAGCTGAATGAGTTTGATGTCATGGTGCCGGGCTTGTTTCAGAATATTTCCCGGGGCAAGCGCACTACCTATACCGAAGACATCGTTGATGAGCAAATGCAGAATGTGTTTATGCATGAAAGCGAAACCGGGCGTATCACTGTGGCCAATACTGCTATTCCCACAGAGGACGACGAAGGCGGACGTTTCGTACTTTTTACTGAGGGCTCCATTTCAGAGAAAGCCACCGATGCCAATGCCATGCAGTTAACGCGGTTTGCGGAAATGGGGGTGAGGATTCCGGCGCGGGAAATAACCATCAACGTTGCCGTTGCCGAACGGGCAATGACGACAAGCGCGCTTTGGCATTCCACGCAAACCTCCCATAGCGCGGAATTGCAATGGCGGATTTCACTGGTACTGATTATACCGATACTTACGCTGATGGCAGTGCCACTGAGTCGTGTCAGCCCGCGGCAGGGCAGATTCGCAAAGATGGTGCCAGCTGTATTCCTCTATATTCTTTACTTTGGTTTGTTGCTGGTGAGCAGGGATCTTCTGGCGGAGGGGCATATTCCTGCCTTGCTGGGATTATGGTGGGTGCATGGGCTGTTTGCATTTCTGGGTTGGTTGTTATTTTCGGACAGGTTAAGTGGATTGACGATTCCCGGGTTTTTCACCAAATGACAAAAATTGACCGTTATATAAAAAACCAGGTGTTGTTAGCCATGTTGGTCGTCCTGTTTGTGCTGGCTGGACTTGATCTGCTCTTTGCCCTGGTGGATGAAATTGGTGAAACCGATGCGAATTATTCCAGTATAGATGCCATGCGCTATGTGCTGTTTATTTTCCCAAGGCATATCTATGAACTGTTGCCCATGACGGCATTGATTGGCTCCCTTGTTGGCCTGGGCATCCTGGCTTCGGCTAATGAACTGGTCATATTGCAGGCCTCTGGCGTAAAAGTACTGCGTATTGTGTGGGCTGTCATGAAGCCGGCTATTATTGTTATGGCAGTGGGTTTACTGCTGGGTGAGTTTGTTGCTCCCAAACTGGAACTCCAGGGCGAACTTGATCGGGCCCTGGCGCGCGGTGAGCAGGTTGCACTTTCCCGTTACGGACACTGGCAAAGAGACAGAAATGAGTTTATGCATTTTAATGCCATTGACCCCGATGGAGTGCTGCATGGCATCAGTATTTATTCCTTTACTGAGCAGCAAACGCTGGCGG
Organism: Gammaproteobacteria bacterium; assembly: GCA_030427065.1. GTDB lineage: Bacteria > Pseudomonadota > Gammaproteobacteria > Pseudomonadales > Pseudohongiellaceae > Eutrophocola. Next base: position 4,009 of record JAUHWU010000034.1, on the reverse strand, counting down.
CACAGGTGAACGCTGAAAGTGCCCGCTTTCAGAATGATTCCGGTGGCTACTGGCTGCTGGATAACGGCACAGAAATAACCTACAACAATACGCAGGGGCAGGCCAGGTCACAGGTCGAGGTGTTCGCAGAAAAAAAATGGGATGTGAGCCTGAATCCTGACCTGTTGAAGGTTCTGATTATTGAGCCGGATAAAATGTCGATATCTGACCTTTATCGCTATGCCCGCCGTTTTGAAAATCAGGGCCAGGATGGAAGCGCTTATTTTCTTTCTTTTTGGAAAAAGATATTTCAACCACTTACCACTGTCGCATTGGTGATTGTGGCCGTGTCATTTATTTTTGGTCCCTTGCGTTCAGCTACCATGGGATCCAAGGTGTTTACTGCCATTTGTTTTGGCATTGTTTTTTATCTTTTGCAAAACCTGCTCAGCACAGTGAGTCTGGTATATCAGCTAAACCCTCTGTTTGCGGTTAGCGCTCCGATTATCTTCTGCCTCTTGCTGGGTGCAGCCTTACTCAGGCGCGCCAGCTAACTGGCTGCGATGCTTCTAATTTAACACTCTAGTACAGGCCATAAAGCTATGCCGGTAAAAACAAGTGCTCTCTGATTTCGGCATGTCAAAAGACTTCTATAGCAAACTCAAGCCCTTCGGCCAATTTGAGGAATTTACCCGCAAGGAAATTTATCATGCCTTACCCGACGACTGGGTAGTGGTGGTCGCAGATATTCGCAATTCCACCAGAGCGATTGATGATGTGCTTTACAAGGAAGTAAACCTGATCGGCGCTGCCTATATTACCCAGACCATGCTTTCAATTGAAAGTCAGAATATTCCCTTCGTTTTTGGAGGTGATGGCGCCAGTCTTTGCATTCACCGCGATGATGTCGCAGATGTTTCTATGCAACTGGGGAAATTACAAAACCTTTCTTTAGCTAACTTTGGTCTGGAGCTTCGTATTGCTATTACTCCTGTACAGGATATTCGACATAATCACTACGATATTCTCATAGCCAAGCTTGAAATTACCGCACAAAAATTTATTGCGCTTTTTCGTGGCAGCGGCCTTGCCGAGGCAGATAAGCTGGCAAAGCGTGAATATGAAAAGTATGCAATTGCTTAAGTAAAAGAAGAACTGGATAGTCTTGCTGGCTTGTCATGTCGCTGGAGCCCGATACCCTCTAGAAAAGGGCAGGTAGTAAGCCTCCTGGTGATGGCGCGGGATATCGGTGCCATGGATGTGTACCAGGAACTGATTAGTAAATTCAGATTGATTGTTGGGCGCGAAATTTCCGAGACCAATCCTGTTCTCAATAATCTGACAAAGTACAAATCCATTTCACTGGCACTGACAGAAGAATCAATGTATCACCGTTCCTTGTTCAGCAAGTCTTTCCTGACCAGGCTTATAGATATTATTTTGGCGGTGTTGATTTTTAAATATCGGATAAATCCTTTCCCGCATGCCTTTGATGCCAAAAATTATCTGGGCGCCGTTAGTCGTCACAGTGACTTTCGAAAATTTGATGATACCTTGCGCCTGATAATGGATTGTAGCGTCGAAGAGCTGGATAGTCTGAAGCGCATTCTGGAAAAAGATCATCAGGAAGGAATACTTTATTACGGTCTGTTTGCTTCCGACCAGGCTTTAATGACCTGTTTTGTGGAAACCACACAACAGGGTGGGCATCTGCACTTTATTGATGGGGGAGATGGGGGGCTGGCGATGGCGGCCAGGCAATTAAAAATGCAGATGGGCAGGAATTGATGACTGACAGTTGCAAGTTACAAGTCTCAAGATAAAAGAAAAAGGATAAAGGAAAAAGGTGATCAGGTGCTTTATCGGGTTAGTTTATGGCCGGGAGGTTCACTTGTTTTTTTCCATTAGGGGGACTTTTATGAGTTTGGTGTTGGAGATTTTGTCATGGAGAGTCTGGTTTTCAGAATTGAATAGCATCATCCAGTAACCAATTCCCAATAGCAGCCATGACACGATCGCCATGCTGAAGCGCATGACAGATTGTGCTGCTGTAATGGGCTGGCCTTGTTTATTCACTACCCGGATGCGCCAGGCTTGCATGCCAAGGGTCTGGCCGCTGTGGGTCCAGAACCAGCCATAGAAAGCCCAGGCACTGACAATCATGGCGGCAAAGGTGATGTTCTTGTAAAGGGGGTCCAGAACCACGGCTTCTCCTTCTAGCGTGCGGGCATTGTCGACGCCAAAAAAGGAGAGAATAATGAACGTGACTACCATCCATATAGCAATGACGAGAATACTGTCATAGGCCATGGCGGCCAGAATTCGCCACAAGGGGGCGGGCGTCTTGTCAATTACCGGAGTTTGTTGCGTCATTGCTGATATTTCCGAAAACCACTAACTAGTGATTATTAATTTCCCAGTTTATTCATTGTTGGTGTTAAGCCTGCGCTTTTCAGCGTACATACCAATCAAATTGCCACTAAACATGATGAGAGCACCAAGGATGACGAAGACATCCATGCTTTCCTGATAAAGCAACCATCCCATGATACCTGCAAGAGGCAGGCGTAAGAAGTCCATAGGGATGACAACCATGGCATCGGCATAGGAAAATGCCCGGGCAAAACAGTAGTGGGCCGTGATTGCAACAACCCCCATCACTACCATCCATAGCCATTCTCTGGTATCGGGGATCACCCAGATGGCCAGGGTAGGAATAACGGTAATCATAAACTGGATGACCGTGACATAAAAAATAATGCTCAGTGGGGAATTATTAACCACCAGTTTTTTGGTCAGCACATTGGCAAGGGCAAAGCACACCGCGCTGAAGATAACGATGAACATGGCGGGGTCCGGATTGCGGAAACCGGGTCTGAGTATTGTCAGTACCCCGATAATGCCCAGTACCAGGGTCAGTATACGGAAACGGTTGATTTTCTCCCCCAGCAGCACGCTGGCAATAATCACCGACCACACCGGGCCTGAGAACTCCAGCGCGAAGACTTCAGCCATTGGTATGGAGGCAAGTCCAAATATCCAGGCATACTGCGCAATTAGATGAGAGATGCTTCTGACCAGGTGCGTGCCAGGCTGACTTGTTTTAAGTTGTTTCCAGCCACTACCCTGTAGCAGGGCACAAATGAGCACCAAGCCTACCGCATTTCGTACGGTAATCATTTGCAAGGTTGAAATGGTGGCCGATAATTCCCTGGAGGCGATGGCGAGCATCAACAAAGAACTTAGTGTTCCCAGCATCCAGAATGCGGCGAGTATGACTGGTGAGCGAATAGCAGTAGACAAAATTATTGGCTTCAGTAGGATGCAGGAATCTTGCTTGGCAAGCTGACCATTGTACTCCACCAATCGGGGGATACCACAGGCATGCCTGCTATTTCGGACGGCTTTTTTATAAAAGATACAAAACACAGGATGCCCCGTGGATACCAGTTCATACTTACAACGCATAGGCTTTAGCGGCAAGGCAGACAATTCCCAGGCGACTCTTGAAAAGATTCACCAGCTGCACCCTCGCGCTATTCCCTTTGAAAATATCAACTCTTTTCTTGCTGAACGGGTCAGCCTGCAGCCGGATGCTGTCTTTGACAAGTTAGTGACCCAGGGCAGGGGCGGCTATTGTTTTGAGCAAAACCTGATTCTGGGAAGCATATTGAAACAGCTGGGCTTTCAGGTCACAGAACATGCTGCGCGGGTGATTTGGCGTTCGCCGGAAAAAACAGAAATGGCGCGTACCCATATGCTGCTAAAGGTGGATATCGATGAACAGTCCTGGATCGCTGATGTGGGTTTTGGCGGTCTTACCATGACTGCGCCTTTGCGACTGGAACCGGGGCTGGTCCAGTACACGCCCAATGAAGCTTTCAAAATACTCCAGGATGGGGACGAATTTACTATTGCAGTAAGTCTTAATGGGGAATGGAAACAAATGTATGTATTTGACCTGGTTCCGCAGTACCCGGTGGATTTTGAGATGGCCAATCATTATGTCGCCACGCACCCGCAGTCGCAT
>JAUHWU010000033.1 GCA_030427065.1 Gammaproteobacteria bacterium | reverse complement strand
GCTTCATAAAATTCCCTGATGGTGGCTTTTCCTTCCAGTGGCAGGATATCGGGCATTTGGATGATGGCGTCTTCGCAAAGCAGGGCCAATATATCGTCCAGCCTTTTATGCCTGACATGTTCAGCGTAGGCAGTGACCAGCGTTTTGGCCTCTGCAATCAAGTCTTCCATTTATATTTCCAGTTAAATTGCTTTTTAGCGCTTACTTCCTGTTAAAGTGGATTTACCAGAATAAACAATAGTGACCAGAGCAGATCAATAAAGTCCGGCGTAAGGACTTTGCTATAGTGGGCTAATTATAATAGTGAGCTACTGTATGGAGGGCCATGTGTAACATTCATGTCATAGACCATACCATATTAAATGCAAGCGTGTTTCCAGATTGTGCCAGCGATGAAATTGGTGACCTGTTTTTACTTTATATAGTGCTATGTGAAGGCGAGATGTCTCACAAGTGGAACAAATTAATTTGTCGGAATTGACAGATATTTTTGCCAGAAATGGCAAAAAACTGATTCGGGTAGCTTATTCGTGCCTCCGGGATCCTCTGATTGAACAAATTAATTATAATAAAATCAATCAGATGTGTTTGACTTGGGTTTAATGTCAATGCTGGCATAAAAACTGCTTTCTCTATCCAGCAAGCACTAAGAGAAAATTATTTGCCAGCCCCCCGTTTGAAGTATGACGGAAGGCTGGCTAACTATATGGATTAACCGGGTAATTGAGAGGAAGCATAATGAGCAATTCACAGCCATTGATAACGGATATGAACATCAGGCCTGACGTAAAGGCGTTCTTTGACAGGGAAACGGAAACCTTTTCATACGTTGTGAAGGATCCGGACTCACCTTCCTGTGCAATAGTAGATTCAGTCACCAACCTGGAATACGCCTCAGGGACTATCACCCATGAAGGGGCGGATGAAATAATCGCCTGGATTCGTGACCATGATCTTGTTCTTGAGTGGATTATTGAAACCCATGTGCATGCAGACCATTTAACCGCTGCACCCTATATCAAGGAAAAACTGGGTGGGAAAATCGGTATAGGTAAAAATGTAACCGTGGTCCAGAAGGTGTTTGCCGGTATTTTCAACGCCGGTGATGAGTTCAAATGCGATGGCTCTCAATTTGATGAACTGTTCAGCGATGGTGACAGCTACCAGATTGGGTCCATGACGGCCCATGTCATGCATACCCCCGGACACACACCGGCTTGTATGACCCATGTCATTGGTGATGCGGCTTTTGTCGGCGATACTCTGTTTATGCCAGACGTTGGTACGGCAAGAGCGGATTTTCCCGGCGGTGATGCCACTACATTATATGAGTCAATCGGCAAAGTACTTTCGCTGCCGGATGAGACCCGTCTGTTTATGTGCCATGACTACCCTGAGAGCAGGGAGGTTGCCTGTGTAACCACCGTAGCAGATGAAAAAAGCAGTAATATCCATGTTCATACCGGAGTTACCCAAAGCCAGTTTGTGGAAATGCGCCAGACCCGTGATGCAACACTGGCCATGCCTCACCTGATTCTGCCATCATTGCAGATCAATATGCGGGCCGGGCATTATCCGCCGGAAGAAAACAACGGCATGGTGTATCTGAAGATTCCGGTGAACGCTTTTAAATAAAAAAAGAGACAAGAGGCAAGCGGGATAAAGGATAAAGATGTAGGTCGGATAAGGCCGCAGGCCGCATCCGACGTTTGCACACAAGCTGATAGGGTAATTTGCGGGTACCATGTCGGAAGACGCTGCGCTTTTCCGACCTACGGCAGGTGTCACCTGCAGGAGACTGAATAAAGCGCTGTAGGTCGGATAAACTTGTAGGTCGGATAAGGCCGCAGGCCGTCATCCGACGTTTGGAACCGATAGTTGCCTGGAAAGTTTAATGTATTACCAGACCGAATAAATTTTACAAAAAATAACTAAAAGGAGATAACGATGTCATCTCAGGATTCAGTAAAACCAATCGTCATTGTGGGTGGGGGAAGTGCAGGGATTTCTGTCGCGACGAGCTTGCTTAAACGAAAACCGGATCTGAACATTACTATCATTGATCCTGCCAGTGATCACTATTATCAGCCGGGTTTTACTCTTGTCGGGGGTGGTGTGTTTACGGTTGACCAGACCCGACGCAGCATGGCTTCGGTGATGCCGAAAAAGGTTAACTGGATTAAATCCGCCGTAGCAACCTTTGATCCTGACAATAACAGCCTTGCCCTGGAAGACGGCACGGCGATTTCCTACCAGCGCCTGATTGTTTGCCCGGGATTGAAACTTAACTGGGAGGCGGTGGAAGGACTGAAGGAAACTCTCGGCAAAAACGGGGTAACCTCCAACTACCTGCCCGATTATGCCCCCTATACCTGGGAGCTGGTGGAAAAGCTGGAAAGCGGCAAAGCGATTTTCACCCAGCCACCCATGCCTATCAAATGTGCGGGCGCGCCACAGAAGGTGCTCTATCTTTCTGCCGATCAGTGGCTGCAGAAAGGCCGTCTGAAAAACATCGATATTTCTTTTTACAATGCCGGTCCTGTGCTGTTTGGGGTGGCGGATTACGTACCAGCGCTGCAATCCTATATGGATAAATATGGTGTGGCTCTGGAATTCAGCCAGAATCTGGTGAAAGTGGATGGTCCCAGCAAGACCGCCTGGTTCAGCAAAAAAGACAGCGAAGGCAATACTGAAACTGTCTCAACGACCTTTGATATGCTGCATGTCTGCCCGCCACAAACGGCCCCTGATTTTATTCGCAGCAGTCCACTGGCCGATGCGGCTGGCTGGGTCGATGTGGATCAGCACACTCTGAAGCATAAAAAATATGGCAACGTCTGGGGATTGGGGGATGCCACCAACTCACCCAATGCCAAAACCGCCGCAGCTATCCGTAAACAGGCACCAGTTGTTGCCAGTAATGTGCTGCAGGATATGGCCAATAGCGATGAGCTCTATGGCTATGATGGCTATGGTGCCTGTCCGCTCACAGTAGAGCGCGGCAAAATCGTGCTGGCAGAGTTTCGTTATGGCGGAAAACTGGCGCCCACCTTACCCACCTGGTTATTGCAGGGAACACAGCCTACCTGGCTGGCCTGGTTCCTGAAAAAGGTGGTGATGCCAAAACTCTATTGGGATGGCATGTTAAAAGGCAAAGAGACTCTGGTGGCCCCGGTTAAACTTAAAGATCTGGAAGGCTGAACCCGCGTCCATTCATGACTAAATCCCTGGTATCGACGTTTCTGCCCTGTGTTGACTGGTTAAAAACCTACAATACCAGGACCTTAAGTGATGACCTGCTGGCAGCGGTCATTGTTACCATCATGCTGGTGCCCCAGTCCCTGGCGTATGCCTTGCTGGCGGGTGTACCGGCAGAAGTGGGACTCTACGCCAGTATTCTCCCCCTGGTGCTGTATACGGTTTTTGGTTCAAGTCGCACACTGGCGGTAGGGCCGGTAGCGGTGGCGTCGTTGATGACAGCATCCTCTATTGGTGCTCTTGGACTTCAGACCCAGGCGGAGTATTTACAGGCAGCCATGATACTGGCGCTGTTATCAGGCCTGTTTCTGTTGGTACTGGGCATTTTACGTTTTGGTTTTCTGGCAAATTTTCTCTCCCATCCGGTGGTATCCGGATTCATCACCGCCTCCGGCATCATTATTGCGCTGAGTCAGGTCAGACATATTCTGGGTATTCAGGCCGATGGCGATAGCCTGCCGCATTTGCTGACCAGCCTTGCCGCCAATATGGGGAGTATTAATGGGCCTACCCTGTGGGTTGGGCTGTTTGCGCTGTGTTTTCTTTTTGCGTCCCGTCTCTGGCTTAAAACGCTGTTATTAAAATTTGGCATCACTGAATTTGTGGCCTCACTAATCACCAAGGCGGCACCGGTGATTGCTGTCCTTATTACCATCTTCTGGGCAACGCTGGCAGAACTGGGTGAGCAGGGCGTGGCCCTGGTGGGTGAGATTCCGGCAGGCTTGCCGGTATTTGCCTTTCCCGGCTTTGACCTGTTTCTTTTCAGGGAATTATTGATTCCCGCCATACTGATCTCTGTGATTGGCTATGTGGAATCGGTTTCTGTGGGTAAAACCCTGGCTGCCAAACGCCGCCAGAAAATTAATCAGAACCAGGAATTAATCGGTTTGGGAACCGCCAACATTGCCTCGGCTTTTTCCGGGGGCTTTCCGGTCACCGGGGGCTTTTCGCGCTCGGTGGTGAATTTTGACGCCGGGGCCCAGACCCCTGCAGCGGGTTTTTTCACCGCCATTGGTATTGCCATTGCGACGATGACGCTGACCGAGTACCTGGCGCTGTTACCCAAAGCAACGCTGGCGGCGACCATCATCGTGGCAGTGCTCGGCCTGGTGGATTTTTCCATTCTCAAAAAAACCTGGAACTATTCAAAGAATGATTTTATTGGTGTGGCTGCTACTTTGGTGATGACCTTGCTTGCCGGTGTTGAGATCGGTGTATCCGTTGGCGTGGCCGCTTCCCTGATATTGCATTTATATAAATCGTCCCGGCCTCATATCGCCGAAGTGGGTGAAATCAAGGGCACCAAGCATTTTCGCAACATAAAGCGCCACAAGGTAGAAACCAGCCCTGATGTGGTGTCCCTGCGGGTGGATGAAAGCCTGTATTTTGCCAATGCCTCTTACCTGGAAGATGAAATCTTTCGAATTCTGGGGGAACGCAAACAGATACGTCACATCATTCTTATGTGCACAGCCGTGAACGAGATCGATATCAGTGCATTGGAAGTGCTGGAGTCTGTGAATGAAATTCTCAGGCAGGAGGGAATTGGTTTTCATCTTTCTGAAGTGAAGGGGCCGGTCATGGATTGTCTGGAAAACACGCATTTTCTGGCCAATTTAAATGGTCAGGTATTCCTTTCCCAATACCAGGCAGTGCATTCTTTACAGATGGAAGATACGCTGCTGTCGCTGTAATCAGTCTCATATCGTTATTCGGTAAAGCGCTCATTAACGTGAGCGCCTTACAAAGATTTTTGCCATAAATCCTTCCTCCTGTTTTCATCATTAAAAACCAAAAAAGGTATTTGACAGATCGGATCGTTGTCTGTAATTTGCTTGGTAATTCAACTGAAATATAAAAGGAGGTGATCCAATGTCTAGTGATATGTGTAGGGTTTCAACGGGTATTGGTGTGGTGGTTCAATTCGGGTTTAATGGCCGAAAGCAGACCTAGCATCCTCCTCAGGAAACTAGTATCTTGAGTGTGTTCCGTTGGAACCAACATTCACGAAAGGGAGCCTGACGGCTCCCTTTTTTGTTGATGATTTTTTCATTTTTAAAATTCTCCTGCCTTGACTCTCCGGTTCCCCCGTTTAATCATAGCCCCATGGCTTTACCAAAAAGATAACAAGATAAGAAAATAAAGCCCAAAAAAATAATAGAGATCGGGGAAACGAACTAGATGAGAAACCTTAAATTTATTGCTGCGTTCATCGGTCTGCTGCTGGCCATGCCTTTGTCTATTCAGGTTCAGGCCCAGACCCCGATCAAGGTTGGCCTGATTGTGCCCCTTTCCGGTCCCTGGGCGCGTCAGGGACAGGTCATGCGCGCTGCAGCTGAACTGGCGATTGAACAGATTAATGCAGGCGGCGGTATTCGCGCCCATGGTGGCAGACCATTGCAGCTGGTGGTATTTGATGCCGGTGATTCCGTGGAACGGGCGAAGAATGCAGCCCAGCGCATGGTGGCCGAAGAGCCGGATCTGGTGGGTGCTACCGGGGCCTATCTTTCTTCCTTTACACTGGCGGTAACCGAAGTCACCGAACGGGCACAGATTCCCATGCTGACCCTGAGTTATTCCGATCTGGTGACCTCCCGCGGCTTTGATTATATTTTCCAGACCTCGGCGACCGGCGCTTATCAGGCTGAAAATGCCATTCCGCTGTTGCTGGACATGGCAGAAAACGCCTCCGGCAAAAGACCGGAAACCATTGGCATTGTGATGGATAACACCGCGGCGTCAGTGGCCTTTGTCAGCCCTATTATCGACGGTGATGCCTTGGCGGCCAATAATCTGGAATTGGTAGTCAACGAGGTTTTCACCCCGCCATTGGCCAACGCTACTCCGCTGATCCAGCGCGTGCGCTCACGGCGTCCGGACCTGTTATTGTTACTCCCCACGGCGGTGTCCGATGCCAAACTGCTGCTGGAAAAAATGAATGAGTTCGGCCTGGGCAGAGGGCGTCTACCGACAATCTCCAATGGCAGTGCCATGGGCGACCCTGACCTTGCTGCGAATATGCCCACCGCTTTGCTGGAAGGGGTGATGTCGATTGTGGCCAACTGGAGTACCAGCGGACAGGAACAGATGATTGCCGATTATATGGCGTTTTCCGGGGAGCCCTGGATGACGCAGAATCCGCTGTGTGCCTTTGGCCATATCTGGCTACTCAAGGAAGCGCTGGAGCTGGCTGACACAGTCGACAGTGTTGCGGTCAAGGACGCCCTGCATAGCATGGATATCAATGAAGGCGCGTCAGATTATTTTGCTGGCGGCCGTGTCCGTTTTGATGAAACCGGGAAACGTCGTGATGCAGAAATTCTGGTGATCCAGTGGCAGAACGGTGAGCCAAGAACAGTATATCCGGCCAGTGCTGCCATGGGCCAGATTATCTGGCCGTCGCGCTAGGCAAGCGTCCCTGTTAGCCGGCAAACCAGCCGCCATCCACACTTTCACAGGCGCCGGTAACAAAACCTGAGGCATCGGACGCCAGGTACAGGGCCACAGTCGCCACTTCTTCCGGTTCTCCCATCCGCCCCATGGGCTGGCTGGCATCCATGTCCGCACGGATAGCATCGGGATCCGGATATTCATTGATACGGGCCAGCATAAAGGGTGTCGCGATACGGCCCGGACAGATGCAGTTAACCCGAATATTGTCTTTGGCATGATCCAGTGCCATGGCTTTGGTCATGCCGACAATGGCAAACTTGCTCATGCAGTAGGCCATGCGATCGGGCACACCGATGACGCCACAGATGCTGGCCATATTGATAATATTGCCGGCTTTTCTTTCCAGAAAATGCGGCATCAGCGCACTGGTCAGGTAATACACGCCCTTCACATTGACCTGGTAAAGACGGTCAAAATCTTCCTCACTGGTCTGCGGCAGGGTACCGACAAGGCCGGCGCCAGCATTGTTGAACACAATGTCCACCGGTCCCTGGGCCAGCACTGCCGCAATAAACTTGTCAACACTCGACTTGTCTGAAACATCACAATGATGCACAGAAATATTTTGTGCAAAGGCGGACTGGCTGTGCCGCGCTTCACAGGCTTCAAGATTGATATCACTGACGTAAACCTTTGCGCCCACCGAGGCAAACAGTTCGGTGGTGGCAGCACCAATACCGGAGGCCCCTCCAGTAATGATGGCGACTTTGTTTTCCAGATTAAATGGATTGCTGCTCATGGAATTCCCCGTTAAGTCATGGCAAGGCGAAAAGGGGTATTGTATGATGCTTGCCTCGCTTTTTTTACAAATAGTCTCATTATTTTGGAGTAATAACTATGTCAGATGATTCCCGCAAGGCGCTCAAGGAGCAGGGTATAAAAACCCGTCGTGAAGTACTGGGTGACAAGTATGTCGATGCTGCCCTGAACAATGCCAATGAATTCAATCAGGGGCTGCAGGATCTGCTCAATGAATACTGCTGGGGCGACGGCTGGAACCGTGGTGGTCTGAGCAGGCGTGATCGCAGCCTCATTAACCTCGGCATGCTGACCGCGCTGGGCAAGACTCACGAAGTGGCTGTGCATACGCGTGGCGCCAAGAATAATGGACTTAGCAACGAGGAGATTGCCGCGGTATTCCTGCAGGCTGCAGTCTATTGTGGTGTGCCCGCTGCCGTTGACAGTTTCCGTGCCGCCTCACCGGTGATTGCAGAATATGACGCAGAATAGTTCTATGGACAATTCTATGGTTAGTTCTACTGACAGTTTTATGCCACCCACGGCGATCGGCTTTGTCGGTCTGGGCAATATGGGTTATGCCATGGCCAGGCGTCTCGTGAACGCTGGTTATCAGTTAAGCGTTGCCGATCTCAACGAGAAAGCCGTGCGACAGTTTTGTGATGAAACCGGTGCCACAGCGGCGCCTTCGTTGCAGAGTCTTGGCGAATCCTCGAGCCTCGTGATTACCATGTTGCCGGAAGGCAAGGCAGTACGCAAAGTGTTGCTGGGTGAGGGCGATAATGTGGTCAGTGGTCTGCAGGCGGGAGCGGTGCTGATCGACATGAGTTCCTGTTCGCCGGTAGACACCCGCGCCTTGAGCGGCGAGTTACTGGAGCAGGGCTTTCCCATGATTGATGCGCCGGTATCCGGCGGTAAATACAAGGCCGGTGATGGTCAGCTTGCCATCATGGCGGGCGGTGACAAGGAGCTGGTGGAACGCTGCCGACCGGTCCTTGAAGTCATGGGCAAACTGTTTCATACCGGCGGCCCTGCCTCCGGGCATGCCATGAAAGCGATGAACAATTTTCTTTCTGCCGGCACTCTTGCACTGACATCGGAAGCGGTGATCACCGGATCAAAGTTTGGTCTGGATCCCAAGGTAATGGTAGATATCATCAATGCCTCCACCGGGCGCAGCAATAGCTCGGAAGACAAGTTTCCGAAATTTGTGTTACCGAAAACCTTCAACTCCGGGTTTTATCTGGGACTGATGGCCAAGGATCTGCGTTTCGCGGTTGATCTTGCCGAGTCCGAGAAAACCCCCAACGGTTTTATCAACCTGTTAAGCGGTATTTACGACAAGGCCGAAAAGGACCTGGGTTTTGAAGCGGATAACACCGAGCTGTTCCGCTACCTGGAATCCCTGGTAGAGCAGGACGGAGACCAAGTCTGAATGGAGGCGCTGGAACCCTTTGAAGTCTATGCCATTCGCTATGCCCATGTGGCGCGCAAGGCCTCGGAAAACTTTCTCGGTGGCGATCCTCATGAGGCCGGTATGCCGATGGACTACTTTACCTGGCTGGCGCGCAGTGCAACTAAAACCTGGGTGATTGATACCGGCTTTAACCAGCAGGCTGCGGATAAGCGCAAACGGGAATTTCTGCGCTCACCGGCTGAAGGCTTGAAGCTGCTTGGTGTTGATGCGGCGCAAGCTGAAGATGTCATCATCACCCATATGCATTACGACCATATCGGCAATTTTGATCTGTTCCCGAAAGCGCAATTTCACCTGCAGGACAGCGAGATGGCTTATGCCACCGGACGCTACATGGCGACGCCGTTCTTTTCCCATGCCTTTGAGGTGGATGAAGTGGTGGCCATGGTCCGCAATGTCTACAAGGGCCGGGTCAGTTTTTACGATGGTGATGTGGAACTGGCGCCCAACATCAGCCTGCACCATGTCGGCGGTCATACCAAGGGACTGCAGGTGGTCAGATTATGGACCCGAAGCGGCTGGCTGGTACTGGCCTCCGATGCCAGTCACTACGCGGCCAATATGAATGAGCGGCGCCCGTTCCCCATCGTTGTGGATGTCGCGCAGATGATAGATGGCTGGGACAAGATCAGAACCCTGGTGGACGATCCGTCCAGAATTATTCCCGGTCATGATCCCGAAGTCATGAACCTCTTCCCCGCACCCGCACCCGAACTCGAAGGCATAGCCGTCAGACTGGATTGAAAACCGGTCACAAGTTACAAATCCCAAGTCACAAACGCTGTAGGTCGGATAAGCGCAGCGCATCCGACGTATTGCCCTCAAGAGAGATTAACCCCCGTAGGTCGAATAAGGCCTGCAAGGCCGTCATCCGACAATTGACCTGAATCCGGACATACCCTTTGAAAATTTCGGTGCAGGTGGTTATTTCCTCGGATGCGCTGCGCTTATCCGACCTACAACTTCGATAAAGCTTCCCGTTAACTCTGTAGGTCGAATAAGGCCGCAGGCCGCCATCCGACATGGCGTCTGCAAGACGCCTGATTTACCATCTACAATTTATAACTCAACTAATAAAGGGGACTAATAAAGGTAATAAAGGGGACGGAGGGATTTATTTTTAATCCCTCCGTCCCCCTTATTGGTCCCCCTTATTGGGTCAGCACCGCACTACGGGAATATCCGCCCAGCGCGTGGTGTAGGCGGGGGATTTGAAGTTGCGGCTCATAATCCATTTTGGCTGAATGCCGGTATTGGCTAACTGCACGCTGTACTTGCCGTAGCGTTCGTTGATGCGATCCACTGTCTTCATCAGGGTGCGGGATTTTTCTGATTGCTGGGGCGCGTAAAAATCCAGTTGCTCGTATTTTTTTGTGCACAGATCCAGCAAGCCAATGCCACATTTCTTGTAGCGCAGGCCCGGCTTGAAAATTTCAGCGATGGCATTCGAGCCGGCCTCGGCAATGAGACGGGTATCGTTGGTGAGGCAGGGCAGCTTGACCAGGCGTTGGCGATAAAAGCGCTCCCCGTGTTCAAAGCTTTCCAGGTAAACCCACAGGTTGGCCGTGAGTCCTTTCTGTCGGCGCATTTTCTCACAGGCTCTTGAGGCATACAGACTGACTGCCTGCTGCAGTTCATGCAGCTCGGTGATCTTGTAGCTGAAACTGCGCGAACAGATGATTTCTTTTTTCGGTTCCGGCTCCAGTTCCAGGTCCATGCAGGGCTCGCCATTGAGCTCGCGAATGGTTTTCTCCAATACCACGCTGAAGCGTCTCCGCATCCATTTGGCGTCACTCCTGGCCAGTTCCAGCGCGTTATAAATACCCATCTCATTGAGACGTTTCTGGAGGCGCGCGCCAATACCCCACACCGAGTCCAGCGCAATGCGCGCCAGTAGCCATTCCCATTTTTCGGGTTTGTCCAGCACACAGACGCCCTTCAAACGGGGAATTTTTTTCGCCGCCTGATTGGCCAGCTTGGCCAGGGTTTTGGTTGGGGCAATGCCCACACACACCGGCATGCGCACCTGTTGCCACAGCATGTCCTTGATGGCCTTGCCATGAACCTGATAGTCCTTGCAGTGCAGGCGCAGGAAAGCCTCGTCGATGGAATAGACTTCCATTTCCGTGGCATAGGGTTCCATCAGCTTCATTACGCGGGCAGACAGGTCGCCATAGAGTTCATAGTTGCTGGAAAAAATATGGCAGCCGGCTTCCTCTACCTGCTTACGTACCTGGAAGAAGGGCAGCATGCCCGGAATGCCCAGCGCCTTGGCTTCGGCGTTGCGAGCGATGATGCAGCCGTCATTGTTGGACAGTACGACCACAGGCTTGCCGCGCACAGCCGGGTTGAAAACGGCTTCGCAGCTGGCGTAAAAGGTGTTGCAGTCCACTAGCGCAAACATGAAAAAAGGTGCTCACAAAATTCTGGAGGGGGAAGAGAAGATACAAGAGACAAGCGGCAAGAGGCAAGCAGGAACGAAGAAAAGAAGATAAAAGATAAAGGAAAAAGGATAAAGGTGGGCGGTGCAGGTAAGCGGGGAGAGAAACCCCGTAGGTCGGATAAGGCCACAGGCCGCATCCGACGTTTTTGGAAAAGATAATGGAGTACCCTGCGGGCGTCTAGAGACAAGAGACAAGAGACAAGCAGGAACGAAGAAAAGCAGAAAAAGGATAAAGGAAAAAGGATAAAGGTGGGCGGTGCAGGTAAGCGGGGAGGGAAACCCCGTAGGTCGGATAAGGCCACAGGCCGCATCCGACATTTTTGGAAAAGGTAATGGAGCAGACTGAGTGCACCATGTCGGAAGACGCTGCGCTTTTCCGACCTACAACGGGGCTGCCTGCAAGAGGCAGAATAAAACCCCGTAGGTCGGATAAGGCCACGGGCCGCATCCGACGTTTTTGGAAAAGATAATGGAGCAGACTGAGTGCACCATGTCGGAAGACGCTGCGCTTTTCCGACCTACAACGGGGCTGCCTGCAAGAGGCAGAATAAAACCCCGTAGGTCGGATAAGGCCACGGGCCGCATCCGACGTTTTTGGAAAAGATAATGGAGCAGACTGAGTGCACCATGTCGGAAGACGCTGCGCTTTTCCGACCTACAACGGGGCTGCCTGCAAGAGGCAGAATAAAATCCCGTAGGTCGGATAAGGCCACGGGCCGCATCCGACACGTTTGTGATCGAATAACAATAAAGCGGACGGAGGAATTTATTTTAAATCCCTCCGTCCCCTTTTATGCCTTTTATGGAAGACATGGAAAATTTCCAATTTCTTGCGCATTGTATTGGGTACAATAGCGCCTTCGTGGGTGGGGGAGAGTCGTTGTGTTGGTAGTAAAATTCTGGTCCTGGTGTCACAGGGCATTTTTTCTTTGGGTTTTCTCATGCCTGTCAGTTGCCTGTCTGGGCTTGCTGCCGGGTTCCTTGCTGGCGCAGTCTGCGGCTCAAACACAGAATAGTGCGATCAAGTCCATAGAAATTCCGGTGCTCTCCGGTGAAGTCAGTATTGATGGCGAACTGGATGAAAGCGTCTGGTCCCGCGCGGTGCTCATCGAAGACCTGCATCAGGTCTTTCCCGAGGAATATGTCGCGCCGTCGGAACCTACCCAGGTGCGTGTGTTTTATTCCGAGGATGCCCTGTATATCGGCGCGGTGATGATCGAGAGCAATCCCGATGCCATTGTCGATCGCGTGCTCAGGCAGGGACAGTCCCTCAGTGGGGATGATGTGTTTGCGGTGATTCTTGATCCCTATCTTGACCGCCGTAATGGCTACCGCTTTGAGGTCAATCCCAATGGTGTGCGCTGGGAAGGCCTGTTTCAGAACATCATCGAGGTGGAAGGTAACTGGCAGGGCATCTGGGAAGTCCGGGCACAGCGTCATGCTGAAGGCTGGACTGCGGAGATTCGTATTCCCTTTCAGTCGCTGTCCTTTAATCCCGATTCCAGCGTCTGGGGCATCAACTTCAACCGCATTCGCCGCGGCGCCAACGAGAACATCGCCTGGATGTCCTACAACCGCGAAATCAATCCCAGTACCTCGGGTACCGCTACCGGCCTGGAAGGGCTGCGGCAGGGCGTAGGGCTGGATGTGGTGCCCTCAATGACCGTGCGGCGCAACCGCAAGTTTGGTCCCGGCGGTTTTGAGGAAAATCATTATGAACCGCAACTGGATGTGTTCTACAAGGTCACCCCCCAGCTCAACGCCTCGCTGACTTTGAACACCGACTTCTCGGCGGTGGAAGTGGATGACCGTCAGGTGAACCTGACCCGCTTCAATCTGTTTTTCCCGGAGCGCCGTGATTTCTTCCTGCGCGATGTGGATATTTTCGAGTTCGGCCAGATTGGCTCCGGCGGTTTCAATAATGTCTCGGGAACCGGCTCACCGGCAGCCTCCAATCCGGCCCGGCAAAACGCCCGGCCGTTTTTCTCGCGCAAGATCGGCCTGGGCGCCGATGGGCAGATTATTGATCTGGTGGGCGGGGTCAAACTCAGTGGCCGCGTCGGTGACTGGAACGTGGGATCACTGCTGATCAATCAGGATGAGACCGACAGCATTGATGCGCAGAATATTTTTGTCGGCAGGACGGTGTTGAATGTGGGCTCGCGCACCCAGGTCGGCGCCATTGTGACCGACGGCAATCCCCAGGGTAACGAAGACAATACCCTGGTGGGCACCGATATCCGTTATCGCAACACGGCGTTTTACGGCAACACGGTGGAGTTTTCCAGCTTCTATCAGCAAACCGAAAGCGAGGGCATTGCCAATCGCGACAATGCCTCCTACGGCGCCAATTTCTTTTTACCCAATGCCCAGCGCTGGCAGGGTTTGTATCAGTACAAACGGGTGGAGGAAAACTTCAATCCGGCAGTCGGCTATGTGAACGCCAGCGGCATTGAAGACCATCATCTGAATTTCGGCTATCGCCACTTTCTAGAGCCCGGAGCCTTTCACCGTTCCGTGCTGGCGGTGTTCGATGGTTACCGCGCCGACAACCTTGATGACGGCAGTCTCAACAATGCCAACTTCGGTATCCGTGTCTCCACCTTTACCAATACCAATGACGGTTATTTTACGCGCTGGATTCGGATGCAGGAAAACCTGCGCAGCAGTTTTGTGATTTACCGGGCTTCGGATGGCTCACGCACCGTCACTATTCCGGCCGGCAAGTACACCTGGGATGAAGGCTTTCTCGGCTTCCAGTTTGGCGGTCACCGGCGCTGGTCCGGTAATCTGTTTTTTCAGGGCGGAGAGTATTACAACGGCAATCGCTTCAGCAAAAACGGCTTTGTTACCTGGCGCCCGAATCGCAATTTTGCCCTGACCTTTAATTTCAACGAAAACCGCATTGAACTGCCGGAAGGCAATTTCACCGTCAGGCTGTTTGGCCTGAATTCCCAGTATGCCTTTTCCTCCACCCTGTCCTGGAACAATCTGATCCAGTACGACAACGTATCAGAAAATCTCGGGATCAACTCGCGCCTGCACTGGATTCCCAAAGCCGGGCAGCAGGCTTTTCTGGTTCTGAACTGGGGTCTGATTGACACTGACAAGGACAACAGCTTTGAATCCACGGTGGCGGATTTGTCGCTCAGGTTTAATTATACGTTCAGGTTTTGAGTAAGATGCTTTGCATTTATGCCAAGCGATCATACAGCTCCAATCCTTATAGTTAATTTGCACAAAAAAAAACAGGCCGTTGGCCTGTTTTTTAAAATAGTAGCAATCCAATTATCAGAGCTCGTTTAAGATTTGCGTTCTTGTTCCCAGCAGGCCAACACCATTAAGATAGTCGCCGCCCGTTTCATGCAGCGAGAAGCCGGTAGCGAAACCCTGATTAGCGCCTGTGCCGGTAAATATTCCTCGAATTTCACCGGTGATAGTGGGGGCAGTCAGACCTGTAATTGATGAGCCAGTGAAGTCATTAATATTGGCAACAGGGGCATGTACTGTACCTGTAAAGTTGGTAGACCAATTAGTTGCGCCAACGTTGGCATCAAAGAAACCGCTGGTAATCTGACCTGAAGTAAAGTCCACATCAAACCCCATATCCAGAGTATCGAGAGAACCATGGGAACCGCTGCCGTCAAAATCAACGACACCACTGTAAGACCAGGCGCCAGTCAGGTCGGCGATGCCTGCGCGCTCGGCAGATAACCAGTACACTGGATCAGCAGTATAGACACTGGCAACGCCCTGGGCGTCGATAATATCGGTACCGCCGTCCCACATGCCCCAGCCAACATTGAAGCCCGGAGTATTGCTGGAAGACTCTACAGTTCCACCATTTGCTTCTATAACACTCAGTGGATTAGAGCCGAACAGTGTTTCGTGAATGGCGCTATTAGAACTGGCAGTTAATTGGGCGTCCGTCAGACTGGTGTCGGCAAACCGCAGGCTGCTGTTATTGCCGGCAGTAAGGAAATGCTCTTCCACTGTGCTGCTGCCTGCGCGTTTAACCAATAATCCCAGATTGTTTTCCATGGCGAGCAATTCATTTCTGGAAAGTCGCTCTTCAAAGTAACCATAGACTTCATAATCCCCAATAACACGGGTATCTATGGATTTGTCCATGTAATCAAAACTGGCATTCAGCAATATGCTGCCACCCACATGGGATTCATTGTTGGTGTCATCTGGGTCAACAGAAAACGCACCGGAAAGAATGGTCTCATCAATGGGAACCGTAGCGACCACAGTACTGCCATCTTTTACAGTCAGTGTGCCGCCGGTAATATCATCCAGATTGAAAAAGCCCACACTATCCTGGATATTATTGTTGGGGGTAAATTCCAGTTCCCAGATGAAATTCAGGGCTGTTCCCAGTACGGTCTGGTTATGCTCCGCTTTCAACGTTGTGTTGTAAATTTGCCCGGAAAGCAGGTTTACATCAAAGTCAAAGCCATCCAGAGGATCAGCTTCTAGCGCGCCAACACTGACATCGTCAGCAGAGTAAAACTGCTGGTTTGCATAGCCATAGCTTTGACCAAATCGGGCAAGGCTAAGGTCGGCAAAATCACGAGGCGTGTAGTTCAGCCAGGCGAGAGGGCCCGCTATCGTGGTTAAAATATTTTCATCTTTATCAGGAGTGGTTAATATAGAGCATTCAAAAGCTTTTTCAGGTGTTTGGCTATCAGCAGATTTTAATGATGAGCGCCTGATTGCAACTTGCTGATCATCTGGTGTTTAAAAGTATGGTTATTTATCAAGCCCAATCAAAGAGCTTTATGGATGGGTTCTATGGATGGGCCCAGTGTTTGCAATCTATAAAGAAGACAGGAACCAGGGATGCAAGAAGAGCTACTTACTCAATACATAGATTCACTCAAAAGCAAGATCAGCCGCATCGATTCCCTGTTGCGAAAGTTCAACGAGGGCAATTCCAAAGCCGGTGACAACATCCGATTGCTGGCGCATACCCTGCATGGCTCAGGCGTCTCCTTTGGCTTTCCCGAAATCAGTGAGGCGGGTAAAAACGCAGAACTGGCGGACAAGGACGCTCTGCCGGAAAAACTTCTCGGGCTAAAAAAGGTCATGGAGACGGTGGTTGCCGCTCATCGAGCCAATGCAGGCGCCCTAACTCCACCGCAAAGCAGCTCTTCTGAACAAAAAGCTGCCAATGCGGCTCCTGCAGCAGCTGCTGTAAATACCGTCACAGCAGAAAAACAACCGCAGGCAGCGCCAGAGAAGAAAAATTCTACGCTGCGGGTTTTGATTGTGGATGATGACCCGGAGATCTCCCAGTCCATCAGGAATGTGCTTGCCGGGCTCCCCGGCGAACAGCTGTTTACCCTGGTCGATAGTGGAGCCAAGGCTCAGGAAGCGGTGGTGAAGAATCGTTACGACCTGATCGTCATGGATCTGTTATTGCCTGATAAGGATGGCCGCGAACTGATCGAGCTAATCAAGCGGGAATTCCGCATAGTCACACCGCTGCTTGTTCTGTCGAGCCTGCAAAATGATTCCGTACGTATCGAGTGCATGGGATTGGGCGCCGATAAGTATTTAACCAAGCCTTATTATGATGATGTGCTGCTGGAAGAAACCAGTAAGCTGTTGAATAGAAAGCTACAGAAAAAATTATCGCTGGTGCCTATTAATGGCGAAGCTGTGGAGGATGGGGAAAGCGATAAAATTTCCAGGTCCTCTTACCTGGCCGGTAAAAGTATTCTGGTGGCTGAAGATGACAAGATGCAGGCCTCCCTTATTCAGCAACGTCTTGAGGAAGAGGGCGCTACGGTCAAACATGTTGTTAATGGCAGGGATGCGATGCAATTACTCAGATCCCGGGAGTTTTCCCTGCTTATTCTGGACGTCAGGATGCCAGTAATGGATGGCTTCGAGGTGCTGCAACGGGTCAGACAGGAACTGAACCTGGAGTTGCCGATAATTATGGTTACTGCCATGGGCAGTGAGGATGACATCGTGCGTGGCTACGACCTTGGTGTCACTGACTATATCCTAAAGCCCTATTCAGAAGTTCAACTCTTCGCTCGCGTTAAAAGTCTCCTTAAACGCAAAACAAACCTTGGGAATAACCCCCGGTAATTATTGTATTTAACGTATTTGCTGGTAAAACTGTGAATTGGTACTCGGATTTGGGAAGTTTGCAGATATATCATTAGCGTTACCCTCCTTTAACATTTTTTACTGAAACGCGGGGCTGTCTTGATCGGCTTGAATGACTAACATGTGTGCAGCCATTGCAGGCATTAAAATGTCAGTGCAGTAATCACTGCTGAAGCCGGGACATCAGGCGGTGGGACATAAACAGAAGCTGTGACAGTATTACCAGAGCACAGGGATAACAAAGACGAGTCTGTAACCGGCAAGAAGAACAGAACAACTGAGCAAGTAAAACAGAACAAGTACAACGATAAACGGGATAATTTCGTCTGTGCAGGAAGAATTAACCAGAAAATACCTGGAGTCTATCGACGCCAAGGCCTTGATGATAAAAACCCTGTGGGAGAAGTTTCTGCAGGGCGATAAATCTGTGCTTGATGAGATTCTTCTGCATGCCCATTCGCTGAAAGGGTCAGGTGCCACATTTGGATTTCCTGAAATCAGTGATGCCGGCAGGGATCTTGAGCAGGCCCGTGACAATGAGCTGCTGGATAGAGTCAATAATCTGTTAAATATACTTGGCAGAGTCACTGCCCGAAAAATACCCGGAGCGGCAAATGAAGTTGAAGTGCCACCAAAGTCAGTGGAATTTTCCAGGCAAGCTCTGATTATCGAGCGCAACCCGGTCAACGCCCGTGCCATGGCTGACTGCATCAGTCGGCTTGACGGGATTGAAAAGTGCGTACTGGTAGAGACCGGGGCACAAGCCCGGGAAAAATATCACAGCACCCGTTATTCCCTGATTGTTCTAGACCTTGTTTTGCAAGACCAGGATGGCCGGGAATTGCTTCGTGAAATCAAGCAGTCGGATGATTTTAATTGCCCGGTACTGGTTGTCTCCGGTGTTCCCAGTGACAACATCTATATGGAATGTATCAAAATTGGTGCCGATGAATACCTTGCCAAGCCGTTTGATACCGACAAGCTGTATTTTGAAGCGCAGCAGGTATTGCAGCGTAATCGCCTGCAGGTGGTTGGTTTCGATGCAGAAAAGAAATCCGCCATGTCGTCGTCTGGAAAAGTGGAAGCGCAATCAGGCATGTCGTTGAAAGGCGTCAGTATCCTGGTCGCAGAGGATGATGAAATTCAGGCAATTTTTATAACCGGGAAACTTGCCGAGCATGGCGCCGATGTTACCCATGCTGAAAACGGTCAACTGGCATTGGAAGCCCTGGAAAAGAATTCCTATTCTGCGGTTATTCTGGATGGAAAAATGCCGGTGATGGACGGCTTTGAGACATTACAGTCCATTCGAAACAACAGCCGACTGAAAGGCTTGCCTGTCATCATGGTGACCGCCATGGGCAGCGAAGAAAATATCGTCAAGGGCTACGAGCTTGGCGCCAATGACTACATCCTCAAACCTTTCTCGGAAGAGCAGTTGGTCAACCGGATCAAAAGTTTGCTGGTGATGGCAGCCTGAAAGCAGTTGCAACTCACAAGTTACAAGCCTGCCATAAACCCTAAGTTTTTGTAGGTCGGATAAGCGCAGCGCATCCGACGTTGCGTTACTTAACACCTGAAGTGAAAATAAAAACACGCAGGTCTGCTACGTCGGATGCGGCCTGCCGCCTTATCCGACCTACAGAAGGATTAAGCCTTTTTTGTAGTTTTGTAGGTCGGATAAGCGCAGCGCCATCCGACAATGCCGGTACTTTTTTTCATCCCAATGCGCACCATTCCTTTCTTTGGACAATGAGCTGGAAATTAAAAAAGAAGACTGTAATTGTCTAGGAAGATGCGCAATGATTACTGGTAAGTATCGCCGGTGCGAATTGCATGGTGAAGGGCTGCATGCGTGATAATGCATTAAGGCCGAGGATATCCTTGTCCGCCTTTGGAAAAACCGCTACTTCAATATTATTCAGCACACAGTTTTCTGCCAGCTTAAGTTCGGCGAGTAAATACAGGGGGATTTTTTCAACCTTGCCGTTTGCCATGGCGCCAAAAATATAACGGCTGAAACTTGATTCTGTCTCGCCATTCAGGCGTTCGAAGGTAGCTTTTGTAAGAGCTACATAACTGGCCCCGGTATCAAGCAACAAGTCTGTTTCTGTATTGGCATATGCGCTCTGCAGCGTGGCATGGATATACAGGTTGCCTGACTTTGCTTGCGTCATATTGAGTTGCACCTCTTCTGCCTGCGCGCCTGTAATAATGCAGCTACTGATAATCAGCAAGGCTATGGGGCCTTGCAACAGGTATCGCAGTAGGGGGTTGACGGCTTTCATTTGGTGCTATTTCCTCAGAAATGACAGTCATTTGGTGTCCTTCCTGATAGATAAGCAATTACGGTGCCACTTTACGGCTAAATCTCGACAGCCGCTAAAACCCGCTAAATCACTGGGTTTTTTCACTCACGGGAACGCGGGTGATAGGATAATCCTATTATGAATTCGGTTTTTTAACGCGCTATAATAATGCATTATGCACCATAACAAAGCGCTTATATGGCTTTGTTGAATTAACTTACTGGCTTACCTTTAGGAGGTAATAGCAATGAAAAATGTTAAAAGTTACCTGATATCCCTTACCGGTGCTTTACTACTGGCTTCTGCCGGAACATCTGCACAAACTGTTGTGAATGAAACATCGGCAGGCGATTTGCAGGTAGTAAATTACTCCGGAAAACCGCCATTTAAACGCCAGACAATCCCTGCCAATGAGCGGGCTTCCTATCCTGTATTTGAAGAGATGGAAGACAGCGTGCTGATCTCTACATCAAGCAACAGACGCAGAGGCGCTCCCGGCAAATCCCTGCCTGCGCAAGTCGCTCGGGTTGAGCGTGTTGCAATGGATGATATTGCCAATATCGCTCGCTTCGAGGAAGTTGAGAGTAATCGCGATGTACGCATGTGGCGCGGTGCTCCAGGCAAAGGTCGTCGCCTGGCTCGTTAATCTGGCGACAGTAACAAGTACCTGAAACGTATGTTTCATAACCGTAAAGGCGATGCACAGGCATCGCCTTTTTCTTTTCTGATTAACAATACTTGCGCCAGCAAATAGACGTCGGATGTCGCTGCGCTTATCCGACCTACAAAATGCCTTGCCCCTTCCGTAGGTCGAATAAGGCCACAGGCCGCATCCGACGCAGCAGACCAGCGCGTTGCAATTGACCCTTGAGTTTTTTGGACGGGCATTGTCGGATGGCGCTGCGCTTATCCGACCTACATAATGCCTTGCCCCTTCCGTAGGTCGGATAAGGCCACAGGCCGCATCCGACAAGGCGTTCAGCGGACGCCTCTTGAGACTTGTAACTGGTAACTTGCGATTCGCTTACTGCGCCAGAAGATCCGTCGTAAGATAGGTCGACACATCATGAGCCTGCTCTGAATCCAGCACCATACTGAAAGGCGGCATACCATTTCTGCCGGTGCTCAGAATATTCATAATGGCCTGGATATCCAGCGCAGAGGTCAGTTCAGCGCCACCACCATGACCGCCTTCGCCGGTTTCCCCATGGCAGTAGACACAGGACTGGTTATAGATAGTTTTGCCATTGGCCACATCGGCGTTTCTGCCTTCGGGGACCGCCAGAGTCGGCGTTGCACCGGGGCCACGCATACCGCCGCCGGAAGGGCCGGATGGGACTTCATTAAGAGTGCCGTTAAGGGAGAACAGCCAGACACCATCACCTTTCTTGCCACCAAATAATCCGCCGCCGGCATAGGTCACCAGGTACTGTTCACCCTTGTGCATGAAGGTGCTCACACCGGAGTTTGCCGGTGCATCCATGCGGAATTCCCACAGTCTTTCACCCGTGGCGCTATCCAGCGCGATGATGCGGTCGTCGTCGCGTCTGCCCATAAATACCAGTCCACCGCCGGTGGCCAGGGAGCCGCTGCGGCAACCATTGTTAAACTGTCGCTGCCACACCAGACGATTGGTTTTCAGGTCAATGGCCGAATAAATGCCGCGACTTTGCAGACCCGCACCCACATAGGCGCCGCCCAGAAACTGGCCTTCAAAGGTAGGTGCTTCATACTGACTGGCATCGGCTCGCGCTGCATTGGCGGAATCCGTGGCGCAGATGTACATATAATTGGTAGCAGGATCGTAGGCGCTCGGCGGCCAGTTGACGCCAGCCAGGGGTGTGAACACCGTGGTTTCATAAAACGGCGTAAAAATTTTACCGTCATTGATCAGGTCGTAATCTTCCGGTGCATATTTCACATCCAGAGAAACCAGTGCATCACCAATCACATAGGGTTGGGTCGCAGACGTGGCCTGTCTTGGTTCCTGGGGAACCGGGCGCTCTTCAATGCCGATCAAGGGTTCGCCAGTGATGCGATCAAGAATATAGACCCAACCGGTTTTGCCGGCCTGAGCCAGCCCCTTGCGCATTTCGCCATCATATTCGGCTTCAAACAGGATGATGGGGTTTGGGGCATCATAGTCCCAGATGTCATGATGCACTTCCTGGAAATGCCAGCGGTATTCACCGGTGTAGACATCGATGGCCAGAATGGACGCGGTAAACAGGTTGTCACCGGGACGCACGCCGCCGCCCAGAACAGGGCCGGCATTGCCGGTGGAGAAATACAGCATGCCAAGCTCGGCATCCAGCGCGGGGGTATGCCAGACCGGGGCGCCACCCCATTGCCAGACGTCGTTGTCCTGTGGCCAGGTATCATGACCAAATTCACCGGGGCCGGGAATGGTATAGAAGGTCCAGATTTCTTCCCCGGTATTCACATCGTAGGCCTTAACCCGCCCCCGGGTTCCCAGATCGCCACCAGAATAGCCGGTAATAATCATGCCGTCATAATACAAAGGTGCAGCAGTCAGACTGTAGCCGGCTTGGGGTTCGGCGTCCTGGATTTCCCAAACCACTTCACCGGTCTGCTGATCCAGCGCCATCAGTTTGGCATCCACACGGCCCAGAAAGACTTTGCCTTCACCCAGACCCAAACCGCGGCTGACCCAGCCACAACAGACAAAGGCATCGTCGGCATTCAGGCCGCTACGGTATTCCCAGAGAATCTCACCGCTATCGACACTGATGGCAAACACATCATCCTGACTGGTCACGATATAAATCACGCCTTCATGCACCAGAGGCTGCGCCTGATTGTTATGACGAAAATCCAGCGCCGAATCCAGTCCCACGCGCCACACGCCTTTAAGCTCACTGACAGTGTCATGGTTAATTTGGTCAAGCGGGGAATAGCGCTGATTGGACAGGGTGCCGCCATTGGTGATCCAGCCGTCTTCCTGGGGTGAGCTCAGTTCCGCAATGGAAAAAGCCGGAGCAGGCGTAATCGCCTCAGCCGCGACAACACTCTGGGTTACTGCCAGCAACGCCCCGCAGGCAAACAGCCCCCAAAGTTTGATAATTCGATTCCCCATAATATTCCCCTTAAGATTTGTTCATGATGACAGGCGTGGAATTATAGCCAGGATTGAGGGGGAATAGATAAAGGAAAAAGGAAAAAGGAAAAAAGTGACCATCGCCCCATAACCCGATAACCCGATTACCCGTAGGTCGGATAAGCGCAGCGCATCCGACGTGATATTTACCAAATGTAGTTTGTAGGTCGGATAAGCGCAGCGCATCCGACGTGACATTTACCAAATGCATCAATAAGAAAACGGCCAACCAGCAATGTCGGAAGACGGCCTGCGGCCTTTTCCGACCTACGAGAGGTCAAATCGGTTTGTAGGTCGGATAAGCGCAGCGCATCCGACGTGACATTCACCAGATGTAAAATCAGGAAAACGGCCTGTCAGCTTTATCCTTTTTCCTTTATCTTTTATCCTGCCTTTGATCATCTCCCGGCAAGAAAACGGCCAGTAAAATTTTCCGAGCAATTAAAGAGAATCAGTTTATATGTGGCAAGACAGAAAAGACGGTGAGGAATCTCCTTTTATCCCTCTGGGACCCTTCAAGTTACGACTGCCTTTTATTCATTACAAATTCGAGTGGCCTGACTATTTCCAGGGCTTGTTGATGTGCGCGGTGGATCTTGCCGCGATTCCGCTGATGATCGAACTGCTGGGCATGCCCTTTGATGTGGCGCTGGCGGTGGTGCTGATGAATGGGCTGCTATATCTCACCCATCATTTACTGGGTGATCCGGTGGTGCCGGGCTGGATCACGCCGGCGGTGCCTCTGATCATGGCCTATTGCATGCTGTTTCCGGAAGGCCCGGAACGGGTGCATTCGCTGGTGGCATTTCAGATGACCCTGGGGGTGTTTTCCATCGTGCTTGGGGCCACCGGGCTGGCCAGTAAAGTGGTTACCTTTATACCACCGGCGATTAAATCCGGTGTCATTCTCGGGGCCGGCTTTGCTGCCGTGAATTCCGTGTTTGTCATTGGCGGGCGCTTTGACAGTTTTCCCTGGTCTATCTCCATCGCCGTGGGCATCGCTTTCTACCTGATTTTTTCGCGGCATTTTGCGCGCCTGAAAAAATCCAATGCGGTGCTGGATCTGATTGGCAAGCTGGGCATCTTGCCTATTATTTTGCTGGCCGTGGTTATCGCGCCTTTGTTTGGTGAAGCCCCGTGGCCTGAGGTGGAGTGGGGGCTGATCAGTCCGGATTTCAGCACGCTGTTTCAGGAATACACCGTCATCGGTCTTGGCTTTCCGCCCTTGATGATGTTTGTCTCAGCCGTTCCTACGGTATTGGCGGCCTATATTGTGTTGTTTGGCGATGTGCTGCAAAGCCGTGCGCTGATTGCCGAGGCCGACAGTCTGCGTCCCGATGAGCACATCGACTATAACCCCAACCGCGCGCACCTGATTTTCGGGGGGAGAAATACCATTATGAGCATCTTCGGCCCGGATATCGTTATGGCGGGGCCATTGTGGGCAGCCATGCAGGTGGTGGTCATCGAGCGCTACAAGGAAGGCAAGAGCGCCATGCATTCACTGTTTGGTGGCTCGGGGTCTTTTCGCTGGGGAACCAACAGCGGCTTGTTGTTGTTGCCTATCGTCAGCCTGGTGGAACCGATCCTTGGTATCGCGCTATCCCTGACACTATTGATTCAGGGCTTTGTCAGTGTGCGTATCGGTATTATTGAATCACGCAGTAATCGCGATCTGGGTATTGCCGGCATTATTGGCGCGGTGCTGGTCAGTCGTGGCGCCACCTGGGCTTTCGCTGTGGGCATCATTCTTACCTTGCTGGTTTACGGGCGTGATTTCTTTCGAGGCGAGAATGAAAAGATTTTTACCAAGGACCTTGATAAATAGTCTTGAATAACGATCTCAAGTTACAAGTCTCAAGCTGTCTATATTTGGCGCAGTGGCGTAAATAGTCATGGAACGCTTCGATAATTGGTAGGCATGGCTTACGTTTTAGGGCAAAGTAGAGACAGGGGGATAATTCTCAGACTGTGGTGTGAGATGATGTAAAAGTTTCAGGGGATCAGCAGTTAATCAGTTGACGTCACAACTTCAACCTTCATCATCATGTCTGCGACTTGCGACTTGCGACTTGCGACTTGCGACTTGCGACTTGCGACTTGCGACTTGCGACTTGCGACTTGCGAAGCTGGTATCGTTCTTGCTCAGCACTTGCACTAAGTGTCGAATATGGGTTCTGCTGCACCATATTGATTCGATTGATGCTTGCTAAATGTGCCTGCATCCCCGTAGCGCCTCAAAACAGTGCATTTTTATCGCTATATTAATGCAATTCTTATTAACAGTGATTAGAATGCGCGCGCCTGGAATTGGCCAATACCACTGGATTTGGAATGGTATTGAGGAATCCGCTGATTTCGTGCAATGAATGATTTAAGCTGACTAGTGAACTAGAGAGAAACAGGTAAAGGAGTAGGAAGGTTATGAAGGCAAGTGAACTGCTTGTAAAGTGTCTGGAAAATGAAGGTGTCGAATATATCTTTGGACTGCCAGGAGAAGAGAACATAGATGTACTGGATGCATTAATTGACAGTCCGATTCAATTTGTTACCACCAAACACGAGCAGGGCGCAGCTTTTATTGCTGATGTCTATGGCCGTCTGACCGGCCGCGCCGGGGTTTGTCTTTCCACTCTGGGTCCCGGTGCCACCAACCTGGTGACCGGTGTTGCCGATGCCAATATGGACCGCGCGCCTCTGGTGGCCATTGCCGGGCAGGGTGCTACGACGCGTCTGCATAAAGAAAGCCATCAGATTCTTGACCTGGTTAACCTGTTCGAGCCCATCACCAAATACTCCACACAGATTCGCGAACCTGAAATTACCGCAGAAATTGTCCGCAAGGCTTTCAAGACCGCCGAGAACGAAAAACCCGGTTGCAGCTTTATCGACTTTCCCGAAAACATTGCGGCCATGCAGGTTCCCGAAGGCATGAAACCCCTGAAGAAGCAGTTCGCCACAGAGCCGGTTGCTCCGCGCGGTAAATGTACTATCGCAGCGCAATATATTCGTAAATCCAAAGCCCCGGTTATCATGGTGGGCAACGGTGTGATTCGCTCCAAAGCTTCAAAAGCGGTAGTTGATTTTGCCGAAAAACTGAATATCCCCACTGCCACGACCTTTATGGCCAAAGGCGTAATGCCTTCCAGCCATCCACTGTCACTGGGCGCGATTGGTCTGAAAGGCAAGGATTATGTGTCCTTCGGTTTTGAGGCCGCCGACCTGATTATCTGTATCGGTGTCGACATGGTCGAATACCATCCGGAATTGTGGAATCCGAATATGGACAAGAAGATTCTGCATATCGATCTGCGTCCTGCGGAAGTCGATGAGCACTATATTCTGGAATGCGGCATCCTGGGCGATATGAATGACTCCCTCGAACGTATCGGCATGAAAATTAAAGAGCCGAAACCGGATTCCAAAATCCATCAGTTGATCGACATTATCAAGGCGG
>JAUHWU010000032.1 GCA_030427065.1 Gammaproteobacteria bacterium | reverse complement strand
CCCTGAAAAAACTGCACATTAAAGCCAAGTTTCTGTACCTGTATTCCTGAACTCATAGCGGTTGCAAAGCAATTCTGCCAATAGCCGAGTCTGGCTGACTCACGGGTATATATTTTTATGCCCTGAATCGCGCTGACATTTTCCATGAATACCGTATTTTCCAGTGCCCTGTCATGTATCCATTCTTCGTTACGGGTATACAATTGGCGGTAGGTAGCCAATCGTAACAGTCCATAAAAAATTACCGCAATCAGGGCAATAGCCGTGAGCAAACCGTCATAAATAAACATCAGTAGCAAGGCAAGAAAAACCATCAAGCCATCTATAAAAATTTCCACAATCCCCGAACAGAGAAAATCCCTGACATTGTTTAACGAGCCAAATCTGGACACAATGTCGCCAATATGTCTGCGGGAAAAATAATCCAGCGGCAAATGCAGTAAATGTCTGCACAAGCGGGTGGCAAAGTGAAAACTCACTTTTGAACTCATGTATAGCACTACATGTGCTCGCAACAATTCCGTAAGTTGCCTGAAAATAATCAACAGACAAAACCCTGCAGCAACAAGTTTGAGCAGATCCATATCATAATTCACCAGAACATCATCAAGAATAATCTGGGTATAAAAAGGCAGCGCGATAGCAAAACCCTGCATCAGAAGTGACAGCATGACCAGTTGTAGCATATGGCCGGCCAGACCCGGCGTATCAGCCCAGAGCTCATGCAAAGGTAGTTTTTGTCTTTCATCCTTCCGGGTAAACTGCGGCGTGGGTAACATTTCCACTGCTACACCGGTGAAATGTTTGTCCGCCTCTTTGTAAGTAATCTTTTGTATGCCGATGGCTGGGTTATGTATTTCGAGACCAGCCACTGATGCCTTGTTCAGAACCACAAAATGATCCATATCCCAATGCAGGATTGCAGGTAATACAAGGTTTTCCAGCTCTTTCAGTTCAACGCGTAAAGGACGCACGGCAAGATTCAGTTTTGGTGCTAACGCCACCAAGGTCTTCAGGCTGATGCCATGCTGTGAAACCGGGTAGCGTCTGCGCAGGGTATTAATATCAATTCTGTGCCCATAATAACCAAGAATCATAGCCAGACATGCCAGCGCACATTCACTACGCTCTGCCTGTAAGACCAATGGCAGTTTGCCTTTGCGCGCACTAATATGAGTAGTCATCCGGAATTCCCGTTGATAAAAAGGGGTTCCAAGAGCCATTCAAGCAGGCTTCTTTTCTCCAGAACAATGTCTGCTTTTATTTGCATGCCGGGACGTAATACAAATTTTTTCCCGAATGCCTGTATGGACTGCTCTGCGAGAATGGCACTGACCTTGAAATAAGGTTCATTAATGTCGACCACTGTCTGACTTTCTTCCGGTAACAGCACAGAACCGGAGATTTCCTTTACATGCGCATTAAGCATACCGAACTTTTGAAAAGGAAAAGCCTCTACGCGCAAGATAACCTTCTGTCCTGGCTCGATAAAGCCTATGGAGCGCGAAGGGATATAAAGCTGTGCTTCAAGAATTGTATCTTCGGGCCTGATAGCGACGAGAGACTGCCGGGGTACAACAGCCTGTCCCGGATGGGAATATACGACGGAGATGGTGCCGGTGACCGGAGAAATAACCTGCCTTTCCTTCTCGCTGTAAAGCTGAAGACTTTGCTTGCGTAATTCTGACAGTCCTTTTTGTAATTCTGCCATCTGTTGCTGATACTCAAGCATGACAAGATATTTTTCATGATCAAGCTGCTCTATCTGGCGCTTGCTGTTTGACAGGGAAAATCTGGTTTTTTGTAAAGCGTTCTCCTGCCGGAGGTTTTCCATTCTGGCTAAATCAAGATCAGCATTACTGATATGCTTTTTATTTGACAACGCCGACAGGCGCGCCACTTTGGAATGCTGCAGCATGGCAATCTCTTCTTCATTGCGGATTGTATCTTCCAGTTCTGCAACAGATATTGCCAGGCTGCGTTGCTCCGAATCGAGTTGCTGCCATTGCGCCGGGTAAGCCGAGCGCTTGTCTTCAATCAGCTGTTCCAGAATTTTTTGCTGAAGCTCGTTTTCTGCAAGCAGCTGCTGTGATATATCCATGCCATCAGAAAAATTAGTGACGCCATGAATTGTCAATAAAGCTCCCCCTTTCCCCACCCTTCCCCCAAGCTCGGCCGTCAATACCTCTATCGTCCCACCGACCGGCGCTCTGACCTTTACCTCCCCTTTATTGGCAACTATTGCTCCAGCAACCACCTCTTTTCTGCTGTACTCACCTTGCACCAGGAACCACAACGCGCAGGAAAACAAACACACAAGCAAGAACGTCAGTGTGATCAAGGCGGGAGACCGCAAGGCAATACTGCTGCCCCAGAAACGCTCTCCCTGATGATCCAGGGCCTCCTGCCTGAAAAGTTGGCCTGCCAATGATTCTCTTCCCTGATTCCCTGCTTCCCTGATTCCCTGATTCCCTGCTTCCCTGCTTCCAGCAACTATTTTAAAATCCCCTTCAACATAGACCCGGAATCAGAAATTCGCCAAACCCTTTAAATATTAAAGTCTGGAATATGGCTGATAATCAAACACATATGCTACAATTCAGTCTCTATTTGAAACTGATTTAAAACGATTGAAACAGATTTGAGTGAATTGCCATGAATAAACTGATGAGAAATACGGTATTTGTCATTACCTGCTTATTTGCTGCTACCCAGCTGTCAGCCCACCATTCATTCGCTATTTATGATTTCGAAACCCAGGTACCTTTTGACGGGATTGTTGAAACCCTGAAATTCAGGAATCCCCACATTGAGATGACCTTGAAGACCCTGAATGAAAATGGCGAAGAAGTCATTGTTCATTTCATTGAAGGTGCACCGGCAAATATGATGGTTAGAAATGGCATCAAACCTGACCAGATGAAGCCAGGGTCCAAAGTACACGCAGTAGGCTCGCCTCTAATTGAAGATCCCAGCAAATTTTTCCTGCGCTCGATCCGCACAGAAGATGGCTCTGAGTATTCAAATTGAGAATAATAAGACTAAACGAATAAGGAGCTGGTCCGCTATCTCTTGCTGTTTCAATAACAAAGTACATTAATTTTTAAAACTAGGAACCCACTATGACCAATGCTAATGAGCCCTGGGGCAATACCGTTGATGTTGAATTTGAAGATGACATCGCGTTTGTCTTTTTTAACCGTCCGGACAAGAAGAATTGCATGAGTCCCACCTTGAACCGGGAAATGTATGCAACACTCCACGCTCTCGAGCTGGATGATCGCTGCAAGGTGGTGGTACTTACAGGCCGCGGCGCCGCCTGGTCAGCCGGCATGGATTTAAAGGAATATTTCCGTGAAACAGACAATGAAAGCGATAATTTTAAAATGCGCATTCGTGAAGAAGCGGCAGCCTGGCAGCAGGTCAAATTGCGTTACCATGCCAAACCTACCATCGCCATGGTGAATGGCTGGGTCTTTGGCGGCGGATTTACACCTCTTGTTTCCTGCGACCTTGCGATTTCTTCTGATGACGCCACCTATGGACTTTCAGAAATTAACTGGGGAATTCTGCCCGGCGGCAATGTGACCAAGTCCGTGGCTGACTCCATGGGACAGCGCAATGCGCTTTACTACATTATGACTGGCGAAACTTTCCAGGGGCAGAAAGCTGCTGAAATGGGGCTGGTCAATGAATCCGTCCCCCATGAAAAGCTCAAGGAACGTGTTGTGGAGCTTGCCAAAGAACTGATGAAAAAAGATCCGGTCGTACTGCGCGCGGCGAAAGAAGTTTTCAAACGTGTCAGGTATATGGACTACGAAACAGCCAACGATTATATCTATGCCAAATCTGATGGCTCACTTTACCGAAGTGGTGCAGCATTCCGCAGTGGTGCCATGAAAGCGTTTCTCGATGAAAAGAAACTCAAGCCTGGACTGGACACCTACAAGCAGGAAGATAAATAATCTTTTACCCCCTCACATAATCAGGAATCAATAATTGATTAAGCCGGCTCTCGAGCCGGCTTTTTTATTCAGGAGAATATCTAGCCCTGAACCACACCCAGACCAATAATATAGGTCAAACTGATCACCAGAACGCTCAGGATAACGATCTTGAGAAACCCGAAGCGCGGACGCTGGCGAATTTCATAGTCTTCCTGGATGATCAAATGCCGGGGAATCTTTTTATCATTAAATACCATAACTGGCCCTCCTTAACCGTTACTTATTAAAACAAAGGAAAATGCTATTTCGCTGTCTGAAAAATGGCAAAAATCTGGCTTTTTAGCCTTATCGTCCTGAATGCCTAACAGGTTCACCGCTTCGGTATGTCCGACTGAGCTCATCACATCAGGAATTTAGGCGATAAAAGACACATTCCCTTTCACGCGAAGGCCTTGCTACAAAGGGCTATAATAGTAAAGATGCTGAAAAAACTGATGATGAAGGAATCTTGAAGAAAAGCCGAAAGCCCTTTAGGCCAGGCAAGTATACAGATTTAATGATGCCCGACAGGATTTATATATAATTTAGTTATAGTTTTTTTAGTAGCGAAGAAAGTTACTGGATTCCAGCGGTCCAGATATGGCCGGTAGCCTTTTTTTGAACAGGAGCAATAATCTTGCTGAACATGGATTTTTCCGAGTTTGTCGTCATGGATACCACCATAATGGACTGGGTTGCCAGCCCCAAAGCCGGCGTTTGGCGCAAGCCTCTGGCACGTGAAGACGCAGAACGGGGTCATGCCACCAGTATCGTAAGATATGACGCCGGAGCCAGCTTCAACAGTCATAATCATCCTTTGGGTGAGGAAATTCTGGTATTGGAGGGTACCTTCTCGGATGAGACCGGTGATTTTCATGCCGGCACTTACTTTCGTAATCCCAAAGGGTTTGTGCATGCGCCTTTCAGTAAACAGGGATGCACTATCCTGGTAAAACTCCACCAGATGGATGCTCAAGACACACAACGAAAAGCCATCGAAACGGATAAAGCTCACTGGCAACAAGACCATGGCACAGAGATACTTGCGCTGCACGCTTTTCATGAAGAAAACGTACTGCTACTCAAGACCGGTGAGGAATATCAGTCACCGCTACTTAAGAATAAAAACGGAAAAGAAATATATGTCATAAAGGGAGGTTATTCAGATGCATTTGGTTCGTACAAACCGGGCACCTGGGTACGGCTTCCGCCAGGCAGCGAGCATGCTCCCTTAATCAAGGCGCATTCCTTACTCTGGATTAAACAGGGCCATCTGGTTGTTTGAATAACATTATGGACAAGCAGTAAATGAAACCTGCGGGAATTGCCTTGCTACACGTCTGAACGACTATCAAGTTCTGAGCTTTCAGCACTTCCAGCCCCATTGTAATTTTTCAATAATTTAGCCACCCACAGTAATATCAGCAGAGCAGGAATCACCATGACCGTGGTCATCACAAAAAAGAGACTCCAGTTACCACCCAGACCGTCAACGATGGCGCCGCTACTGGCCGCTAAAGAAGTGCGGCCAAAATTGGAAATTGACGTCATCAGGGCAAATTGAGTCCCGGTATAGGTGCGGGAAGCGAAATAGGAGATAAAAGACACAGCGCAGACTGTGGCAAAGGCCTGAGTGAAATTATCCACCAGCAAGGTAACCACAAATAACCAGGGCTCTGGCCCTACCTTGGCCATCAAGGCATATAGCAGGTTCGACGACGCCATGGCAATGCCCCCTACCAGCATACCCCTGACTATGCCAAAACGGGTGTTGATGAAGGCACCTATAAGTGAAAAAACAATAGTGGCAAAACCGCCAAGAAATTTTGAGTACAGGGCAATTTCTTCAGTGCTAAAACCCAGCTCAACATAAAATACCAAAGACATGCGGCCGAGCATTGCTTCACCCAACCTGAAAGAAAACAGGAAAATGAGTATACCCAATGCCAGTTTAAAGCCGCAGCGCTGAAAAAATTCAGTAAACGGAATAAGCACCGTTTCCTGCAACCAGGTACCCGGTCCTTTTTCCACCCCCTCACTATCGTATTGTTTTTCTTTTGCTTCCTGCTCCAGAGGTTCGGGAGACAGCATCACTGTTGCCATCAGCAAAACCACAAACCCGGTCAATGCGCGGTAAACCTGCGGCCATTCCAGGCCGATTCTTTCACCCCCGAGCCACAACGCGAGAGTCCCGCCAATGAATGCGTAACCGGAATACCAGCCTGCAGTGGCGATAGCGGAGGCATAGGGAATTTTTTCATCCATTTCTTCACGCCGGAACAACATTACCCGGTACGCATCAATAGACACATCCTGGGTGGCGGAAACCACCGCAATTCCCAACGCAAAAACCCCCACCATGAACAAATTATTAACCGGGTCTGCCGTACTCATTATCCAGAGCATGACAATAATCAGTCCCTGACAAAACAAAATCCAGGAGCGCCGTTGACCAAAAAGTTTAAACAGCACAGGAAGACGAACCCGATCTATCAGTGGCGCCCAGGCCCAGTTAAAGGCATATATTGAGGTAATAACCCCAATATAACCGATAGCAGATCGACTCAAGCCTTCACTTTGCATCCACAGAGTCAGCACAGAACCATGCAACACCCAGGGAAAACCACTGGAAATCCCTACCAGGTAGGTGACGATGAAACGACGATCCAGAAGTGTGCGAAAAGAATGGGAACGAGCTTGCATAGAAGGTCTGGTCTGGGGTGTCGTTAATTATTGGAAAACCCTAAGGTAGCAAAAAGCACAGGCGCTGACATTAACTCAATGCAGGCTTTGGACAGATGAATGATTCCCCGTGCTACCTGATACCCGGCCAGATCATGAAAAGCTATACTTTTTACTCAGGCTCAGTGATTTCAATACCCAGTTCACCCAGCTTTTCAATGCTTGCCAGCAGTTTATCCCCCGGCAGCACAGCGCCAACACCTGCCGGTGTTCCGGTAAAGATGAGATCACCAGGCTTAAGCAGGTAAAGTCTGGACAATTGGGCAATGATTTCATTGCTCTTCCAGATTAGCTGACTTAAATCGGCATCCTGTTTCAATTCACCATTTACCCTTAAGGTAATCCGGCCCTTTTCCATATTGCCTACCGTGCTGGCAGGATAAATAGTCGAAACTGGCGCGGAATGATCGAAGCCTTTCCCTGTATCCCAGGGATGACCGAGGCCGCCGGAGGCTGTCTGCAAATCCCTGCGAGTCATATCAAAGCCGATGGCATAACCATAAATATACTCAGCCGCATTCTCTGCAGAAATATTTCTGCCCTCTTTGCCGATAGCCAGCACCAACTCTGTTTCGTAATGGTAATTTTTGGTTCCCGGCGGATAGGGAATGCGCATTGCCGTAGTCGCGGCATCTGCCGGTTTCATGAAAAAGCAGGGAGGATCACGTTGCGGATCCGAGCCCATTTCCCTGACATGAGCCGCATAGTTTTTTCCAACACAATAAACCCTGTGCACAGGGAACATCTGCTGTGTACCAGACACAGGAATGGCCGGGACTTCTGATGGCGCAACAACATAATTCAAAGCAATTCTTCCTTACTCATTCCTGTTATAAATACCTTAAACGACCATCTTATTCGTTTTACAAAGATTAATAAAATTAGAATTATACGCATAAATATACTTGCACTTGTGCCTTATAGCCGTTGTAAAAATTTCATGGTATAAACAGTACCAAGTGTAATATATATTTCTGACATGTCCCTTTGACATAGACGCATTAACATCCCCTTTTATCTTCCAAGTAGCAGGACTATGAAAGCAGTATCTATTAAAAATCTGGTTAAACGGCTTTCAGGCCTGGGCCTGGAATCTTTGGGCAACCTCTATACAAAGAACAATATTCCAAAAACCGAGCAAATAGGCAATTTATGCAAAGCCCTGCTTGACCTCAAGGGGGAAGCTTCCTCAATTGCCCTGGCAGAGGAAATCCTTTCTGCCTACAGCTACTTTGATAGCGATGAAAAAATGGAGTTTTTCCAGTTTCTGGAACATGGTCTTGCGGCAGATCCGGATAATGTTCAAAGCGCCATTAATAAATTCCAGGAACACCCGTCGCAGGACTCTATCCAGGCAATTCATAGAGCCAGTGAATCCCCAAGACTGGAATTGTTCCGGGCTTTAAATATGGCCAACAGAGGTACACAGTCCCTGATAGCCATGCGCGAGGATATTTTGGACACTTTGGGTGACAACCCCGGCTTTCGCGCCGTAGATAATGATTTGCTGTATTTGTTCAGAGCCTGGTTTAACCGTGGTTTTCTCGATATCCGACGTATTGACTGGGAAACCCCTGCGGTAGTTCTGGAAAAGCTCATTGAATATGAGTCAGTACACGAGATTATGGGCTGGCCGGATCTGCGCAGACGCCTGCAGGAAGACCGTCGCTGCTTTGGTTTTTTTCACCCTGTCATGCCATATGAGCCACTGATTTTCGTCGAGGTTGCGCTGACAAATGAAATTAGCAGCAATGTTTCAGAACTGTTACAGGAAGAAGTAAACGAGACCAGCCCTGATTCCTACAACACCGCTATTTTTTATTCCATCAATAATTGTCTGGAGGGACTGCGTGGTGTTTCATTTGGTAATCTGCTGATCAAGCAGGTTGTTGAAAAGCTCGAAAGAGAAATTTCAAGTATCAAAACCTATTCGACTCTCTCCCCCATACCAAATTTTGCTACCTGGTTAAAAAGCGAGGTACAACAGCTGGATCTTCAATCTCTGACGGACAACAGCAAAGAACATATCCGCGGACTTCTCATCAATCCCACTGCTGAGAAAATGCAGGACCCGGAACTCAAGGATACTCTGTTATCTCTTTGTGCTTACTATCTGCTGAAAGTAAAAAGCCGGGATAAGCCGTCCTGTCCAGTGGCCCGTTTCCATCTCGGCAATGGAGCAACACTGGGTAAAATTAACTGGCTTGCAGATGAATCGGAAAATGGCATGCAGCAAAGTGTCGGCCTCATGGTAAATTATATTTACGATAAAAATACCCTTGCACACAATCATGAGCGCTACGAGCAGGAAAATACCGTTGTTTGCTCAAACGAAGTTAAACAGTTAGTGCCGGCCTAGATACCTTCTGGCCAGGCAAAAAAACGGGGCTTGAAGCCCCGTTTTTATGATTATTACTGGTTGTAAACGTTTAACAGATTACGGAGCGATGGTGCTGCTTCGATCAACGGCGTCAGACTCCTGACCGACCATCAATTCATGCGCATAGTTAGCTTGCTGACAAATATATTCAAACAGTTCAGTTCCTTCTGACCAGCGCAAATTAAAGCCTCCTGTATAGGGAGCCGTGTATGCACCAGGATCATCAATAGTTATTTTGTAATCAATGCGATCAGAGTTATATCGGGTAAAGCGCTCTATCGTATGAAGCTGATCTGTATGAGGCAAACCACGTCGGCCAAACCAGAAGTCCTCATTAAAGCCAACACTGTCTATCACCAGAGTATCACCTTCCCACCAGCCAACTGAATGTCCATAGTTACTGGGCTCAATATCAGCCGGATGAGAGCGTCCATCCATGAACACGGTTCTAAAGGTATGAGGACCGCCAATATCAAAAATAAACAATCGATTCAGTTCCGGGATTTCGACAAATTCAACACCATAGGGTGTGAGAAATTGCCTGGAAAGACCCGACGCCTTGCAACGAGCATGGGGCTCAAGTTCATGTCGCTGACGATCATCGTACAAAGCCTGGGCCCATGGTTTAAAGGGAACCACTTCCACTGGTGCGATAGGATCGAAAATACTGAACATGGGAGTCCAGACGCCTTTCTGAACCAGGCGGCCACCACCGAGAATTACCCTGTTGTCAGAATTTCTTGGCGCGGGGCCAAAATTTTCCTCACTATTGCCTCCAGGCTGGGCAGATACTGAGATGCTCAGGCTAAGGGCCAGTAAAGAAAATACCCCACCCAGGGTAGAGCTTAGTTTAAATTTTTTGTAAAGCACGGTTAAGCCTCACTTGGTAATAAATGACAGATTAATTCTGTTGGCCGCTGCCAATACTGGACTCTGCATCCAGAGTCTGGCCAGGAGCACCACCGGTACCGGTCAGGGTAACGTTACGTGCGTTTACACGAGAGCTGCCGTTTCTCGCCAGAAAGCCATTCACAGTAATCTGTGTGCCAATGCTGAGGGTATTGCGACGCCATCCACGACGCTGCAGGCCATGGGGAGGACCCAGTTCTGCACCCCAGTTGACCACTTCGCCGGTCTCTTCATTTTTTACATTCAGATAAATCCAGACATGGGGGTTGGTCCATTCAACCTTGGTGACAATGCCCTGCAGCACAATCGGTTTGTTGGAATCAAACTCGGCCACAAAAGAGTGGTGAGCAAACAAATTGCCAGCAAACAATATAGATGCGGCAAATACAATTTTAATCAGATGTTTCATTTCAGTTTCCTCGGTTATTGCCGGTTATGTTGGCATAAAGAAAATGGGAGCTCTTTTCCACCTAGCCAGCTTAAATCCCAACTGGCTGTCCAGGGCCTGGTATAGGCGCCAGGATCTTCGATATTTACTTCATAATGCAATGTATCGAAATCGGTGCGGGTGAACTTTTCCACCATTGAAAGTCGACTGGTATGGGGTAAACCGCCATTGGTGAACCAGAAGTCTTCATTGAATCCTGTCGTATTAACGACCAGTGTATCGCCTTCCCAGACACCCGTAGAACGCCCGTAATACAGTGGATTATCGTCATCTCCACCTACCTGGCCAGAAGGATCCCTGCCGTCAAGGTAGATTAAGCGATAGTTTCTATTGCCACTGCCAAGCAGTACAAAGATGCGTTCATTCTTTTTGTCTTCAATCAGTTGAAAACCAAGATCGGACTGGTACTGCCGCGGCCCGCCCGGAGGCTTGCAGTTCAGGTAAGTTGGATCATCCTGTAACTGACGTTGTTGGCGGTGGACATAGCGTGCCAGCGCCCAATCCTGCATTGGTGCAACACGGGCAGCATCATTGATATTATCCAACAAACCATACTCGTTCATTGAAACGCTGACACCGTCTTCAACCAGTGCTTTTTCACTGGGATAGCTCCAGATACCACCAATACCACCAGGGCCTGCACCAAGCGCAGGTTTGTTATCTTCCGGCCAACGGGGAACCGGTCTTCCTGCCAGTGGTTTGGCCGGAGCCTGGGAGGAAACGGTATAGACCAGACGACCACTATCAGAAAGCTGAACCTCGTCTCCCCATATCTGTCGGCTGCCGTCCCTCGCCCGCATGCCGGCCACAGTTATTGCATCCCCGGGTACCAATGAGTTTTCTTTCCAGCCGTTATCAACGAGAATGCTGGGGTTTTCCAGCTCTATAGCCCAGTTGACCGATTGGTTATTGTCGGTAACATTTAAAAACACATGGACGTGAGGGCTACGCCAGTCAACCTTGGTCACGATGCCCTTCAATTCCATCGTTTCTGAGAAATCGAACTTTCCATGGATCGGATGGTGAGCGCTGACAATTGCCGAAAATGTCAGCGCTATAGCAGCTCCAGCGGCTCCGATAACATTTATTACATTAAGTCTTTTCATCTTGAATCCATCTGCAACAGTATTTATCGCTACTTTTTCAATCTAGATCTTTGCTTTATTGCCTGACAATCTCAAAGTCGCCTCTACCGTTACGACTTCTCCAACTACCGGTAATGGCCCTCGAAGGTAGCTCCAGATTTTCAATAGTCGCATCGATGGTATAGTCATCGGCGCTAATTACCACTGACCAGTCTGATGGATCCAGCTCAACATTGTCGATTTCAATATTGTCTGTACCAGGATTAATCATCCCGGTGACTTCTTCCCCGTTCCAGTCCATAACAATCAGCACAAAATCTCCCAGGGCTGTATTTCCAGACCATTCACCGATCCAGGATCCCTTCAGAGGATGACCTTCCTGGGCCAGTGCCGCAGAAGATAGAAAAACCACACCAATAATTACAGATAATCCTTTGATTAATCCTTTGTACATTGATTGAGACTCCAACTGATATTTTTAAAATGATACACAGATTTGCTAGTTACCTAATCTGCCATGGCTCCAGTTATTTTTAACTGTGGTTATTATAATTATTCTAGGTTTTATTTATGTTTCTTTCAGTGAGCATCTTTTCTTCGTTGCCAGGCCCCGACTTTATCATATTTTTTAGACATGAATAGCATTTTACTTAATCTTTACATAATTCGTGAGCAGTTGATTTAACAGACTATTTCCATAAAAAAGCCCGGACACTATGCTCATGTCCGGGCCTGGCATATGCCCATTTTTCAATAAAGACTACCTTATTTCACACCGGTTGCTCACGGTGATACGCCTCATTGTTCGGCGTGTGGTCTCCTGCAAGCCAGCGCTTCAATTCACTATGCGCCTTTGGCAGAACCTCGGCATTGATCTTGTCTACATCAGGATGATCTGTACAGAACTCAACAATCAAACCATCCGGGTCGATTATATAAAGAGAATGGCAGTAGCCATGCTCGAGAAAATAAAATTTGTCTTCCGGATAGCCAGAATTCTTAACGCGCTGAACCATTTCATCCTGAAGGTCCTGCTCCACTTTCAAAGCGATGTGCCGAAAACCGGAAATGGGGAGATCTGGACCAAATTCTGCGTCATCTTCCTTGCTGGCAAACTGGAAAAAGGCTAAAGCACTCTCATCGGCAATACTGAAAAAGCAGTGACAGTACACCCTTTCCTTGCCAAATAATTCGGTTTTTTCACACCAGGTGGCAGTTAACGGCAACCCTAGTAAATCCTCGTAAAACTGACGCGTTCTCTCAAGATCTTTCACCACATACGCATTATGGTGTAGACGCGAAGGTAACTTGCTTTGTGCATTCATGGAAAATTCCTCGATTAAATCTGTTCGTAATAAATCAGATGACAATATTATGTTATTTAAAAACGTTTCACAAAATCCAGGCCATATCTGGCAGGCAATGCCTTAAAGACAAAGCCACCGGTTGAATACTCCGTATTGTACTCTTCATCAAGCGCATTTTTGCCCCAGGCAGTCACAGCCCAGTCATCCGGCAATTCAACACCCACCCTGAAGTCCACAAGTTGAACGGCGTCCCGATCATTGGTACCTATTTGATTATTGTCGAAAAAGGCCGTGTCCCCAATTATCTGATAATCAACACGGAAAAAAGCCTCCAGGCCTTGTCCAAATGATGTAATTGGCCGGTGATAGTCCAAACCTGCATTGATAGTATATTCAGACACATTTGGCGCTTTGTCACCAATATCATTCACATTTTGTGACGATGTGATTTCACTATCAACATAGCCCAGGCCAAAGTTGACATTGACATAATCATTCAACCTGCCTGCCAGATCAAACTCAAAACCCTGGTATTCCACTTCATTCAAATTGCCCAGATTTTGGGTTGAGTTGGCTGCAAGAAAAATGAAAAAGTAGGTGCCTTCAGCTTCAGATTTAAAAACACTGAAGTTGGTTCTTACTCTTCCGTCCAGGAACTGACCTTTAACACCTGCTTCAATTGTATCCACTACTTCTGCATCGAAGGTGTCCCCTACACCAAGAAAGCCATTGGCAAATGCAACAGCGCCAACTCCAGTCTGATTAAATCCGCCACTGCGAAAGCCGCGGCTTAGCGATGCGTAATAACTTAATGTATCCGAAGGT
This sequence comes from Gammaproteobacteria bacterium, assembly GCA_030427065.1. GTDB lineage: Bacteria > Pseudomonadota > Gammaproteobacteria > Pseudomonadales > Pseudohongiellaceae > Eutrophocola. The sequence goes on along the minus strand of JAUHWU010000032.1, from coordinate 12,991 downwards.
TTATGGCGTATGGTAAATTTGGGCTGCCATTCATCCCAGCTGTTATTCCTGACTTCCCCTGTAAACCCTTGTGGAAAGCCTGCTACATTAGGTAAAAATGCTGTTGGTGTAAGCGTGGTATTTTCTCTGTCGTCATCATCATAGCGCAGGGAAAATGCAAGCTCAGTAGCATCAGAAAAGTCATAAGCCACTTCACCAAACACTGCCCAGGCAGAATTATCCTGGGAGTCAGCAAGGTAGGTGACCTGGGGGTTTAGACTATCGGTAGCAAAATCAAAGGGAAAATTACCCCTTGGTTGTTTAAACACCGGAAATACGCCATTCCCCGTATCCACCATATTACCGGTAGAAATAAACCGGTCCGTTTGAACCGCATAGGCACCAACAATCCAGCGAAACCTTTCCTCGGAAGGTGAAGTAAAGCGAATTTCCTGGCTAATAGATTCCACTTCCAGATATTGGCTCTGATTCTGATCTGGAAAACCAAAAAAAGTTGGCACAACTGCTTCATCAGTTGGCAAAAAGTCCCAGGCATCACCAGTTGATAATTCCTCCAGGGAATCGAAGGAGGTGATGGCCGTTAAGGTTCCGTTACCCAACTCCCAGTCCAGTTTGAGAGAGACATTGGATAAGTCCCTTTCGTTGACTCCCGGGTTATTAACCCTGATAGGAAGGCTGGTGTCATTCACTGAGTTCGGGTAGCCGTTATCACGCCCAAATGCCGACGGTGCTCCCGGAAAAGGAGCGGCTGCGGACTCGCGAATATTGTAATAAAAAGCCTGGGTTTCCAGCTTTGATTGATAAAATCTGAGATCTGCTCTGAATGTATCGCTGGGGTCCCAAATAAACCTTAATCGCCCCGAAGTATCTTTATAGGGGTCTGCTTTTTCATTCAGATATACATTATCCAGATAACCGTCTACGTCCTTGCGTGATATTGCTGCTCTGAATTTTAACGTGTCAGATTCTCCAACCGGACCACTGACCATGGCCTGGGCACGATAACCCTGTCCGGAATCGTAACCAGCTCTGACCGCCCCCTCCAGAAAGTCGGAAGGCTCTCTTGTCGTTACAGTAATAGCTCCGCCAATTGCATTACGTCCGTAAAGCGCTCCTTGTGGCCCTTTCAAGACTTCGATCTGCTGTATATCGAACAACTCCTGGTTGAATTGAGCCGGGTTTACCATCAGCACGCCATCCATAAGAACTGCCACAGACATTTCTGTATTGCGATTTTGGGATATGCCGCGTGCGGTTACAAATGAGTTGCCAGCATTTTGTACCTGTACCAGAGTCACATTAGGTGTCAGAGCAATAAAGTCCGCAGGGGTCTCAATGCCGGCAGACTCAACTTCGGTTTCAGTAAATACAGTTACTGATACAGGAACGTCAACATATGACTCCTCTCTTTTTCTTGAGGTAACGACAATTTCTTCAATACCAATATCTCCAGTAGCACTGAACTGGGCAAGGGCAGGATTACTCGTTGCCAGCGTGGCCGCAGTAATTGCCAGTGAAAGTATTTTTTTTCCATTAATCATATAATTTCCCTTATATTCTTGTGGTAGGCAGGCAGGCTAAGGCTTGCTTTTTTTATTATTCGCAATAGGAAATAACGTTCAAGCAACTCTAACCCGTCCTCTTGCCTGTTTCAATCGCTTAGTAGAGGCAAAAAGTAATGTTCTTTAATAGGGGTATTCTGATATTCCTGTCCGGACTCTGACTTTTCATCTATTTGAAAATCCAGTCCTTCAACAAACAAGTTACTGCTTCTGGCTGATCGAGAATCACCATGTGACCAGCCTCAGGTACTATGGCGACCTGTGCATCTGGAATCTGCAGTTTTATTTTTTCATGCTGGCTAACCGGGCTCCAGGTATCTTTTTCCCCGACAATCAGCAAGACCGAAATGGGTATATGTGCCAGATACAGGCTTTGATCGCTGCGTCCAAGCCCGGCAGTGATATGGGCAATAAAATCATCAAGACTCTGTCGCCGGGCCATCGTTTCAATACACTTTCTGGTTATCCTGTTTTCCTCTGTCTGATGACCAAGCATGAGATTCGCCCAGCTAACGGCATACCTGTCCATTCCGATGCTGGCAGCTTCTTCAACAAGGCTGCTGCGCTGTTCACACTCCTCATCATTTACCGGGTGCGCCCCAACACTGAGCAGAATCAGGTTTTCTATTCTTTGCGGTGCCATATGAATCAGCTCCAGCCCCACGCGACCGCCCATGGAATGACCAGCAACAGAAAACCGATCGGGAGCATCGGCTAACACCATCTCTGCCATTTTCCTTAGCGAATCCATGCCTCTAAAATCCGGGATGCGGACATCAATACTGTCAGACAGTGCTGCCTGCTGATATTGCCAGGCATCTTTGTCACAAAGCAGGCCCGGAAGCAGGTATAAAACAGGTTTAATATCCATAGATGGGTGATATTGGCTCGCTGGTAACGAATGATTGTTTTAGAGCAGGAAATTGGTGAAACAACAGGATGCACGAAACTGTAAGGGGGCAAATTATAATGGCAAAAAATATTTAAACAAAGCTGACCTTTGCTACGTAAGAACAGAAAGGCATGAAATAAACAGCCAAAGCATTTATGATGCTGCGATCGCCCACAAGGAGCCAAAAAATGAACAAAGTTCTCGTCCTTTATTACAGCATGTATGGTCACATTGAAGTGATGGCAAATGCCATAGCAGAAGGTGCAGCAAAAGTTCCCGATACCGAAGTAACCATCAAACGGGTTCCGGAATTAATGCCCGAAGAAGCCGCCAGAAATGCCGGCGTTAAACTTGATCAGAGCGCTGAAATAGCCAGCCCTGAGGAACTTGCCGACTATGATGCCATTATTTTCGGCACACCCACGCGTTTCGGGAATATGACAGCACAAATGCGTAATTTCCTTGATCAAACCGGTGGGCTGTGGTTTGAAGGTAAATTGATTGGCAAGGTAGGCAGTGTCTTCACGTCTACTGCCTCGCAGCATGGTGGCCAGGAAACAACTATCACCTCGTTTCATACCACACTGCTTCACCACGGTATGGTCGTTGTGGGAGTACCCTATTCCATTCCCCAATTGACCAGTATGGAAGGCATTACCGGAGGCTCACCCTATGGTGCATCCACCATTACCGGAGGTGATGGCAGCCGGATGCCCTCTGACGACGAGCTCGAGATTGCCCGTTTTCAGGGAGAGCATGTAGCAAAAATTGCTGCCAAACTGGCCTGAATCAATACTCCCGGCCCTACTGGCATCACGGCCGGGAATATACGCATATTACGCGGATAAAGAGGGATCTGTTTGCTGGTATTTGCCTGCGGCATTACAATAGAACCAGATTTTTAGCCTGTTTCACTATTTATACTGATTATTTCCCAATTCAAACGATATATTAGGCATATGATGACGATTTCTACACTTTTACCACTCAAAAGGCGATTTTCGGCCCTTTCGCTTACCTTCACGTCTGTGCTCTTGCTGGCAACGACCAGCCCTGCCCGGGCCCAGACCGGGGCCTACGACGCCATGGCCAATGCAGAATCACAATGGGACTTCATAAACACCTATTGCACCGAGTGCCATAATTTTGAGGATTATTCAGGCGGCCTTGATTTCACCACCATGTTTGTGGATGAAGTGCCCGAGAACGCCCATGTCTGGGAAAAAGCCATTCAGAAATTAAGAGGCAGAATGATGCCTCCCCCCGGACAGGAAAAACCCGGTGAAGAAACCCTGGTGAGTTTTGTCAACTGGCTCGAATCCTATCTGGATGAGGCAGCCCAGAAGGACCCTGTCTATCACAGCCTTTCCATCCACCGACTGAACAGGAAGGAATATGCCAATGCCATCAGAGACCTCACAGGACTCGAAATCAAGCCTGCAGATATTCTGCCCGAAGATAATTCTCTCGATGGTTTCGATAATATCGCCGAAGCCCTGGATGTAACGCCAGCCTTCATTAACCAGTATGTTCTGGCTGCACGCGCCATTATGGAACAGGCCGTTGGCGATAAATCCCCCGCAACCGGCAGTACTACCTATTTCCCGGAAGAAGAGCTTCCAATCCGCATGCAGGGTGGTGGATCTCAACAGCAGCATGTTGCCGGGCTACCGCTGGGTACTCGGGGAGGCATGCTGGTTGATCACTGGTTCCCAGCCGACGGTGAGTATGCCGTCAATGTGGGAGACTTTAACCTCTATGCCTGGATGTTCAACATCGAATTTGAAAACACCATGATTGTGACCGTGGATGGTGAAAAAGTTTATCAGACCGTGTTGGGTGGCGATAAGGACAGGATAGCGCTGGATCTGGACCAGGCCGCGCCAATGGATGACATCAATGGTCGCACCAAGGATATTCGTTTCTCAACCACAGCAGGTCCCCATAAAGTAGGCGTGACATTTATTCGCCGCACCTTCGCCGAATCCGATGATCGACTGGAACCTCCCATACCGGGAACCTTGCAAGACAGAATACTCTCCATTCCTTCAGTAGAAATTCGCGGCCCATTCAACCCATCCGGATTGAGCAGCACTCCCAGCCGTGAAAAAATATTCTCCTGTTACCCTGAAAACAGTGCGGAAGAAAGCCAGTGTGCCATGGAAATAATCACTGACTTTGCCACTCTCGCCTATCGCAGGCCTCTGACAGAGCAGGATATGGAGCCACTGCTGGCCTTTTACAGGCAGGGTTTTGATATGGGTGGTTTTGAAGAAGGTGTTCGCAGAGCCCTTACTCGCGCTCTTGCCAGCCCCAACTTTCTATACAGGACGCAGACCCCACCAGAAAATCTGGAGCCAGGTGATGTATACGAAATTGACGATCTGGAGCTTGCTACCCGCCTGTCCTTTTTCCTGTGGAGCAGTATTCCTGACCGAGAACTGCTTGACCTTGCCATAAGCGGCGAATTATCTGATCCCGCTGTAATGGACAAACAAATCGATCGAATGATTGCAGACCCAAGGTCGTTTACGCTGGCTTCGAATTTTGCCTATCAGTGGCTTGGGCTTTCCAAGCTGGATGAAATTAACCCTGACGGTGGCGTTTATCCCTATGCTTTTGGTGCCGGAGATCTCAGGCCTGATTTTAAAAAGGAGCTGGAACTTTTTATTGATGCAATCATTCGCGACGATCACAGTGTAGTGGATCTGCTGGATGCAAAGTTCAGCTTTATTAATGAGCGTCTTGCCCTGCATTACGGTATCAACAGTGTAAAGGGAAACAGATTCAGACGCGTAGAACTTGATGATTCAACCCGTTGGGGTCTCCTGGGCAAAGGAGGTATTCTGATGTCCTCTGCCTACCCAAATCGAACATCACCGGTTTTGCGTGGCGCCTGGATATTGGAAAATATTATGGGTACACCTCCACCAGTGCCACCACCCAACGTAGAGGACCTTCCTGAAAACGAGACGGGCAAACCGGCAACTACCGTACGGGAAAGACTTGAGCAGCATCGGGCCAATCCGACCTGTAATGCCTGTCATGCTGTTATGGATCCTCTGGGCTTTGCCCTGGAAAACTTTGACGCTGTCGGCCACTGGCGTGAAATTGACCGTTTCTCCAGAGACCCCATTGATTCATCCGGCGTACTGCCTAGTGGTGCCGGAGTCAATGGACCTGATGACTTGCGCAAATCGCTGACCGACAACCCGTCTATGTTTGCCCGTACAGTGACAACTCGTCTAATGACCTATGCTCTGGGCAGAGCAGTTGAAGCCGAAGATATGCCTCTCGTACGCAGTCTGGTAAGAAGTTCTGCCGCTGAAGACTATCGATTTTCTTCGCTCATCAAGGGAATTGTTTCCAGTCCGGCGTTCCGATTCAACGCCGTTCCTGAAAGCGGGAATGATGAAAATATGGTCGCAGAAAATTAAAAAGAAAAGATAAAAAAAGCCGGCTTAAAGCCGGCTTTTTTATTGGTATAAAAGTAACCAACATTTAGTGGTGAATTGATTACAAAACATTGGACACAATAGTTTTGAATTCATCATCGCTAATGATAGTTTTCTTCTGTATGCCAAGCGCCTTAACCTGGGTCAGAATTTCAGCTACTGCCTCATCGCTGTAATCACTGATCCCCATTCGCTCAAGGCTGTAGGTCACCGAACGTTTACCGCTCTTTTTACCCAGCACGATATCACCATGGCGCCCTGTGAGTGCGGGATGAGTACCAAACATTGCCAATGGCTCTTCCAATACCAGGTCAACACCAATACCGGACTCACGGGTAAAGTTTCGCGATCCACCGACAGGCTTGTTAGCAGCAATGGGAATATTGCTGATCCTGGAAACCAGGTCGAAGAGTTCTGGAAACTTCTTCATGTCGTAATCCATCTTGATGCCATAGAGGACTTCCAGAGCCAGAACCAGCTCTTCCATGGCAGCATTACCGGTTCTCTCGCCGAGTCCGTTAACACATGAGTGAACCACCGTGGCCCCTACTTCGACAGCGGCCAGTTCAGTAGCGACACCCATTCCAAAATCATTGTGAGTATGGATTTCTACAGGCAAGTTAGTCATTTTTTTGACTTTTCTCACCAGATATTTGATCGCTTCCGGCAAGGCACAACCCATGGTATCCACTACACCCACAGAATCAGGAGGGCAGTTATCCATGACAGCATTCAACAGGTTTTCAAGATCATCTTCACGGGCTCGAGTCGTGTCATAGGGAAAGAAAACCGTATGAAGCCCATTATCCTTGGCATACTTGATAATCGGAGCTGACTTCTTGTAAACATCTTCCCACGTCCAGCCAAACTGGTATTTCAATTTTGGATAACCAATGGGCACTTCAATGATGACGCCATCTGCGCCACATTCAATGGCAGAATCAATGTCGCTTTCCATGGCACGGGCAAAAGTGTAAATTTTTGATTTCAGGCCAAGAGAACAAATCTCCTTAATCGCCTTGTAGTCATCGGGTGACACCGCTGGCATTCCAGCTTCGATACGGTCTACACCTACTTCAGACATTTTTTCTGCTATGGCAATTTTGTCTTCCGGGCTAAAGACAACGCCAGGCGTCTGTTCGCCATCACGCAGAGTCGCATCATGGATTTCTACTTTTTCAGGAAGGTCGAATGTTGATGTCACCTCATCAATTACATTATAAGGACTTACCCACCACTCACCTTCCTTAAAATATTCAGCTGTCATGTTTACACCTTTGTTTATGATCGGATATTTATGATCGGATTTTCTTTCACAATAAAAAACGGCGCCCAGAATAATGTCTGGCCCCGTTCCAGTCAAATGCGAACTTCAGTTTGATTATATTACAAATCCATACATATACCTTAATCGGTCTGTTGGTTATAATCAGTTGCTTCGTTTTACCTAGGGGAATAAAAAATAATGACTAAAATTCGCACAGCCCTTGTGGGCAGTTACGCTCAGCCTGAATGGTTGATTGACCGGGAAGCACTTCGAAATCGACTCCCTGCCCGTATCCTTACCGGGGATATGTGGAAGATTCCTGAAAAAGACCGCCAGGAAGCCATGGATGATGCTGTTTTAAGCATCCTGGATGACCAGGAGCTTGCTGGTATTGATATTGTTACTGACGGTGAAGTGCGACGTGAAAGCTACTCAGCCCCCTTTGCCAACGCCCCTGAAGGAATTGACCGCGAACGAGTGGAAACCCTCATAGGCAGGGCCGGAAAGCCGAACAAGGTACCACTTATTACTGGCCCATTGAAACTGGTCAGCCCGGTGCATGTTGAGGATGTAAAATTTCTCAGAGCCCATACCGATAAAACCGTCAAGATTACTATCCCTGGCCCCTTTACCCTGTCTCAACTGGCTGTCAGTGAGTATTACAAAACAGCTGAAGAAGTTGCCATGGCCTATGCTGATTGTCTCAACGAGGAAATTCATGCGCTGTTTGAAGCGGGAGCAGACATAGTTCAGTTTGATGAGCCTTACTTGCAGGCACGCTATGACGATGCCAAAGAATATGGCGCTCGGGCAGTCAACAGAGCCCTGGAAGGGGTAAAAGGAACAACAGCCCTGCATGTGTGCTTTGGCTATGCCGCCATGGTTTCTGAAAAATCAGGGGATGGTTATTCCTGTCTGCCGCTAGTGAATGACATTAATGTTGATCAGGTGTCCATCGAAGCTGCGCAACCCACACTGGATCTGGGCGCCGCACTGAATGCCCTGTCCAGTAAAATCATTATGGTCGGCGTGTTGAACCTTGGGGATGAAACACCGGAAACACCGGAAATAGTCGCCGACCGTCTCCGGGCTGCCCTTGAATTTGTACCACCGGAAAGAATTATTGCAGCGCCGGACTGTGGACTTAAGTATCTGCCCCGCGCATCGGCACGAGCCAAATTAAAGGCTCTTGCTGAAGGTGCGGCTATTGTTAATGCGGAACTGGGTTAACAAAGTTACAAGTTACAAGTTACAAGTTACAAGTTACAAGTTAAAAAGATGATTGCTTCCTGATTCCGGGAAGCAAACATGGTCTGAATATTTTTCTTCAGACTTGAAACTTGTGACTTGTAACTAATGATCAAGCCATAATCGAATGAGCCAGCATTGGACATCTGCGCAACTCAAATTCTATGTCTATGGCAGCTTCCTGTAACTGGGGCACTATCTGTTCAATCATCTCCTGCTCCGAGCAACGTGCAGAGGCCGTTGAGCAGGAAATAGAAGCGATTATGTGATTTTCTTCATTAAAAATAGGCACCGCCACAGACACCACCCCGAAATCCAGCTGGCCATCTGTTGAAGAATAGCGATTCTTCCTTACCTCTTTCAAAATATTTTTCATTTCCTTCTTGGTCGTCACTGTTTTTTCAGTCAATGCATCCAGATGTACTTCACTAAAATACTGTTCAACCTTTTCTTTATCTGAATAAGCCAATAAAACACGCCCGGCTGAAGTGGCATACGCGGGAAACCGCGTACCTACACCAGCCACTATTCGAGTCAACTGCTTGGTGGAGACATAAACAAGAAATAGCGCATCCAGCCCGGACAGTACTGCCAGCGCAACGCTGTTATCGGTTTTGTCTCTCACTCTCTGCAATGAAGGTCTGACTACTTCCTCAAGATTCATGGATTCAATATAGGCAGTACCGAGTTTGAAAACATGAGGGCGCAACAGGAATAATTTGTCTTTTTTACCCACGTAGCCCAGATGTAGTAGAGTATTCAGACAGCGGCGTACTACAGCAGGGTTCAGACCTGTCTGCACAGAAAGTTCGCTCAGTGTCATTTCCGGCTTATCGCGGCTAAAAGCGGTTAATACAGCCAGCCCCCTGGCCAGAGAATTGAGGTATTCACCATCATTTCTGGGATTTTTTTCTACCATTATCTGCCTCCCCTTTCCGACCTGGAATGAAAACCGGGTACTTTTCTGGCGAATTATTTAGGTTAATGCATGTAATGAGCATGTTATTATTTGCCAGTACTATAACACCAGCAAACCTCATCAGGGATGCTAATACATCATAATTTTTACAGGGTGATTTTGATTTCTCTCACCATAACCCAGAGGAAAGATGATGATCAAACCAGGATTTGAATTTATTTTTAGTGCTGAAGGCAATCTGGCCGCGCCACTGCAATTTGGGGAAACCTATGAGGGGCCCAGACGCATGATTCCCATCCTTGAAGGTACATTCTCTGGTCCTGAAATTCAGGGGACATTTATTTCAACCGGTGCCGCCGACTGGCAATTGACTCGTCATGATGGCGTTACCCAGGCAGAAGCAACCTATGCAATACAAACTGACGATGGCGTTATTATTCAGGTGGAAAACTATGGTCTGCGCTTTGGACCAAAAGAGGTAATGGAAAGACTCGCCGCTGGCGAGGATATTGACCCCAATGACTATTATTTTCGAACGAATCCCCGCTTCAGGGCACCGGAAGGAAAATATGACTGGCTTAACAAGGGGATTTTCATTGGCACAGGCGCACGTTATGCCAGCTGTATCAAATTATGGTTTTTCAAAGTAACGTAATTCCGATAAAACAGGAATTTGGTTTTTATACAAAGAAGGAGAATCTGATGCCCCTCAATCTAATGGAGCATTATCTGGTACTTACTGACGATATAGAGGCAACAAGGGCGTTCTATCTTGATGTCCTTGGTCTTCAAGATGGATTCCGGCCAAAGCTGGGTTTTCCAGGCTATTGGCTTTACCTGGATAGCATCCCTGTTCTGCATATTGCTGAGTGGCTTACCTATGCAGCACATTCCAATAAAATGGGTATTCCTGTTACAACGCGCGGTAATGGTACTGGCGCTTTTGACCATATTGCATTCAATGGAACTGGACCGGAACAAACCATAGCGTGCCTTGAAAAAAACAGTATTTCCTATCAGCGCAACGATGTGCCTCATGCTGGCCTGGTCCAACTCTTTCTTAATGATCCTAATGGCATCAAGATAGAACTGAACTTTTCTGTTTGAAATCAGGTGGTAAAGACTATTATTCCTGTCTGACGCGATATTTTCCAACCCTCGGATGTTAAAGAAAAATCGATATAAAATTCGCCAATAAATTGTGAAGGATTTGCTTTCACACCGAATTTTGCTTTCTCTGCATCTACAGGTGCCATAAACAATGTGGCATAGCATGTTCCTGTTGCTGTGGTTTCATCAGACGCTTCAATAATGATATTACTGATAATATGACGCGTAATTCTGTCATTGGGACGTGCCTGGAAAGCAGCAAGAATTTCCTCTCGTCCATGGGTAAAATTCTCAGGGTCTGTAGGGCGGGCAAAACTGGCGTCTGGCGTAAATAAATTACAAAGCGACACATAATCCCCACGATCATTAAAGTTTGAAAATTGATTAACAATACGCGTGCAGGCTTGTTCAATAGACTGTTGTGCATGAATGTCCATTAACGCTACTCCTCTATTAACTTTCTGTGTATGTGCTCTGAGCACTCTCTGTATGTTTATGGTATTTGCTGTTTTGCCGCTTGGTAATTCAATGATAGCAAGACTGTGAATGGTTAAGCTGTTGTGGAGAAATGCGCTATTGAAAAACTGTTTATACCAATTAATCGCGCTTTATGATCCATCTCCCGGCGTTTAAATAAAGAATAGAAACAGTATTGAACCAAGTATCAGGCGGTATATAACAAAAGGCAAAAACCCCATGCGATTTATCACCTTGAGAAATCCGTAAATACACAAGTAGGCTGTAAGTCCTGAAACAACAATACTATAGAGTAGTTCACTCCAGTTCACCATTTCCTGGCCAAGCAAATCCAGGGTCAATAGAAGGGCTGCCCCAAGAATAACCGGTATTGACAAAAGAAAAGAAAATCTTGAGCTACTGTCCCTGTCCATATTGCAAAACAGTGCTGCGGTCATTGTTATGCCTGATCTGGACGTGCCCGGCACTAGAGCAAATATCTGCGCAAGGCCGATAAAGAGAGCGACTTTCCAGGTCATTGTGAATAATGTTTGTGTTCCGGCGGATTTTTTATCAGCTATAAACAACATAATTCCAAAGAAGATTGTCGTGATTGCAATTACATAGGTTTCTCTCAAATATAAATCAACAAAATCCTTCAACAGGAATCCCGCCACTATGACCGGAATAGTCGCAAGAATTAACAGCCATCCCAAACTGCTTTCCACAGAGGCTTCTTGTCTGATGACATGAATAAACCATGACCTGGCGATCAATAGCAGGTCTTTTCTGAAATAAAAGAGTACGGCTGACAGCGTGCCAAAATGCACAGCGACATCAAAGGCAAGTCCCTGATCATCCCATCCCAGTAGAGCTGATGGAAGTATCAGATGTGCAGAACTGGAAATTGGGAGAAATTCAGTGAATCCCTGAACCAGGGCAAGAAAGGTTGCGCGTACGACATCAAAATCCATGGTGTTGAATAACCCGTTCAGCCCTGAGTCACTTTGTCGCGCAAATAGACAGGACTCACCATTTCGGGCGACTGGATGATCCCGTCTTTAAAATAATCTGCAGCGATTCGAGCAATAATACCCGCTCTTGGATACAGATCACTTTTTATAAGTATGAGGTTTTTTCTGTATATTTCCGGCATTCTATGGAGATAATTCATACCGCTTCCAACGCCAATTAAAGCAAGGCCTTGCTGCAGGTCGGACTCAGGAATCTGTTCCGGTTTGCAAAGTATCTCTTTACCCAGTAATTCCAGCCCAGTACCTTGAACATCATACATTCCCCAGTAAATTTCATCGATACGGGCATCCAGAGTACTGAATACTATTGCCGACTCCTGCTTCAGTTCATCTTTCACTTGATAAGCAAGTGCAGCTAGAGAAGATACCGGAACTACCGGCAAATTGGCTGCAAACGCTATGCCCTGTGTTACACCGGCAGCAATTCTTAACCCGGTAAAAGACCCTGGCCCCTGCCCATAAGCAACGGCCTGCAGGTCTGAAAAATCAAGAGATTGGTCTGCCAGAAGGTCTTTTATCATTGGCAACAAGCGTTTGGCATGTTGGCGTGGAATGACTTCAAAAGTTTCTGTGATGGAGCCGTTCATGATCAAAGCACAGGAACAGGCTTCAGTAGATGTGTCTATTGCAAGGATTACGGGCATCATCAATCTGCATAAAAAAATCCCCCGCAGCACATACTGCGGAGGATTTATTATTTAAGAAACAATAAGTTGTGTATAAACAACTGGTAATTCCAGGGTTTATGGGGCTAATTAACAATTTCCCTTAGTCCCACCAAACGATCTGTTTTTATTTCTTTTTAGCCGCTTTTTTGGCTACCTTTTTCTTAGCGACTTTTTTCTTGGCCACTTTATTCTTGATGGCCTTTTTCGCTACTTTCTTCTTGGCGGCTTTCTTGGCCACTTTCTTTTTGACGGCCTTTTTCGCTACTTTTTTCTTCGCGACTTTTTTCTTGACTGCTTTCTTGGCCACCTTCTTCTTTGCTACTTTCTTTTTAGCCACTTTTTTCTTGACCGCCTTTTTCGCTACTTTTTTTGTAGCGGCT
>JAUHWU010000177.1 GCA_030427065.1 Gammaproteobacteria bacterium | reverse complement strand
GCCTGCCCTTATTACGAACAATGAAGCCGAGTACTGGCAAAGTCTGGCAACAGCGATCAATCTCGCGCAATGGATAAATGAGCCCGCAGGACAGGTCATCAATGATGAACCCATGGTAAAAGTATTCCCTGAATTATTGTCGGCCCCAATATGCCGCTGGCTTATCAGGCTTTCTGTCAGTCGTTTGAAGCCGGCGCTGGTTTACGATGCAAGCAAGCGGCAGAATTACCAGTCTGAAACACGGACCAACTCTATCGCTGAATTCAATCTGGTAGAAAACGAACTGCTGCACTTTCTTATACAGCAAAAAATGAGTGCCGCCTGCGGCATACCAATGACGCAAATGGAAGGTACCGCAATTCTCAACTATAAACCTGGTGAGGAAATTTCAGATCATTTTGATTTCGTGGATCCTTCCATGCCCGATTATGAACGGGAAATAAGGGATAATGGTCAACGCATTATCACTTTCCTGATTTACCTGAATGATGACTATGAAGGTGGGGAGACGATGTTTACCGAGCTGGACTTGAGCTATAAGGGAAACACCGGAGATGGACTGTTTTTTGTTAACGCCCTTGCGGACGGCTCCTCCGATCTGCGCTCCAAACATGCGGGACGGCCAACCATATCCGGGGAAAAATGGATTATTTCCCAATTCATCCGTAATCGGGAAGTTAAGTATATTCTTGATTAAAAGCCATAATTGCAGGCTATTTGTAAAAAAAAAATTAACCCTGACTTTCCTCAAGCTTATTTTCAAATAATACAGGCATAAAAAAACCCCGTCTTGCGACGGGGTTTTTTTGATCATTACTTTCAGAAAATTAGAAAGAAACTCTCAGACCAACAAAGTAACGACGTCCCAGCAGATCATAAAGCGCTGCGTTAGTCTGGTCAGTATTGGTATCACCGCCCGCAGGGTTTGCGTTGGTGAGCTCAGCATCTTCATCGAACAGGTTATCGATACCAAATCTCAAGCTGTAGTTTTCACCGAAGTTATAACCACCATTGAAATTAAAGACATCGTAAGACCCTGGACCCTGAATAGTCGTATTAGGACTCAGTGACGCTGCGGCAGATTCCGCACTGGCCAGATGACGCCAGGACAGACCGACATTGAAATCACCCCAGAAATAGTTGAAGCGAGTCAGTGCCTGGAAGTCATACAGACCACCCTGATCCAGCGTACCGGTGGCATCAACAACCCTGTCACCTGGCGCTAACTGATACTCAAAGCTGTCCAGGAAGTTCATGGTGCTGTTGATGGCCAGACTACCTGGACCAATGTCCATGTTGTAGTTGACTGTCAGGTCAATACCCTGTGTTTCCAGCGTGCCCAGATTATCAAACGGGGTATCGACTTCTTCACGGTCACCGGTGAAGGGATTACGTCGAATCTGCTGACATCTTGGGTTGTTGACATCATAGGTTGGGTTTGAAGTGCCATTGGCATTGAAACAGGCGTCATAAACAGTCTGCACGTTCAATGGGTTAATGGTGTCAGTCAATGAAATATCATAGTAATCCGCTGTTATAGTCAAACCTTCCAGACCAAAAGGATCGGAGACGACTGCACCAAAAGTAATGGTTTCACCTTCTTCAGGACCCACATTGGGATTTCCCTGACGCAGAGCAATTTCCAGCGGGAAGAACGGAGGGTTCTGTCTGTGGAAACCTTCTGGTCCGGGAATACCGGTAATGGAGTAAGTCTGGGTGTCAAAACCGGAAGTATCATTACCGATAATGGCACGACACAGATCAATCACCTGCTGACGATCCGGGTTGGATGGCACGTTACCATGAGGAGCAAGGGTTGTTACCGAACAGTTATCCTGATCCGGGTGACCTACCACTTCCTGGGTTGGCGCAGTAAACAGCTCGGCAATATTAGGTGCACGGGTTGCCAGCTGGAATCCACCACGGAAAGTGACATTGTCCAGTGCATTCCAGGTAAACATAGCTTTATAGGTGTCAACGCCACCATTCACTGTGTTGAAGTCAGAATAGCGATAACCCAGTTCAGCAGTCAGGCTGTCAAGAATAGGAACCAGTGCCTCTACATAAAACTCGCGAACACTGATTTTACCGCCTGTGGCATTATTCGCGAATACCCCAACCGGGTTGTCACGCAGCTGCTGTACCGGATTGCCCGGATTAAATTCATAACCATTACCGCGGTAAGTTCCACCGGCCGCGAAACGCACTTCGCCAGCAGGTAGTTCAAACCAGTCACCAAGACCACCCTGGATATTGAATTCCAGAATTTCCTGGGTCAACACACTGCGGTTAACCAGCTGAGAGTCAATGCTGGTGAGACAGTCTTCACTGACCTCAAACTTCTCAAATACTGGCAAACCAGAAGTACAGTTCAAGACGTAACCACGTCCGGTACCCACACCATTGACGGCGCCCGGCGTGTAATTGGAAACCTGGCCAAAGTTAGGTGCGTAAACCAGTTGCTGGTAACGCTGCAGGGAAGGCAGGTTATTGTAGACCGCCTGAATATCAGTTTCACCGCGTGAACCATAGGCTTCCCAGGTCCAGTCACCGTCTCTCAGGTCACCTTCAAGGCCGACCATAAACTGCCAGACATTATTGTCGTTTTCGCCATTGATATTGCCGTTATAGTCCAATACGTGGAACAGTGGCCATACACCATCCGGGTCAGCGCGAGAGTCCAGTAGCGTTTCCAGTACTGGTGGCAGGGCACGGCCGTCACGGGGAACGCCGGGAGCCGACCAGACTGTAATGGCAGGAGGCGTATTGCCGCGCTGGGTAACATTCACATTGGTGTAATTCACCTGAGTGAAGGCAGAGATATTGTCTGTAATTTCATAGTTGCCGCGGACAAACACGGAATGTCTTGTCAATGGCGTAGAAAGAAATAGATCGATGGATCGACCACGCTGGTCAAGGTTGCCATTATTCAACTGCTTGATCAAAGTATAATCACCGCAATCAAGACAGTTGAACGGGCCGTTATAACCAAGACCACCCTGTACAACAAAAGGACTGCCATCAGCATTGAAATAGATGTCAGACGCATTGCCAATTGTTCCGGGAGCAACCTGTGGGAATAAGGCATCAATTGCTGCCTGGGAGGCTGGGTTTGGATTGGCATTACCGGCAAAAGCAGCAGGAACAATAAAGTCACCGCCCGGGTTACCGGGATCATTCCAGCCATTGATATAGAAATCACGATCGCGCTGCAGCACTTCGCCACGCTTGGTCCAGTCGATACCAACCATCAGGTTGCCACGACCATCCGCTGAGTTCATGCCCATCAGCATGCTGAAGCGTTCTTCTTCACCATCACCTTCGGCGGTTTCACCACGCTGGAAATCAAACTCAACACCTTCAAAATCGTCTTTCAGGATGAAGTTAACAACACCGGCCATGGCATCAGGACCATATACGGCTGAGGCGCCACCGGTAATTACTTCCACATTTTGAATGGCTGCCGCTGGAATGGTGTTGATATCAACAACCATCGTCGCGTTAACCGGCTGGGCACGTTTGCCGTCAATCAAGACCAGATTACGGTTGGCACCCATGCCTCTGAGGTTCAGGGTAGCGGCACCCGGTGTGCTGGTGGCACTGTTCTGAACACTTGAGTTGAACTGTGTTCCACCTGGGACAAACTGTGGCAGCTGGTTAAGTACAGACTCGACAGAAGTAGTCGCTGAGTTATCAAACGTCTCACTACCGATAGTGACAATTGGACTGGCAGCATCCAGGTCCCGTCTTACAATACGAGAACCTGTAACAGTAATCTCTTCTAACTCTTGTGCAGTGACATTAACACTTGCTCCACCGGCCAGCATGGTTGATACAGCTGAAACGACGAGTGCAAGGTTTTTCTTACGCAGGAATTGTTTGCGCATTATCTAAAACCCCCTTTGGTTTTTTTGATTGTAAAAATAGAAAATATCCCGGCTCATAAATTCCGGAAACGTGAACATAACAAGGAAAAAATGTGAATGGAAGTATTTTCGACGCGTACCAATTGAACTGTCATCACCGCTAGACAACTGCAGGGATTACCTTGTTCGAAGAGATAGCCCGGAAATGGATTATTTCCTATATATATCAATATGTTAAAGATATATATGACCATTTGACTTTGCCTGCCCCAAAAACTGAACCACTAACTCATACGTGACAGTCAAATAAAACTTTCTATCCGCGCAGGACAGGTAATAAACACAGATATCACATACTTTTTTTATGGTTATATTGGCTGGCTTAAAAATTTCCCCCTCCCTTTTTATTAATGACAAAAACCTGAACGTGCTGATCTACCTGTCTCCCTGTGTTTTTTTGTTAAAGCATGTCAAATTTTCCATTGGCACATTGTTTTGATTCAACATCAACGTGCCATTGGTAAAAAGCTACTCAAGAGCAGGCTCATCATCGGTGAGAATCCGAAGATCTCGCTCAGCTTGCCAGTTGATATTTTATAACAGACTGAATTTACATCCAGCTTGAAATCACCAACCAGAATGGCCAACAACGTTGATTAAATCAGGCAGCCTACCTACTTCAGTAAAAACAGTATTCATCCTTGTTCTTCCCAAAATTGAAGCAAAAAACCTCCAGGCGCACGAAGCTGGTGCGAGCCAATAAAGGGCAATTTTGCAAGCCCATGAATTTCAATAATTTTTTATTCTGTATTTGGCAGTAATGAATGGCATGCTTTCTGCAGTTAATAAAATAATAAACGTAATCATGAAAGCTGAGCCATTTAATCTGTCCGTGCTTGCCTTGAAATCAGAAAAATGGAAATCCTGAAATGCGAACCCTGCAAAAACCCCTTAATTTATTTTTTGTGCTGCTATTAATCACTGTCTTTCAAACAGCCATGGCTGATGATGTGGAATATATCGTCAGCGATGAAAGTGCCGAACTGAATCTGCCCTTTTCAGATGCGGTGCTGTTTCAAGACATCCTCGTTATGTCAGGCCAGCTGGGAGTGAACCCTGCCACGTTCACCCTCGTCGAAGGTGGAATTGAAAATGAAACCCACCAGATCTTCAGGAACATGACATCAATACTGGCGATCAAGGAAGCTACTCTTGAGGACATTGTTAAGTGCACAGTGATGATTGCAGATATCGCTGAATGGCCGACCTTTAAC
>JAUHWU010000176.1 GCA_030427065.1 Gammaproteobacteria bacterium | reverse complement strand
CTTAAAAGACCTTCCCCAGGCTATTCAGAAACTCACCAGCGGTAATATCAACAGCCTGAAATGGCGCAATATTGGCAAGTCCTTTCGTTTTTCTGATATTCCGCTGGCTGACCAAAACAGGGAAACCACACTTTTCCACATCAAGGCAGGCGGAAATGTGCCCAAGCATCATCACCGTGGAGATGAAATTACCGTGGTGCTGAAAGGCAGTTTTTCTGATCAGGAAGATCACTACCATGTCGGTGATTATATTGTGCGCACCAGTGGTGAATCACATACACCAGTTGCATCCCAGGATGAGGATTGCCTGTGCCTGGCATCACTTGATGCGCCCATTGTCATGAACAACTGGTTCTATCGTGTGCTGGCGCCTTTCTTTAACAGGCCAACTGTTAACTAGCCGGTATCAACTGCGGCAAATCAAGCTGAAGAGATAATCAGCAAGACCCTCAGGCACACCCTATTCTTTGAACAAATCAGTTGATGAACTGAATTTTGTAACCTGTGATATTTCTGCTGGAAATGATTGTTTAGAAAGTTCATCTCGATGAAGCTTACTAAAACGTTACTTCAGAATTTCTGACTGAATACTTCGCCACAATTTCAAGCACACTGTTCAACAGCACATTGCAGCCTTTCTCAACATCATGCCAGTGACTCCATTCATCCGGCGCATGACTCACTCCCCCTACACTGGGAATAAAAAGCAGCCCGGTTGGTGTGATATCGGTGAAAAACTGGGCGTCATGTCCGGCACCGCTGGGCATAACAATGGTTTTATACCCCAGGGCCTTGGAGTGCTTCTCGAGAATAGCCATCATTTCCGGTGAACAGTATTTTGGCGCCAGCCAGCTCATTTCCTCGTATTCAAACATAAGCTTGTGATTACGAGCGATAGCTGACAGTACCTTGCGGCAGCTGTTGGCAAGACCATGCATGACTTCCTCGGACATATCCCTGCCCACCAGCGTAAAGTCCACCTGCCCGGGCACGGTATGGGCAAATCCGGGTTTGAGTTCTACCTGACCGATAGTCAAACGACTTTTTTCAGTGCCCTCTTCGTTGATAATCCTGGAAATTTCATGGGCAAAGTCAGCTACCCCCATAAAAGCATCACTGCGCAGATTCATCGGCGCCGTACCGGCATGGTCGGGCTTGCCAATGAGTTTAATCAGCCACTTGAATACTCCACTGATACCTTCGACAACACCGATTTGCTGATGCTCGGCTTCCAGCACCGGTCCCTGTTCAATATGCAGTTCCAGAAAGCCCGCCAGTTTGTCCGGATCACGGGCCAGATCCATAGCTTCCCAGTAATGAAACTGTTGGCGTGCCATGGCATCACGTAACAACTCGCCGCTGCTGTCCTTGGCCTTTTCCAGCCAGTCCAGTTTGAGATTACCGGTCAGCGCCTGTGAGCCGAGCATACCTCCAAAGCGGCCTTCTTCCTCGCTGGTGCCTATCACTTCAACGGCATGTTTCAGCGGTACATTGTTTTCTTTAAGTACACGAATACATTCCAGACCGGCAACTACGCCCAGCACGCCATCAAACATTCCCCCTGCCGGCACCGAATCAAGGTGTGAACCAATAAGCAGGGTCTTGTGGTTCGGTTCTTGCGGATCCTCCAGACGACCAATGACATTGCCCACAGCATCAATGGACGCTGCCAGACCAGCCTGTTCCATATACTTGCGGAACCAGTGCCGAAGCTTCATGTCCTCGTCAGAAAATCCCTGTCGGTAAATCCCCTTGTCATCGGGGTTATAGCCATAGTGGCCGATGGTATAGACATCATTCTTTACCCGATCCAGGTTTATTTTCAAATCAGTGGTGACCGGCTCTTTTTTTCCCATAAATTTCCAGCTATCTCTTTTTCTCAATTCATTTTCAGTTACATTAACTGTCTAGACTAACAACTGACGTTCAGATTGCCCAGCCCAGTTCATCTGCCCTTTGTCTGGCCAGACCGGGAATATCTGTAGCAATGAACTGCTTGTGCAGGACCTGCACCCCCATTAAATGATTGATGACTGCATCCATCTGCACTTTTTCTGCCACCGTGGTTTCCGGTGTTTCATATTTATCAAAAAGATCGCAGATACCTTCATAAGACAATAACCCGGCTGATTCCACGGCCTCCTTGCTCAGATGCTTGTTTGAAATCAGTTTCATCTGCGCCCATTTTTTCTCGTCGGTATGCGCAGGCGGTGCCATAAAAGCGAATTTTTCGCGTTTGTAGAGGACCTCCGGCAAAATGCCTTTCATGGCTTCCCGTAAAACCCATTTTTCCGTTCGTCCCTTGATGCGATATTGAGGGGGGAGTTTCACTGCCATGGCGGCCAGATGATGGTCGAGAAACGCCGGACGTGCTTCCATGGAGTTGGCCATGTCCACACGGTCTCCACCCCAGGTTAATATCTGCCCTTCCAGCATGGTCTTGCACCACACGTACTGTGCTTTATCCAGCGCATGGCGCCCCTGCATTTGATCCTCATCCAGCGTGGCTGCAATGGCTGCGCCGGGCTTATAGCCATCCAGTTCCTTGCGTTTATCTTCAGAAAGCAGTGTCGGTACAAAATCAGCACAGGCCAGCCAGGGTTGCAGGCAACTGGGCGTGAAGCCAACCTTGATATGCAAATCCGCATCATCGACCTGCTCCCTTGCCAACATAGCCCCGGTAAAAAGAGAGTTACTCTCGTTGAGCATGGCGTGCCACTCTGCTTTCTCATGGGAACTCAGGCTATCGAGCCCATGCAGAAACATGTCGCGGCGAAAGGCAGGGTAACCCCCAAATAATTCATCCGAGCCTTCCCCTGTCATGACCACTTTGTAATTGCTTTTATTAACGTGACGACTCATTAGTAGCTTGGCCACACCCAGCGTGTTGTAGATGGTTCGCTCTGTGTGCCAGAGGGTTTCCTCAAAATGCCCATAGAGTTCATTGCCGGACAATCGCATAATGTCCTGATCAGCACCGCAGCTCTCTGCCATTTCTGTGGCAATAGCACTTTCATCATAGGCCGCATCATCAAAGCCGATGGTGAAAGCCTTGACCGGTTGCTGTGCACAGGCCGAGGCAAGACCCAGAATGGCACATGAATCTATGCCGCCAGAAAGGTAGCAACCTACAGGGACATCCGCGACCATGCGATGATTTACTGCATTGAGCAAGCCCTCACGTGTCATTTCAATAGCCTGGGCTTCGCTCAATGGCTCGCGTTCATTTTCTCTTGGAAAATCAAGATCCCAGTATTTATGCTCATTGATTTCCAGCCGGTTATCACGCCTCTTGATGCTGACCACATGTCCAGGTTTGACCTGGTGAATATGACTAAAGGCGGTGGTGCCGGGCACCATGGTCTGCATTAACTGATGATAAAGGCCTTGTGAAGCAAACTGTCGCTTCACTTCAGGGTGAGCAAAAATAACTTTCAGTTCTGAACCAAAGACCACCGTATCGCCTGTCTGTGTCCAGTACAGTGGTTTGACGCCAAAGCGGTCTCGCACAAGATAAAGCGTTTCCTCCTGACGGTCATATAGGGAAAAAGCAAATTCACCACGCAGATTTTCAAGCGTGGTTTCAAGACCGTAGCGTGGAAACAGATGAAGAATGATTTCGGAATCACTCTTGGAAGAAAATCGCGCTTCCTGGGCGGTAAGTCGCGCACGAATACGCTGATAGTCATAAAACTCGCCGTTATGAGCCAGTAATAAACGATTATCTTCACTGGCAAAAGGTTGCTTGCCTCGACTCTCATCAAGATCAATGATGGAAAGTCTTGCGTGACTGAAACCCACGCCCTGGTCAGAAAAGGTTTTAACACCAAATCCATCAGGGCCGCGATGATGTTGTATCGCTGCCATATTTACCAGTAACTGGGGATCGATTGTTTTATTTTTATCGGCATGAAGAATGCCTGCTATTCCGCACATAGTTTCCTTCTGCTTGTTTTATGTAAAGTTAATAAAAGAGGTTCTTGAATAATGGGTTGTTTGCACTTTTTTAGTAACAATCAAAGCGCTGACCTGCTGGCCTGCAGAAATTAAACAACGTCCAGCACCCTGCCCACGCGATGCACAAGACAGGTCAGCAAGGCCATTCTGACAAACACCGCTCCGCGTGCCTGTGAGAAGTACCAGTTGTGAGGCGTGTTATCGAGCTCGGTCGACAATTCCTCACCGCGGGCCAGAGGATGCAGAATGATCGCATCATCCTTGAATGGTGTGCTGGCATCCAGCTTGAACTCCGCACCATAGGTTTCGAAACTATCTCCAACCCAGGCAATGGCATTGATATAGACAACATCGAGATCAGACACCACGTCTTCAAACTTGTTGCCTTCAATAATGTTGAGCCCCCTGTCACGCATTTCTTCCAGAAATCCACCTTCATCTTCATCAGGATCGGTAGAAAAAATATGAATCTCACTGAAGGCCTGGGGAAACACTGAAAATATTTTCAGCAGGCTTCTTACCGTACGCATTTTATGGGCCACACCAATGATGCCTATCTTGATCTTGCCCTTATCCTCCACGTCCTTGTTTATCAGTGCAGGACGCCATTTGAAAATAGTGTAAAGATCTGCCATGGCCTGAGTCGGGTGTTCCATGATGCCATTGCCGGCATTAATAATGGGTATGCGCAGTGAACTCAGCATTTCCTCAAGAGACTCTGCGCGTGTATCCCTGAGTACCACACAGTCAGCATAGTTATTGAACATCTCACCCACATCAGCAAGCGATTCACCTTTGGCAATCCCTGTGGTGGAACGGTCAGTGATCGACATGATGTCACCACCGAGTCGGTGCCAGGCACTTTCAAAGGACAGGCGGGTCCTGGTGCTGGGTTCATAAAAGGCACTGATAAGCACTTTTCCCTGTAAGGGTGAGCTGAAACGACTGGGATTACTTTCGTATTTTGCCGCCAGCCTGAATAACTGCAGCACAGTAATTTCATCAAACTGGTCCGCATATAATACGTGCTGATTTTCAAGAGAAATCAGGTGTTCGCCTTCCTCCATGATGGCGCGCAACAGACTTTTCGGATGCGCATCCCCATACACTTCCGGTTTCTGACGGGTAGCTGTATTCTGAATTTTTACTGTGTTATTCAATGTATCCTGGCTCACCACATCTTCCCTCTTTGGTAATCTCTTACTAATAAAATCATCAGCCCAA